>DKJZ01000045.1 GCA_002454975.1 Hylemonella sp. UBA6679
TTCAACGACACCAAGGTGGTCAAGGCGCGGCTGTTTGGTGAGAAGCCCACCGGCGGCAAACTCGAGCTTTTGGTCGAGCGTGTGCTGGCCATACCCTCGGGTGAGTTTGAGGTGGTGGCGCACCTCAAGGTCAGCAAAAAGCCACCCGTTGGCATGGTGCTGCAGATGCATGGCGGCTTCACGGCCACTTACCTGGGGCGTTGGCCCGATGAGAACGGGCAGCTGTTTCGCTTCAAGTTTGATAGCGCCGATGGCGCGTACCCGCATGAGCTGATGGACCGCCATGGCCTCATGCCGCTGCCGCCCTACATCGAGCGCAACCAGCAAGAGGATGCCGACACGCCCGAAGACGAGGCGCGCTACCAAACCGTGTTTGCCCGCGAGCCCGGGGCTGCTGCCGCACCCACCGCTGCTTTGCATTTTGACGAAGGCGTACTGGCCGGCCTAGAGGCCCGCGGCATTGCCCGCGCCAATGTCACGCTGCATGTGGGCGCAGGTACTTTTCAGCCAGTGAAAACCGAGAACCTGGCCGAGCACCGCATGCACAGCGAGTGGTACCACATCCCCGTGGCGACACAACAAGCCATTGCCGAGTGCAAAGCGCGCGGCGGTCGCGTGGTGGCGGTGGGCACCACCTCGGTACGCAGCTTGGAGTCTTGGGCGCAAGGTGGTTGCACCGCACAGTCTGCCGAGGGCGACACACAAATTTTCATCACCCCGGGTTTTAAATTCAAGGTGGTGGATGTGCTCATCACCAACTTCCATTTGCCCAAAAGCACGCTCATGATGCTGGTGAGCGCCTTTGCCGGTTACGAGCACATCATGGCGCTGTACCGCCACGCCATCGCCCAGCGCTATCGTTTTTTCAGCTATGGCGATGCCATGCTGCTTGAGCGTCAACCTAACAACTAACCAACCATGCTGACCTTCGACGTCCTCAAAACCGACCCCGCCAGTGCCGATGGCAGCTACCTGGGTTCGCACGCGCGGCGCGGCCGCCTCACGCTCAACCATGGCGTGGTGCAAACCCCCATCTTCATGCCGGTGGGCACCTACGGCACCGTCAAAGGCGTCATGCCCAGCTCGCTGGAAGACATGGGCGCGCAAATCATTTTGGGCAACACCTTCCATTTGTGGATGCGCCCGGGCCTGGACGTGATGAAGCAGTTTGGGGGCCTGCATCAGTTCGAGCAGTGGCACAAACCCATCCTCACCGACTCGGGTGGGTTTCAGGTGTGGTCGCTGGGGGGCATGCGCAAAATCAGCGAAGAAGGCGTGAAGTTTTCATCGCCCGTGAATGGCGACAAATTGTTCTTGACGCCTGAAGGCTCGATGCAAATTCAAACCGTGCTCAACTCCGACATCGTCATGCAGTTTGACGAATGCACGCCTTACGAGTCTCTGGACCCCAAGCTCAAAGGCCAACTCACCACCGAGCGCGAAGCGCGTGCGTCGATGGAACTGAGCATGCGCTGGGCCAAGCGTTGCCAAGACGAGTTTGCGCGACTTGAAAACCCCAACGCCCTGTTTGGCATTGTGCAGGGCGGCATGTACGAGAACCTGCGCGACGAATCTTTGGCCGGCCTGGAAGAGATGAACTTCCCCGGCATTGCGGTGGGTGGTGTGAGTGTGGGCGAACCCAAAGAGGACATGCTGCGCTTGATTCGCCACATCGGCCCCAAGCTGCCCGCGCACAAGCCGCATTACCTCATGGGGGTGGGCACGCCAGAAGATTTGATTGAAGGCGTGCAAAACGGCATCGACATGTTTGACTGCGTCATGCCCACCCGCAATGCGCGCAACGGCCATGTGTTCACCCGCTTTGGTGACGTGAAAATTCGCAATGCGCGCCACAAAACCGATGCACGCCCCGCCGATGAAACTTGCACCTGCTATGCCTGCGCTGGGCGCAGTGGTGTGAGTTGGGTCAACGGTGGCCGTGAAGGTTTTTCACGCGCCTACCTGCACCACCTGGACCGCTGCGGCGAAATGCTGGGCCCCATGCTCACCACGGTACACAACCTGCATTACTACCTCAACCTCATGCAAGAGGTGCGCAACGCCCTCGATGCTGGGCACTTTGGCGCGTATGTGAAGCAGTTTCATGCCGACCGTGCGCGCGGCGTTTAGCCATTAGTCCAACTCAATCTTTGCATCACGCACCACCTTGCCCCAGCGCTGCGCCTCGGTCTTGATGAAGGCGGCAAACTGCTCGGGCGAGCCCCCGCCTGGCTCGTTGCCCTGGCTCAGAATTTTCTCGCGCACCTCAGGCGTTTGCAGCGCTTGGAGGCACCAGGCGTTGAGTCTGCGCACCACATCAGCGGGCATGCCTTTGGGGCCAATCAAGCCCTGCCAGTTCAGCACCTCAAAGCCGGCATAACCTTGCTCGCTCATGCAAGGCACCTGCGGCAACAGTTGCGAGCGTGTCTTGCTGGTGATGGCAATGGCGCGCATGCGCCCCGTGTTCAAGCCTGGCATGGCGCTGTACATCTGCTCAAACATCAACTGCACCTGCCCGCCCATCAAATCGCTGGCCGCGGCCGAGCCGCTTTTGTAAGGCACGTGAATCATGTCGATGCCCGCCATGTGCTCGAGCAAAGCCGCGCTCAAATGGTGCGTGCCACCAATGCCGCCTGAGGCATAGCTGAGCTTGCCGGGCGCCGCCTTGGCCGCCTGCACAATGTCTTGCAGCGTTTTAAAAGGCGAGTCTGAGCGCACCATCAGCACCAAGGGCCCTCTTTCAATCAGCGCGATGGGGGTGATGTCGTTGATGGGGTCGAAGTTCAATTTTTTAAAAAGCGCATGGTTTACCGCCAATGGCGCAAAGTTACCCATGCCCAAGGTGTAGCCATCGGGCTTGGCCCGCGCAATCAAATCGGTGCCAATGTTGCCCCCCGCACCCGCTTTGTTGTCCACCACTATCGCCTGCCCCATCAAAGCGGCCATGGCTTTGGCCACCTGGCGTGAACGGCTGTCGGCGCTGCCACCCGCACCGTAAGGGCAAATCCACACCAAAGGGCGGTTGGGGTAAGCCTCTTGGGCCTGTGCGGCTGGCGCCAACACAGACCAAGCGGGGCTCAGCGCCGCGGGCAAGCTGGCCAACAAACTTCGACGTTTCATACGACACCCACATCCAAAAGATGCCATTTTGCCTTTGTGTCGGCTGTGCATGAGCAGCGTTTAGCCAGCCACTTGCCGCTTCAAGTTCAAGCCCTATGCATGGGGTTGACCTCAATACCCACCTAAAAATGAAGGGCTTAGGTTTGCACTGAATCCGACCGATATAGCTATGCGTAGTTGCAAGGTGCGCGCGGATTGACCCCGCGCAGCAACGCACGTTTTCACCCTTCATCGGAGCTTTCAATGAGACTTCAATTTTCCAAGCTGGCCTTCACCAGCATCGCCGCAGCCGCCATGTTGACCATGGGCGCAGCCCAAGCCGACACCGGCAAACTCTCGCTCACCGGCGGCATCACCAGCATCGACGGCGCAGCCGGCGGTGGCATCACGCCTTGGGCCACCATTGGCACGATGGGCAATGAGATTGGTGTTTCTGCTGCTTACAGCACCATGACGACCCAGGACTATGGGCTCAAGAGCTATGGTGTTGCCCTTGGTATCAACGACCGCGCAGAAGTAAGCTTTGGACGGCAGGAACTGGATATTGGCAAACTGACTTTCTTGGGTGGCAACAGCCTTGCTATGAACGTGATGGGTGCCAAAATTCGCGTAGCTGGCGAAGCAATTCTCGACAGCGACAACCTCATGCCTCAAATTTCGGTCGGCATTTTGGTGAAGCAGGCTTTGCCGACAAATGGACCGACCCAAACCGTGGCGGGAGTTCCGCTCAACGCAGACAGCGTTATCACTACGCTGGGCGCTAAAACACAAGGCACAGAATACTATGTGTCAGCCAGCAAACTGTTGCTGAACAAAGGTCTGTTACTCAACGGCACTTTGCGCTACACCAACGCCAACCAAAATGGTTTACTAGGTTTTGGCTCAGGCGCTGGTGGCAACAACGAAAGCCGAATTTACCCAGAGTTTTCAGCTGCCTATTTGCTTTCTCCAAAATTGGCCATTGGCGCTGAATATCGCTTCAAACCCAACAATCTTGAAGGCCGTGGTAATGCACTGAAGGCTGCTTTGTCGGGTGGTTCTGCTGAGCCAGTTGGCAACGCTCTCGGCGGCACATCCCTGGCTGAAGACGATTGGAAAGATGTCTTCATCGCCTACACACCCACCAAGAACCTGACCTTGACCTTGGCCTATGTAGACATGGGTCGTGTGGTGTCTGGCTTTACATCCAGCAAGACACAGCAGGGCACCTTCCTCTCCGCCCAAGTCGCGTTCTGATCAACCTAACCCATCAAGAGCAATACCATGCGTAAATTCCTTTTGGCCTTGGCCTCTTTGTCTTTTGCTTTGCTGTCTTCCACAGCCAGCGCCCAGCAAGCCCCCACGCTTTACAGCCAGCTCGGCGAAAAAGCCGGCATCACCAAAGTGGTGGACACCTTTGTTGGCAACATTGCCAAAGACGGTCGCATCAACGGCATGTTTGCAGCCACCAACATTCCACGCCTCAAAACCTTGTTGGTTGAGCAGGTGTGCGAAGCTTCGGGCGGCCCTTGCAAGTACACCGGCCGTGACATGAAATCGTCGCACGCTGGCATGGGCGTGAACCGCTCGCACTTCAACGCATTGGTTGAAGACCTGCAAGCCGCGATGAGCACCGAGGGCGTGCCCTTTGGCGTGCAAAACGAGCTCTTGGCCGTGCTCGCCCCCATGTACCGCGACATCATCGCCCGTTGATGTGCCAGCGCATCTGCCGCGCAAACAGCGCAGCAGATGCCTGCTTGCAATGACAAAGGCCCACCCATGGGCCTTTGTCATTGCAACTTTCCTCAAACCGCATACTCACCCACCCCATGGGGACTATCTTACAAGCTGATAATGCATTGATGGATGCCAAGACCGCTGATGCCACGCTGGTTGAGCTGCTCGACCAAGTTGCGAGCGCCAACCAGCAGGCGCTCAAACAGCTTTACGAACTGACCTCGGGTCGTTTGTATGGCCTGGCTTTGCGCATCTTGCGCGAGCCGCAGTGGGCCGAAGACGCCTTGCAAGAAACCTTTTTGTCGGTTTGGCGCTCAGCGGCCAGCTACCGCGCCAGCCTGAGCCCTCCCATGGCGTGGCTGGGCTTGATGGTGCGCAGCCGCGCGCTCGATGTGCTGCGTCGCCAAAACGCAGAGGGCCGCAAACTCACTGAAGAGCTCGACGAAACCTTGAGCGAAACACTCGAAAGCGACATGCCTGACCCGATGCAAATGAGCCTGGCCAGTGAGCAGTCTGTGGCTTTGCATGTCTGCTTGTCGCGGCTTGAGAACAAACAGCGTGAAGTCGTCAGCCTGGCCTACCTGCGCGACTTGAGCCACTCCGAGCTGGCCGCCCAATTGCAGCTGCCTTTAGGCACCGTCAAAACCTGGATCCGTCGCGGCCTGGATCAACTGCGCACATGCATGGCAAGATTTGCCTGAAGGCACCCCATGAACATCGCCCATCACCCCGAACTTGTGGACAAACTGGCGGCCAATTACGCGCTGGGCACCCTGCGCGGCGCGGCTCGGCGGCGGTTTGAAGACCTCGCGCGCCAGCACCCGCATTTGCGCGCAGCAGCCCTGACGTGGGAAGGTCGCTTGAGTGGCCTGACAGAAATTCAAGCCCCCAGCCCAGCACCCTCGGCGGTTTGGACACGCATCGACAACCTGGTGCAAGCCGATGTGGCACACACCCGCCAAAGCCACGCACGCCAAGCGCATGCACGTGCTGCATCAAGCACACCTGCTAAAACGTCGTGGTTCCAAAACCTGGCTTTGTGGCGTGGTGCGGCATTTGCCAGCGTGGCAGTAGCAGCGCTGGTTGTGGTCAACCTCACGCAGCAGCGCGATGAGCTCGGCGCGCAACTTGCCAGCCTGCAGGCTCAACCCGGCACAGACGTGAGCTTGGTGGCCGTACTCAACGATGCCAGCGCCAAGCCCACACTGCTCGCCACCTTCAACCCCGCCGCGCAAACCCTTACCCTGCAGCGCGTGGGCAACTACCAAGAAGCGGCCGACCGCAACCTGCAGCTTTGGGCTTTGCCTGAGGGTGGCGCGCCCCAGTCACTGGGCGTCTTGGCGCGTGAAGGCGTGGTTCGCCTCAAAGTGCCAGGCCAAAACTGGCAAAACGTCCCGGCCCTGGCGGTCAGCCTGGAGCCTTTGGGCGGTGCCCCTGCGGGCTCTGGCCCCACAGGCCCGGTTGTGTTCACCGGGGCCATGTTGCGACGCTCGGTGTGATGCACCCCACCCCCGGGCAGGCAGGTTTTCACTGGCGCCAAACGCAGCCAGGCTGGACGCTGAGCCTGACCGGGCAGTGGCAGAGCGACTTTTCGCCCGTGGCCACGACCGACACCCCTTCGCCAGCACACACCAACGACCTGAGCCAAGGTGTTTTGCGCATCGACGCCTCTGGCTTGCAAGCCTGGGACGCTGGCCTAGCCCCCGCCCTGTGGAACCTGCTGGCGCCCTTGGCCAAACGTGGCCTCACGCTGCAAACCGGCACCTTGCCCGCCTCGGTGGCCTCGCAACTCCAACTGGCCTGGCAAGCCACCCACAGCAACGTCGATGCCCCCCATGAGCAGGCCGCATCTGAGCTGACACAGGCCGGCCCTCTTGCCGTCTCGGGCCTGAGCCTGCACCAGGCCGCACTGACCCTGAGCTTCATCGGCGAGGTGTGCATCCACCTCGTCAAGTTGCCCATGCGACAGGTGATTTTTCGGGGTCGTGATGTGCTCCACCACATGGACCACATGGGGCCCGGCAGCTTGCCCATCGTGGCCCTCACCACGTTTTTGGTGGGCTTGATGCTGGCCTACATGGGCGGTGCACAGCTCGACCGCATCGGTGCCGAGCGTTACATCGCAGACCTGGTCACGGTGGGGGTGGTGCGCGAACTCGCAGCCCTCATGACGGGGGTCATCCTCACAGGTCGCGTGGGTGCTGCCATTGCGGCAGAGCTGGGCACCATGGTGGTCAACGAAGAAATTGATGCGCTCATCACCCTGGGCCTGAGCCCTGTGGGTTTTCTGGTGATGCCTCGCTTGCTGGGCATGCTGCTGGTCGCTCCCATGCTGCTGGTCATGGCCATGCTGGTGGGCGTGTTGGCCGGCATCCCCGTGGCCACGGGTTTGTACGGCGTGCCCGTTTGGGAATACCTCAACCAATGCCTCAAGGCGCTGACCTGGACGCACCTCTGGATTGGCCTCTTCAAAGGCCTGCTCTACACCCTGCTGCTGGTGCTGGCGGGCTGCCGCGAAGGCCTGCACGCCGGGCGCAACGCGCAGGCAGTCGGCTTGGCCACCACACGCGCCGTGGTCAAAGCCTTGGTGTGGATCGTGATTGCTGCCAGTGCCAGCACGGCGGTGCTGCAAAGCTTGGGGTTTTGATGAGCCTGCTCGCTGTGCAACACCTCACCATGGCCTGGGGCGAACGCGTGATCCAGCGCGATCTGAACTTTGACGTCCATCCCGGCGAGGTGTTTGTGGTGATGGGTGCCAGTGGCAGCGGCAAAAGCTCGCTCATGCGCCACCTCTTGGGTTTGCAAGCTCCAAAAGCTGGTCAGGTGCTGCTCAACAACACCGACCTGTATGCCTGCACGCCCGATGAACTTGCACGACTCACACGCAGCTTTGGGGTGATGTTTCAAAGCGGGGCGCTGTGGAGCTCCATGACCGTGGGCGAGAACCTGCTGCTGCCTTTGCAACTGTTCACGCACTGGCCGCAGCGCCGCATGCGCGAGCTGGCACGCTTCAAACTCGCGCTGGTCGGGCTGGACGATTGTTTTGACGCCATGCCCGCCGAGCTCAGCGGCGGCATGAAAAAACGTGTGGCCATTGCCCGCGCGCTCATGCTGGACCCCAGCTTGCTGTTGCTCGACGAGCCCGCCTCCGGGCTGGACCCCATCAACGCGCGCCGTCTCGACGAGCTGCTGCTGAATTTGCGCGAGCACCTGGGCACCACCATCGTGCTCATCACCCACTCGGTGGACAGTATTTTTGCTGTGGCCGACCGGGCTTTGTTCCTCGATGATCAGCGACACACCATGACCGCGCTGGGTGCGCCACGCGATCTGCTGGCCCATGGGCCAACACGTGTGCAATTATTTTTAAAGAGAACCCTCACACCATGAAGTCATCTGCTTTGCGCGTGGGCCTGTTTGTGGTGAGCGGCCTGGCCTTGTTGGTTGCAGGCATCACCTTTGTGCTGGGTGGCCAGGTGTTCACCCGGCATCAGCAGGTCGACATGCGTTTTACCGGCTCGGTGTACGGCCTGCAAAACGGCTCGCCTGTGGTGTTTCGCGGCGTGCGGATTGGTCGCGTGGCCGACATCGGCTTGGCCTACGACAACCAGCAAGGGCAAATTCTCATTCCCGTGCAAGCGATTTTGGACCAAGAGGCTCTGCTCAAACTCGTGCCCGCCAGCCCCGAGACCACCACCTCATCGCAGGCAGCCCTCAAACTGCTGGTGGCCCAAGGTTTGAGCGCGCGCCTGGCCACGCAAAGCCTGCTGACCGGCCAGCTCTATGTGGACCTCGATTTACGCCCAGCCATGCTGGGCAAACACACGGCTGCACCCGGGCAAGACAGGCTCATTCCCACCTTGCCCACCACCATCCAGGCCTTTCAAGCACAGCTTGAAGAGCTCGACCTCAAGAGTGCTTTTGAAGACCTGGCCGGCCTGGCCACGGCCACACGCGAGTTGGTGGCCGACCCACAGCTGCGCCGCACCGTGGGCAACCTGGCCCAACTCAGCCAAGATTTACGCGGCCTCACCCGCAGCTTGCAGCAGCAGGTTGGACCACTGTCGAGCGCAGCGCAAGACACCCTGGCCCAAACCCGCACCACCGCCCAAGACGTGGGCAAAGCCGCAGGCTCCTTGGCGCAAAGCGCTCAGCAGGTGCAAACCACCGTGGCTGCCGATGCACCGTTGATTCAATCTTTCCAGCGAGCTGCCGATGAACTGGCCATGACCGCCCAACAGTTACGCGGCAGCACCGGTGAAGACGCAGCGCTGGTTCGCAGCTTGGAGCGGGCCGCACAGGACGTGGCACGTACCGCCCGTCAGCTCGGCGAGCTGGCGCGCTTGCTGGAACGCCAACCCGACGCCTTGTTGCGCGGCCGTACACCGGAACCCAACACCCCATGACACCTCTTCAACGCCCCCGATCTGTGTCGCTGCATTGGCAAGGCTTGGCCTTGCTGGCCAGCGCAATTGCGCTTGTGGCTTGCAGCCCGGTCACGGTCGCCCCCGAGCAGCGCCAAGTCATGCGCATCGCCAGCCCCGAGTTGCTGTTGCCCAAGGCCCCCAAGAGCTCGCACGCCTGGCACCTGCTACCCGTTCGGCTGCCTGCTTACATGGACCGTGATGAGTTGCTGCTGCCACGCAACAGCGGCGTGTACGCCTCGGGCGCTCGCTGGGCAGAGTTGCCCTCACACAGCGCCAACCGTGTGCTGGCCCATGACCTGGCCACGCTGCTGGGCGCCAACCAGCTCTTGACCGGCACACTGCCGGCCAACACATCTGCCCGCGCCTTGCGCGTGGAAATCACGGCGTTTGATGTCCGTGCAGACGGCCAAGCCATCGACCTGCAAGCGCGCTGGCAGATCTCCGACCCGGCCAATGCCCAGGGTCTGGCTGTGCATCAAACCAGCCTGAGCGTGCCTGTACCCGCCGATAAATCGGGGGGCAGCACAGTAAGCAACGCCGCCACGCAGCTTGACGCCGTGGCCCAGGCTCACCGTTTGGCCCTGTCCCGCCTGGCACGCAGCATTGCCGCCTCCCTGCCCTGAAAGCCCCTGCATGCCCATCAAAAAACTCATCATCCCCGGCTTGATTGCGGCTGCAATTGCCTTGTTCATTGGGCTCGATTTGGGGCGCTTTCTTAGCCTGGCCTACCTCAAAGACAGCCACGCTTCGTTTGCCGCGCTGTACGCGCAGCAGCCTTGGACGGTGGGTGTGAGCTACTTCCTCATCTACCTGGTGGTGGCCGCTTTGTCGCTGCCAGGCGCTGCGATTTTGACGCTAGCGGGCGGCGCGATTTTTGGGCTGGGTTGGGGCTTACTGCTGGTGTCGTTTGCGTCCAGCCTGGGCGCTACCGTGTCGTTTTTGGCCGCGCGCTTTGTGTTGCGCAGCTCGATTGAACAGCGCTTTGCACAAAGGCTGGCCGACATCAACCGCGGCATTGCCAAAGACGGCGCGTTTTACCTCTTCACCCTGCGGCTCATTCCTGTGGTGCCGTTTTTTGTGATCAACCTGGTCATGGGCCTGACGCAAATGAAGACCCTGACCTTTTACTGGGTCAGCCAACTCGGCATGCTCGCGGGCACGGCGGTGTACGTCAACGCGGGCACACAGCTCGCGCAGATCGACTCACTCAAAGGCATTGTTTCGCCAGGTCTGTTGGGCAGCCTGGCTTTGCTGGGTGTGTTCCCACTGCTGGCCAAAAAAGTGGTGGATGCGATTGCGCGCCGCAAGGTGTATGCACGCTGGGCCGCGGTGCGCCCGTCGCGGTTTGACCGTAACTTGGTGGTCATCGGCGGGGGCGCTGGTGGTCTGGTGTCGGCCTACATTGCCGCCGCTGTTAAGGCGCGTGTCACGCTGGTTGAAGCCCACAAAATGGGCGGCGACTGCCTGAATTACGGCTGCGTTCCCAGCAAAGCGCTGATCAAAAGCGCCAAGCTCGCGCACCAAATTCGCCATGCCAGCCACTACGGCCTGAGCGATGCCACGCCAAAATTCAGCTTCAAGGCGGTGATGGCGCGCATCCATGCCGTGATCCGCGCCATTGAGCCGCACGACAGCATTGAGCGCTACACCGGCCTGGGCGTGGAGGTGCTGCAGGGCTACGCAAAAATCATCAACCCCTGGACGGTGGAGGTGTCGCTTAACGACGGGAGCACCCAGCAGCTCACCACGCGCAACATCATCATCGCGGCTGGTGCACGGCCGTTTGTGCCGCCGTTTTTAGCGGGCTTGCAAGACGGTGTGGACTATGTCACCAGCGACACCTTGTGGGACACCTTTGCCAAACTCAACGACATTCCCAAACGCTTGGTGGTGCTCGGTGGCGGCCCCATAGGTTGCGAGTTGGCACAAAGCTTTGCACGCCTGGGCGCACAGGTCACGCAGGTGGAAATGGCACCGCGCCTGATGCTGCGCGAAGACCCAGAAGTCTCCGAGCTGGTGCAAGCCGCCATGCGCAAAGACGGTGTAGAAATTCTCACCAGCCACCAGGCCCTACGCTACGAAAAAAATAGCGCATCCACTAGCCTGGACAAGGGCTCCGACCTGTTTTCATCCACAAACACAGAACTACCTAGCCACCCTGGCGGGGTGCTGGTGCTGGCGCATGAAGGTGTTGAAAAGCGCCTGGAATTTGACCAACTGCTGTGCGCCGTGGGTCGCTCTGCCCGTTTGAGTGGGTATGGCCTGGAGGCGCTGGGCATCCCTGTGCAGCGCACCATCGAGACCAACGAGTACTTGCAAACCATCTACCCCAACATTTACGCCGCTGGCGATGTGGCAGGTCCCTTCCAGTTCACCCACACCGCCGCGCACCAGGCCTGGTACGCCTCGGTCAACGCCTTGTTTGGTGAGTTCAAAAAGTTCAAGGCCGATTACTCGGTGATTCCCTGGGCCACCTTCACCGACCCCGAGGTCGCGCGTGTGGGCCTCAACGAGCAAGACGCAAAAGAAAAAGGCGTGGCTTACGAGGTCACCCGCTATGGCATTGATGACCTCGACCGCGCCATAGCCGACAGCGAGGCCCACGGCTTTGTGAAGGTGCTCACCGTGCCCGGCAAAGACACCATCCTCGGGGTCACCATTGCGGGAACCCACGCCGGCGATTTGGTCGCTGAGTTTGTGCTGGCCATGCGCCATGGTCTGGGGCTCAACAAAATTCTGGGCACCATCCACACCTACCCCACCCTGGCCGAAGCCAACAAATACGCAGCCGGGGAGTGGAAGCGCGCGCACCAGCCGCACAAGCTGCTGGCCTGGGTGGCGCGCTACCACGCTTGGCGGCGCGGCTAAGCCCTCGGGCTATCGCAGCTTCAGGCCAGTCATTACCCGACTTATCTGCGCATCGCTGCGCTGCAAGCCAGACACACTTCTTTCACTATGAGCCGCCTGTCATGACTCCCCCTGTCTCACGCCGATGGATGTTGCAACGCTGTGGCTTGGCCACCGGTCTTGCTTGGGCAGGACCTTGGGCCTATGCCCAAGCCGCCTTTGACCACAACTACCCAGCCTGGGACGCCCTGCTGAAAAAGCATGTGCGTTGGCTGCCAGACAACAAGCAAAGCCGGGTGGACTACGCGGGCCTGGGCAAAGAGCGGGCGCAACTCACCAAAATTTTGGCCGAGTGGTCGGCCGTGGGCAGCGCCCAGTTCAATGCCTGGAGCAAAGACCAGCGCATGGCCTTTTTGATCAACGCCTACAACGGTTTCACGCTCGAGCTCATCCTCACACGTTACCCCGACCTCAAGTCCATCAAAGACCTGGGCAGCCTCTTGCAGTCGCCCTGGAAAAACAGGTTTTTCAAACTGCTGGGCGAAGCACGCCACCTGGATTGGATCGAGCACGAACAACTCCGCCCCCTGTACCGCGACCCACGCGTGCACGCGGCCGTGAACTGCGCCAGCCTAGGTTGCCCAGCCCTCATGCCTGAGGCCTTCACGCCAAGCAGGCTCGACGCCATGCTCAGCGACGGCATGCAACGCTTCATGGCCGACCGCACCCGCAACCGCTACAACCCAGCCACAGGCAAGGTCGAGGTGAGCGCCATTTTCAAATGGTTCCGCGAAGACTTTGAAAAAGGTGATCGTGGCTTTCAACGCCTGGAAGATGTCTGGGCTTTTTACGCAGAACAACTCGCCGACGACGCCGCTGGCCGCGACAAGCTGCGCGCTCGCAACGTTGGGGTGAGTTTTCTCGATTACGACTGGTCCCTCAACCACCTATGAGCAGCCTCGTTTTATTCAACTACGACTGGGACGCGCAAGGCTTTGCCCGCCATGCACGGGCGTTCCCCTTCGACACGGCAGGTTTTGACCTGTTCAGTTTTCCCAGCAATGTGCAACTCGCACGCTTTGACCTGCACCGCTTTGTCGAGCGCTTGGCCAAGCAAGCTGCGGCCAAAGGCTGGACCGCCGTCACCTCCAACCACGAGCAGTTTGGTGCGCTGGCTGCTGCCATGCTGGCCGAACGCATGGGCTGGCCAGGCACGCCCGTCAAAGCGGTGTTGGCCTGCCAGCACAAGCTCTACGCCCGTGAGGTGCTCGCGCGCGTCTGCCCCCAAGCCAATTGCGGCTTTGACCGGCTCGAGGCGGCCTATGGCCAGCCTGTGCCGCAAGGCTTGACTTACCCAGCTTTTGCAAAACCCGTGAAGGCTGCGTTTTCAGTGCTGGCCCGCACTGTTCACAACCGCGACGAACTGCAGGCCCACACACGCTTTAGCGCCTGGGAGTTATGGGTCATCCGTCATCTGGTGGAGCCCTTTGAACGCGTGGTGCGCGAGCGCTTGCCTCAAGCGGGCAGTGCCCACAGCCTCATGCTTGAAGAGCCCATGCAGGGCCAGCAATACAACCTCGACGGCTATGTGTTCAACCGTGAGGTACGCCCCATAGGCGTGGTCGATGCGGTGCATTACCCCGGCACCAATGCCTTCATGCGCTTTGAGTTGCCCAGCCGCTTGGCGCCAGCTTTGCAAGCCCGCGCGCTTGAGGTGGCACGACGCTTCCTCAAAGCTGTGGGCTTCACGCATGGTTTGTTCAACATGGAGTTTTTCTACGATGCCGCGAGCGATTCGCTCAAGGTGATCGAGTTCAACCCGCGCATGGCGTCGCAGTTTTCAGACCTGTACTTGCAGGTTCAGGGCATCGACCTGCATGAATTTGCCTTGGCTCTGGCCCATGGCCAAGACCCGGCCTTGCTGCCTGTGCGGCAACCCAGCGCAGGTGCTGCGGCCAGCTTTGTCTACCGCAGCTTGAACGAAGGTGAGGTGGTGAGCATGCCCTCACCCGAGCGCAAACAGGCCTTGGTACAGGCCTTTCCCAAGGCCATGCTGCTCGAGTTTGGCAAGAACAACGGTCAGCGCGCGCGCGACTTCAAATGGCTGGGCAGTTACCGCTACGGCATCTTGCACCTGGCTGCTGCCAACGAATGGCAACTTCGCCAAGATTGTCTTCGTGCCAGTGATATGCTGGGCTGGCCGGCACCTTATGCCGATGCACGTCACCAGCCTGTGCCTCGTACGCACGAGAGGTTGGCTCCCGCGTCCCGTCTTTCTACCTGAGATCACCATGTCTTTTCACTTGTCTTTGCGATCCACCCTGGGTGCTGGCCTGATGGCGGCGTGCTTGGCCTTGGCCGGTTGCAGCGCCATGGTGGCGCAAAACCCATCCTCGGCCCTCAAGCCTGTCAACGCGGTGCCCGATCCTGCGCAAAGCCGCCTCATGCTCAAGGGCGCGGATGTCACCGCCTACTTCACGCAAGGCCGCTATGTGCAAGGCAGCCCCGAGTTCACCAGCCGCTACGAGGGTGTGGACTTCCGCTTTGCTTCCGCGCAAAGCAAGCAACTCTTCGACAAATCGCCTCAAACGTACCTGCCGCAATACGGCGGCTATTGCGCCAACGGCATCATGTTTGGCATTCCATGGGGCGGTGACGCTGACACCTGGCGCATCGTCAAGGGCAAGCTCTACATTTACGGCGGCCAATCGTCTCAAGAGGCTTTTGAGTTGTCACTCGATGCCAACATCGCCATGGCCGACCGGTATTGGGAGCAAGAGGTCAAAGGCAGCAACAGCTTTGTGCAACGCCTCAAGCGCCTGACCTTCAAGGTGCCGCACTACCAAACCGGCGAACAGCAAGCCCAGGCTGTGGCCCAAGCCAAAGCACGCGCCAAACCTTGATCAAGGCTTAACGCGTGAGCTGACGGCGTGTGGCGTGGCTGATCACGTCGACCAAGGCCACCATCAACAACATGGCACCCAGGGTGCTGGCGGTCTTGTTCATTTGAAACAAGCCCATGTGAAAGGCCAGCATCTGCCCCAAACCACCCGCGCCCACCACGCCCAGCACAGCGGCAGCGCGGATGTTGTTTTCCCAGCGGTACAAGGTGTAGCTCAAGAGCTGGGGCAACACCTGGGGCAAGGTGGCGTAAAGAAACACCCGGCCGTTGCCCAGGCCCTGCGCGCGTAAAGCAGCGCCCGGGCCTGAAGGCACGTTTTCAATGGACTCGGCAAACAAGCGCCCCAGCACCCCGGTGGTGTGCATGGCCAGCGCCAGCGTGCCTGCAAATGGCCCCAAGCCTGCAGAAATGAGCAAGAGCGCCGCCCACACCAGCTCAGGAATGGCACGCAAGGCATTGAGCAGCCAACGCGTGGGGGTGCGAGCCCAAGCTCGGTCTTCTTCGTGCAAGCGGCTAGAAGGCAAAGCCAGCAACAAACCACCCACCGCCGCCAAGCCCGTGCCCAAGGCCGACATGGCCAAGGTTTCCCAGGTGGCCACCGCAAGCTTTTGCAAAAAGGCTGGTGAGGTTTCAGGTGGAAAAAACTCCGCAATGAACTTGCCCATGCTCGCTGCCGCGTCCATCGACAAAAACGCACGCCATTGCAAATCGAGCGACACAAAACTCATCACCACCAAAACGAGCAGGCCCAAGGTGAACCAACAGGCCTTGCACCGCGCATCAAACAGACGTGGTGGCAAACGGTAAGGCAAGTTGGCAGCCTGTCGTGCAGGAGAGGCATCGGTACGCAGTGGTGTTGTCATCGTCACGCCTTAAGACAGGGCACGGCGCAACCAGCTGCTGACCCGATCGGCCAGCGCTACCAGCGCCATGAACACCAGCAACATGCTGGCCACCTCGCCACCGTTGAACATTTTCATGGAGTTGTCCAGTTGCTGCCCCAAGCCACCCGCGCCGACAAAGCCCAGCACCACCGACGAGCGGATGGCACACTCCCAGCGGTACACCGTGTAAGAGGTGAGTTCAGCCGCGTTGGTGGGCAACAAACCAAAAAAGAAAGCCTGCAAGCGTCCGCTGCCATTGCGCAGCAGGTTTTCGGTGGCGTGGGTCTCGCCACTTTCTAAAATTTCGCCGTACACCTTGCCCAGCATGCCGCCGTACGTCAGGGCAATGGCAAGTACACCTGCCGTGGGGCCCAAGCCAACCACACGCACAAACACCAGCGCCCACACCAACTCAGGGATCGAGCGCAGCACCACCAACAACCACCGCACCGCCTGGCGTACCGCCGAGGGCAACAGTGCCATGCGTCCGCTCAGGGCAGACACCGACAGCACGCGGGTGCACACCAGGGTCAGGGGGATGGCCAGCACCAGCCCCAACGTCACGCCCGCTGTGGCCATGGCAATCGTGCGCCAGGTTTCACGCGCGACCATGCCCAAAAACTCTGCGTCATGCGCCAGGGGTAAAAAACTGCCCAAAAACTGGGCGCTGATTTTCAGGTTGTCGCGCTCGAGCAGCACCCAAGGCTTGAACTCGGTGGCCACGCCCAGCGGCCACAACACCACCAGCGCAGCGGTCCACCAAAACAGGCGTGAGTGCCAAGCCGGGTCGCGCTGTGGCACGGTTTGTAGGGTTGCCATGGACATCTCAGCGGCAATGCATCACGGCAGGCTGCGAAGGCACGGACGGCTCCACCACCTCAGCCACCGGCACCTCGCCGCGCAGCTCATGCTCGTACTGGTCGTAAAGGCGTGCCAACAGCTCACGGGTCACTTGGGCAGAGGGCAAGTCAAACGCCAGTGCGCCATCACGCAAACCAATGATGCGCGGGAAGTTGGCCAAAGCCACATCGACCTGGTGCAGTGTGCTGATGAGCGTCACGCCACGGGCGTGGGCCTCGTCCACCAAGGTGCGAATGGCCATGCGAGAACGGGTCGGATCCAGGGCAGACAAGGGCTCGTCCACCAACCACAAGCTCGCGGGCGACAACAAGCCTCGCGCCAAACCCACGCGCTGTCGCTCGCCACCAGAGAGGCGGTCCACACGCTCAAACAATTTGTCCGCCAGATCAAAACGCTCCAGCGCTTGGTATGCGCCGGGAATGTCCGAGGGGTAAAACAAAGAACGCACACTGGCCCACAAACCCATGGCGGGTAAGCGCCCTGCCAGCACCGAAGTCACCACCCTTTGCCTGGGCGGCAAGGGCGGCACTTGTGGCGCCAAAAACAAGCGCCCACGCAAACGCTGCAAAGCGCGGCGCGGCAGCTGCCACGGGTTGAGGCCACCCGTGTGGAACGTCCCCGCAGAGGGCGGCAAGGCACAGGCCAGCACCTGCAGCAAGGTGGTCTTACCCGCCCCAGAAGGGCCGATGATGGCCACTTGCTCGCCGCTGGCAATCCGCAAGTGCAAAGATTGGATGGCAGGCGTCGCACCCGGCCGGGCAGCCGGATGTCGGGCGCTCACGCCCTCAAGCAGGAGTTCCACACGCGGCTCCGGTCAGAGCAAGCCGGCGCTGCGCGCTGCGGACTCCAGGCCTTTGTAGTTCTCTGGCGTGGTGGCCAGGTAACGGGTGGCGCGGTTGAGCTTGAGGATTTCAGCCTGCTCGGGGTTGGCAGGGTTGAGACCCAACAAGGCCGCCTTGATCTTGTCTTGCATGGCCACAGGCATGTCAGCATGCACCGACCAGTTGTAGTTAAAGTAAGGGGCTGTGGTGTAGAACACATCGACAGCTTTGGTGTCAACCTTGTTTTCACTCACAAACTTTTTCCAAACGGTGATGTCGAGCGCTGCGGCATCGACCTTGCCGCTGACCACCGAGGCGATGGTCGCGTCATGCGCACCGCTGTAGGCGATGCGACGGAAATCTTTTTCAGGATTGATGTTGGCTTGCAGCAAGAAGCTGCGGGGCATCAGATGGCCCGAGGTGCTGCTCTGCGAGCCAAACGACACCTGCTTGCCTTTCATGTCAGTCAGGCTCTTGATGCCTGAGTCGGTTTTGGCAATGAACACCGACTGAAACTTGGTGTCTTCTTCACGCTGCGCCAGCGGGACAATTTTGCCGCCCGAACGGATTTGCGCCTGCACGTGGGTAAAGCCACCGAACCACACGAGATCGACCTTTTTGTTCACCAAAGACTCCACGGCTGCCGGATAGTCATTGACCGGGGTGAATTCGACTTTGACGCCCAACTGTTTTTCCAGGTAGTTGGCCAGGGGCGTGAACTTGCGAATTTGCTCGGTCGCAGCTTCCTCGGGAATGGTGGTGACGCGAAACACTTGCTGCGCATGCGATAGACCGCCAAAGCACAAAACAGCGCAGGTCATCAACGCCTTGAAAGTACGTGAAGGGGAAAAGCTAACCATGAGGTTTCTCCGGTGTGAATGAACAAAGGGATTTCATTAGAACGCGCGCTTGGATTTTTTGCATTTAGACGGCAAGAGACCCGCAAACTCGCGCGCTTTAGGCAGTATAAAAAGTTAAAAATAAGAGCAATCACATAAACTGCACCTATGAAAACACCCCAATTCATCCAGCTCTACCACGAAGACCTCGCGGCTATCCGGCAAGAGCTGCTTGAAGGCCTGCAAGCCCCGCAAGCCCATACCTCGCCAAAGTTTTTGTACGACGCCTTGGGCTCCCGCCTGTTTGAGGCCATCACCGAGCTGCCTGAGTACTACCCCACCCGCACCGAGGCGGCTATTTTTCAAGCGCACGGGCAAGCCATGGCCAGCCGAGTGCCGCCTCACGCCACCCTCATTGATTTGGGCGCAGGCAACTGCAACAAAGCCGCCAGCCTGTTTGAGCGCTTTGCGCCCGCGCGTTATGTGGCGGTGGACATCTCGGTGGATTTTTTGAAAAACGCGCTTGAGTGCTTGCAACGCCAATACCCCGCGCTGGACATGGTGGGCATCGGCATGGATTTCTCCAGCCGCTTTGAGCTGCCCGAGCAAGCAGGTAGCGCACAAGACCCGCGCATTTTGTTTTACCCAGGCTCCAGCATTGGTAACTTCACGCCCGATCAAGCCTTGGCCTTTTTGAAAGACGTGCACCGTGCTTGCGGCTCAGCGCCGGGAAGCGGCTTGCTCATTGGCGTGGACTTGGTCAAAGACCACGCCGAGTTGCAGGTGGCTTACGACGACGCCCTGGGCGTCACCGCCGCCTTCAACCGCAACCTTTTGCCGCACATCAACCGCCTGGTGGGCAGCGACATGCAGCTGGCCGATTGGCGCCACATGGCGCTGTTCAACCCGCAAGACTCGCGCATCGAAATGCACCTGCTGGCCAACCGCGACCTCACCGTGACCTGGCCAGGCGGCAGCCGCGCATTTGCCAAAGACGCGCGCATCCACACAGAAAACTCTTACAAATGGACCATTGATGGCTTCAAGCAACTGCTGCAAGAAGCCGGCTTTGCCCAAGCCGAGGTCTGGACCGACGCCCCCCACCCTGCGCACGGCAGGTTTGCGGTGATGTGGGCCAGCGCTTAAGCCTGGCTGCACTGTGCAAGCGCCCATGTCTGTCCCTCGCGTGGTCATCGTCAGCCCGGCTTTGTCGGATGCCAACAATGGCAACTGGCAAACGGCCCGGCGCTGGCAGTTGTTTTTGCAAACCCAATGCGAGGTGCGCATCGTGCGCGAATGGCCCGATGGGCCCCTCGCCCAGCATGATGATGTGATGCTGGCCTTGCATGCACGCCGCTCGGCACCAGCCATCTCTGCTTGGGCCAAGCAACACCAAGGCGTGCCCACGCCTGCTTTGGGCGTGGTGCTCACAGGAACCGACCTCTACCGTGACATCCTCAGCGATGCCTCTGCGCAGCAGTCCCTTGACCTGGCCAGCCATTTGGTCGTGCTGCAAGAGCGCGGGCTTGAAGCGGTGCCAGCGCACGTTCGCGCCCGAACCCGGGTGATCGTGCAATCAACCCGCACGCGCCGCACCTTGCCCAAAACCAGTCGGCACCTGCGCGCCCTGATGGTGGGCCACTTGCGCGATGAAAAACTGCCGCAAACCCTGTTTGCTGCGGCCAAGCTGATCCACCCTGCTGAACACATCCTGATCGACCACATCGGCGCGCCCCTGGACGATGCTTTGGCCGAGCAAGCGCGCGCCACAGCTCAAGCCTGTGCGCACTACCGCTGGCTGGGCGCGCTGCCCCATGAGGCCACGCGCCGGCGCATCCAGGCCGCGCATGTACTGGTGCACTGCAGCCGCATGGAAGGCGGAGCGCACGTGGTGATGGAGGCCGTGTGCAGCGGCACCCCCGTGCTGGCCTCGCGAATTGATGGCAATGTGGGCATGCTCGGCGCAGATTACGAGGGTTACTTTGCGGTGGACGATGCACCGGCCCTGGCCGCACTGCTGCGCCGCGCACAGCACGAGCCTGATTTCTTAAACCACCTGCACACCCAATGCGCCTTGCGTGCGCCCTTGTTTGCACCCCAGGCTGAACGCCAGGCTTTGTACCAACTGGTGCAAGACCTGCTGGTCACCGCTCCGACACACCCATGAAAACATCTGCTCAACCCATCGTCCGGGACATCGTCCTCATCGGAGGCGGCCACAGCCATGTGGGCGTGCTCAAGCGTTTTGGCATGAAGCCCGAGCCAGGTGTGCGCCTGACGGTGATCTGCACCGATGTGCACACCCCTTATTCGGGCATGCTGCCTGGCTATGTGGCGGGCCATTACAGCTACGACGAGGTACACATTGACTTGGGTCGGCTGTGCATGTTCGCTGGTGCCCGCTTGTACCGCGATGAGGTCATCGGCATTGACCGGGCACAGCGCAAAGTCATCTGCCGCAACCGCCCACCTGTGGCCTACGACCTGGTCTCCATCAACGTGGGCAGCACGCCTCAGCTCAAGGTGCCGGGCTCGGCAGAGTTTGCCGTGCCGGTCAAGCCCATCACGGGCTTTAACCAGCGCTGGCTGAGCCTGCTCAAGCGCGTGCAAAACCTGCAGCATGGGCCGCTGCGCATTGCGGTGGTGGGGGCCGGCGCAGGTGGCGTTGAGCTGCTGCTGGCCATGCAACACCGGCTGCGCGCCGAACTCACACAACGGGGCTGCCCAGCCGATTGGCTGCAATTTCATTTGCTCAACGCTGGGGCCACCATCCTGCCGACCCACAACCCCGGCGTGCGGGAACGCTTTGCGCAGGTGCTGGCGCAGCGCGGGGTGCATGTGCACCTCAACGCGCAAGTGCAAACGGTGCAAGCCGGGGTCATGCTGTGCGCCCAAGGCCAACGCATAGAGGCCGATGAGATCATGTGGGTCACCCAAGCAGGTGGGGCGCCTTGGCTGCGCGACACGGGCCTGGCCTTGGACGAAGGCGGCTTCATCCAAGTCACCCCCACCTTGCAAAGCACAGCCGATGAACATGTGTTTGCCGCTGGTGACATCGCCACCATCACTGGCTACCCCTTGGAAAAAGCCGGCGTATTTGCCGTGCGCATGGGCCGCCCGCTGGCTGACAACTTGCGCGCCAAATTGCGCGGTGAATCCCTCACGCCCTACCACCCGCAAAGCCGTTGGCTGGCCCTGATCAGCACCGGTGACCGCTACGCGGTGGCCTCACGCGGCGCGCTGGGGTTTGCTGGCGCCTGGGTCTGGCGCTGGAAAGACTGGATTGATCGGCGCTTCATGCGCAAGTTCTCCGAGTTTCCTGCCATGGACGAGGCTGCCTCGCCTGCGCCAGCCAGCCTGGCCATGAGTGCCGAAGAGTCCTTGCAAGCCATCTCGGCCATTGCCATGCGTTGCGGCGGTTGCGGCGCCAAGGTGGGCTCTACCGTGCTGTCGCGTGCGCTGGGGCAGCTCGACATTGTTCCCAGGGACGATGTTTTGATTGGCCTCAAAGACCCCGATGATGCTGCCGTGGTGCGCATTCCTCCGGGCAAGTTGCTGGTGCAGTCGGTGGATTTTTTCCGCGCGTTTGTTGACGACCCCTACCTCTTTGGCCGCATTGCAGCCAACCACGCGCTGGGTGATATTTTTGCCATGGGCGGCCAGGCCCAAACTGCCACGGCGATTGCCACCGTGCCGCCTGGGCTGGAGGCCAAGGTGGAAGAGTTGTTGTTTCAAATGATGACGGGCGCTGTGGACGTGCTCAACGATGCCGGCTGCGCGCTGGTGGGTGGGCACACAGGCGAAGGCTCTGAGTTGGCTTTGGGTTTTGCCATCAACGGCCTTATTGACGATAAGCCCGAAGGCATCTTGCGCAAAGGCGGCATGCAAGCTGGCGACGTGCTGATTTTGAGCAAACCCATGGGCACAGGCACCCTGTTTGCAGCGCATGCACGCGGTCAGGCCAAAGGCCGCTGGATCGACGCTGCGCTGACCAGCATGGCCATGAGCAACCGCCTGGGTGCGGAAATTTTGCGCCGCCACGGCACCACCGCTTGCACCGACCTGACCGGCTTTGGTCTGCTTGGGCATTTGGTCGAGATGACCAAACCTTCAGGCGTTGACGCCGAGCTCGACTTGGCGTCTCTGCCCCTTTTAGAAGGCGCTGTTGACACAGTGGCTGCTGGCATCGTGAGCTCGCTGCAGCCAGCCAATGTGCGTTTGCGCCGCGCCTTGCGCAACCAAGAAGATTTTGTGCAGCACCCGCGCTACCCGCTGCTGTTTGACCCGCAAACCGCAGGCGGTCTGCTGGCCAGTGTCCCAGCAGCGCAGGTGCAGGCTTGTGTGGCCGAACTCAAAGCCGCAGGCTATGTGCACACCGCCATCATCGGGCGGATTTTGCCCATGGCCGATGCGCTTGAACCGGTGGTGCTGACCGACAGCACCGCTTGAGGCTGTGCACGTGCCAGACCTCTTGAGTGGGCTCACCCCCAGCCTGGCAGACCTGCAGGGCTGGCAAATGCAGTTCTCAGTCTGGTTTGCGCTGCACCCACTCTTGACCTCCTTGGCCTACCTTGGGGTGTTCACCCTGATCACCGCTTTGTGCCTGCCGGGTGCAGCTGTATTGATGCTGGCCGCTGGGGCCAGCTTGGGGCTGTTGGGTGGCACTTTGTTGGCCACCTTGGCCTCGGCCCTGGGCGCCACACTCACCCTGTGGGGCGTGCGTCGCGGCTTGCGTAGCCGTGTGGAGGCGCGTTGGGCAAAGCAGCTCCAAGCCGTCAACGCGGGCCTGGCGCAACGCGGTGCTTGGTATGTGCTGTGGTTGCGGCTCATGCCCGTGATTCCCTTTGTGCCCTTGAATCTGTTGTGTGGGCTCACTCAGTTGCCTGCGCGTACATTTTTCGCAGCAAGCTTTGCGGGCATGTTGCCTGGCACCGCGGTGTATGTGAATGCCGGCGTGCAACTCGCTGCGCTGCAAAGTGTGGATGAGCTGTGGTCGCCGCCCATGCTCTTGGCGCTTGGCTTGCTGCTGGTCTTGGCCAGTGTGCCCTTGCTCACGCCCCGCCAGGCTTAAGCCACACCAGCTACACCAACTTCGCCAAGCCTCTACACCACAGCATCCGACACATCAAACGCCAGCTCGCCCGTGATGCGTGCGTGGTAAGACACATGGGCATCTGAACCTGGGGGCCACTGCGCCAAAAAGTCAGCCTCCCAACGCGCCGCGTCATACGGCAAGGCCAGGGCTTGCACCCACAGCGCGTCTTGCGACGCACAGCTCGCGCCGTACAGCACGGGGTGTGGCGAAGGCGTGGTGCTGATGCGCGTGACCAGCCCTTCACGTCGGCCCTTGAAATTAGGCATGCCGGCTGCGCCATTGTTGATGACCAAGCCATGTGGGTGTTGTTTGAGCACTGGCACACAGGTGTGGGTGCAGGCAAACACGCCCACGTTGGCCTGGGTGAACATGTCTGTGAGCCATGCGTCTTGCGTTGGGCCGCGCAGCGCCGCGTGGTCAAACCCCCAACCCGCCAGCGACTGCGCATCGCCATGCACCACGCCCACGGCCACACCGCCTACGCGGTAGCGAGCCACCATGGGCAGGCCAGAGAGTTGGGCCAGCACATCGGGGTGGTGGTGCATGGCGGCTTTGACACGGGCATGGATGCGGTTAGAGCGCTCAACCACACCGGCATCCACGGCGTCTGGGTAGGCGCAGCCACAACCCGCATCGTCCAATGGCGTGCACAGCTCGCGCTCCACATTGCCGGCAACGGCATCGTGCATCAGCACGCGGCGGTTGACCTCGCGCAGATCAGCCTCGCGCACATTGAACCAGTTGAAGTCGCCGTTGAAGCACACGGTCACCGGTCCGGGCTCAGCCGCAACCAGCGCTTCCAGCGCATCGAGCGCCGGCATGTTGCCGTACACCCCCCCCACCACATACAAGGTGCTGGCTTGGCGTTCGGTGGCCCGCGCAATGGCCGCGGGACCATAGCGGTAAGCCAACGGGCAGCTGCGACCCGCCAGCGTTGCGTCTGTTGGTTCTGGTGTGATGGACTCAGGATGTGAGCTTGTCATGGCTTGGTTTCAGACTTATTTTTAGCCTTGGTTTTAGCCTTGGTAAAGGCGTTGCAAGGTGGCTTCACACACCTGGTGTTGGGGCAAATCAAACACCACCTGCCCTTGGCGCAAACCCACCACACGCTCACAGAGCAAAGGCAGCAGGGCTGGGTTGTGCACCACGGTGATGAGCGTGGCGCCTTGGGCGGCTTGCACCAGCAGCTTACATGCCTCGGCAGCAGCAGCGGGGTCCAGAGCAGACGTGGGTTCATCGGCCAAAATCAGCGCGGGCGACTGCATGAGCAAGCGGGCCATGGCGACTTTTTGTCGCTCGCCGCCCGACAAACGGTCGCAGCGCGTGGCGGCCAGCCCCAACGCACCCACACGTGCCAAGGCATCGCGTGCCAAGGCTTGCTCGTGCGCTGGGTAAGCGCGCACCCAACTGCGCCAGCCCGACAAGCGCCCCAAGGCACCAATCAGGGTGTTGTCTTCGGCGCTCAAGCGTCCCACCAAATGCAAGCCTTGCCACATGTACCCCACCCGGCATCGCAAAGCGCGCAGCGTTTGGCGTGACATGCCAGGGTGCAAGGTCACACCCAAGACGGAGAGCTCGCCATGCTGATGTGGCATCAAGCCACTGAGCAATTTAAGCAAGGTGGATTTGCCAGCCCCGTTGTGCCCAACCACAGCCACACGCTCGCCTGCGCCCACCTGCAAATGGTCGATGTGCAACAGCAAGCGTCCCTGGGCGCTGCACTGCACATCACGCATGAGGATCACGGGTGGGCTCATGGGTAGGCTCATGGCAGCAGGGCTCACAGCAAAGCCTGGCGTATGCGCCGGCTCATGGCATCAAAGGCGCTGACCATCAGCACAATGGCCATGAGCACCGTTGCCAAACGCCCCCACTGGAACAAAGATGTGGCCTCGGTGATCAGCAAGCCCAGCCCGCCCGCACCAATGAGCCCCAAGATGGTGGAGTCCCGGATGTTGAACTCCCACACATACAAATGGCTGGAAACAAACTGCGGCAGCACCGTGGGCCACACGGCATGGAAAAAGACCTGCGCTGGCGAGGCCCCAACGCTGCGCACCGCTTCCACCGCGGCCATGTCCAGCGACTCGATGCTCTCGGCAAACAACTTACCGTAGGTGCCCATGGAGTGCAGGGCAATGGCCAAAATGCCTGCTGTTGGCCCCAGGCCCACAATGCCCACCAGCACCAGCCCAAACACCAGGGTATGGATGGAGCGGGTGATGTCCAGCGCCCATTTCGCCAAGCGCGACAGGCTGCGTGGCGCGTGCAGGTTGCGCGCAGTCAGCACCGCCAAAGGCAAGGCCATCAAGGCGCCCAAGAGCGAACCCAAGGTGGCAATTTTCAGGGTGGTCCACGTGGCACGCAGCAGCCCCCACAGGTAATCACGCTCCACCTGCTGGCGGTTCTCCACGCGCAAAACCTGCCCTTCGTCGTTGGTGTAGGTCAGCTGCGTGTTGCCCCACCAGGCATCCAAAAAACTCGGTCGGGCAAAGTCGTGCGCGGTTTTGACCAAGTTGTCCCAGGGGTTGCGCCCCAGGCTGAGGTCGTCATCCCACCACAGCGACCCCAAGCAGGCCAGCACCAAGCTGGCGTAGATCAGCACCAGGCTGAAGAACCCCCAGCGGCCTCGCAGACCTGCACCTGGCTTGAGCATCTTGGGGCGCGCGCCTTAACGCACCTGCAACTTACCGGTGGCCAAGCCGGCGTCGCGAATGGGTTTGTAAAAGCTGTTGTCTTTGTTCACAAACCCGGTGTAGTGCGCGGGCAGCAGCTTGGGCTGGTCTTTGAGGGCGGGCCCCACCTCGGCCAAGGCAGCACGCAGCTTGCCCACCAGTGCCTGGTCTGCAAACACGCGCTTGCTCACGGCAAAGGCGTCGTTAGGCAGGGGGGCAGACTGCCAAATCACCACCGACTGCTCGGCCTTGATCAAGCCCTCTTCAATCATGGCGTTGCGGTTGCGGTTGTAGTCGGCACCGGCATCGAGCACACCCTGAGCCACTTGGGTTTCAATGGCCTGGTGCTTGGTGTAGAGCACCTTAGAAAAATACGTCTCAGGGTTGATGCCCTGTGTCATGAAGTAGTGCAGGGGAATGAGGTAGCCCGAGGTGGACCCTTTGTCACCAAATGCAAAGGTGCGTCCCTTGAGGTCAGTCACCGATTTGATGCCTGAGCCCGGGTGGGTCACCATGATGGCGAAGTACTCAGGCTTGCCGTCGTACAGGATGGTGGAAATCACCTGCGCACCAGCCTCATGGTTGGCCAGCACATAGCCCCACGGCCCCATGAGGGCCAGGTCGGTTTCGCCGTTGGCCAGAGATTTGGCCAAGCCTTCCCAGGTGTCCACGGTGCGCAACTGCACCTCGCGCCCGAGCTTGCTGGCCAGGTAGTTGGCCAGCGGTTTGTAGGTGGCGTCGTTTTTGTCTTTGTCGGGCTGAAACAGGCCAATGCCCAAGCGCAAGGCGGGCTCCTTGGCCTGTGCAGCCATGGGCAAAGCCAGGGCCAAACAAGCTGCACAGAACAGCGTCAACAAATGCAAGGCGCGTGAGAGCTGACGGAGCAACATGGACTGATTCAACATCTATGGTCAGGGTTTGAGGGGCGTGAATTCACACGCGGCTGTGGCCGGTACAAAGTGCAGGTCGGCAAAGCCAGCGCGGGCGGACTCCCCGGTGTTGTCGGTGTCGGATGCCACGGCCAACAAACTCAAGCGCAAGTCGGGTGTGACGGCATGCAAGCCGAACGCACGCTGCGCATCGTCCAGCACATTGACCCGCTCACTCACCCAAGTACCCAGCTGTGTGCCCCCGCTGCGCTGTACTTTCATGTGTGTGCGGTCGGTGTACACATTGGGGTGCATGGTGCCCACGGGGCTTTTGTTATCCCACACGTAATTGAGCGCGCCATCGGGCACCAAATCGCCATACAGACTGCGTGCGATTTTGAGTTTGGCACGCACAGCAAAGCCCATGCTCGATGGCGGCAAGCTGAAAGCCACGTAGACACGAGCTGGGTAATCGTCGCCAGACTTCTTGAGCATGTCGGCCTGGTTCACCAGGTTTTCCACGCGCCAGCGCCAGCACAAAACCGGGGTTTGAGACAGGTCTACCTGCACCTCGCGCGCCAACAAGGCCATGCTGGCCTCGGCGCGGGCTTCGATGGCCTGCACGCCATCCCAAGACAGCACCCGATACGCCGTGGGCTTGAGTTTGTTGATAGGCACCACCCGCCAAGGCTCGGGCAACTGCTCGGCAGGCGCTTGAAAACGACCCGCCCACACGGCTTGCGCCACAGCTTGCTGCGCGAACAGGCCCAGCACCGCCACCATGGCCGATGTGAAAGCTTTAAACCGCATGGCTCGTCCTTGCACGCAAGGCCATCAGGCCCGCTTGGTCGGGCCAGTGCACCAGATCTTGGGGCTCGTCGATGTCGTGCACGACAGGCCCGATCCACACGCTGGCGTGTGCCAAACGCGCCAGGGTGAGCGTGCACACCGCATTGGTGCTCCAGGGCATGTCATCAAAAACGGCTTGCCAACTGCGCAAACCCAAGAGGGCATAGCCACCGTCTGTGGTGGGCAAGAGGCTGACATCGTGGGTGTCCAGGGCTGCAGCTGCTTCTTGCAACAGGGCCGGGGTGAGCGCCGGGCAATCGGTGCCAATCAGCATGACGCGCTCGCTCTTGTGTAAACGCGTTTGCACGGCACGGGCCATGCGTTGCCCCAGGTCGCCCGTGCCCTGATCGACCCATTGCAAAGCACTGGGGAGTGACACGCCTTGCCAATCCGGGTGACCTGGCGCAGGTGATGCACACAGGGTGACAGAAACAAGATGCTCACCCCTGCAAGCCAGCGCTGTGGTGACGGTACGCAGCAACATCGCTTGCGCCAAGTCGGCTGACCCCTGCTCACCCAAAGCCGGTACCAAGCGGGTTTTGACCTGTCCAGCAACAGGGGCCTTGGCCATGATCACCAGGTGTGTGTGCATGGTGTTAACGGTAGGCGCGGGCCAGGGTCTCAGGCTTGGCACCCAGCCAATAAGCCAGGCGCAAGCGCCACATCAAAAAAATGGTTCGCCAAACACCGCCTTGCTCCCAGCGACGCCCCGAGGTGCGCACCCGCGCCCGCAAACAGGCTGGAGGCCCCATGCGCTTGAGACGCTCGGACATGGCGATGTCTTCCATCAAGGGCTGGTCAGGCAAGCCGCCCACTTGCTCGTAAGCTTGACGGGTCATGAACATGGCCTGGTCGCCCGTGGCGATGCCACTGATGCGCGAACGCAGATTCATCATCGCAGCCACCACACGCAGCATCTGGGCTTGCCCCTGGATCTGTACATCGAACCGCCCCCAAACCGCGCCCTGTTGCAAAGCCCAACGCAGTTGCGCGATGGCGTCTGGGGGGAGTCGGGTGTCGGCATGCAAAAACAAGAGCGCATCGGTGTTTGTCTGGCCAGCACCTGCGTTCATTTGGCGGGCGCGTCCACGAGGGCCCGACAGCACTTGCCAGCGGGTTGGCGCAGCAGGTGCGTTAGCCCCCAAAGCCAGAGGCACAGATTCATCCACAGACAGCGCAGACAACAGCTGGCGCGCCACCTCAGGTGTACCGTCGCTGCTACCGCCATCGACCACCACCACCTCGCACGCATCGTCCAGCCCAGCCTGGGGCAGATGCCCGATGAGCTCAGCCATGTTGGCGGTCTCGTTGAGCACGGGCACGACGATGGCCACACGCATGGCTCAGGCCTGCAAAGCACCACCACAGCTGCTGCCAGCCCCAGCGGTGCAGCCGTAGCAGTGATCAGCCACGCGGATGCTGGCGCCTTGTGGGTCGTGCGCGAGCAAATCACGCAAATGAGGACGGTGCACCGGGCTGGCCAGCGCTGGATTCAGAGCGGGCATGGCCAGCTCTAGTTGTTGGTTGAAATCGCAGTCAAACAAATGGCCTTGCCAGTCCACGCTGATGAGGCTGCGGCACATCACGTGCGCGAGATTGGCATCGGCATGGTTGTCACGCAGCAAGCCCATGTACTTGTTGAACTGACCTTTGGAAATCAACATCGAGCCAAAGCGCTGGATGGGCATGTTGGCCAAGGCAAAAAGTTCGTTGAACACAATGCCGAAATGCGCACTGAGTTCGCGCTGGTAATCGGCTTTGAGGCTCACCTGCTCAGGCGGCAACACCGGGCCCTGGGGGTTGTAAACCAAGTTAAGCGACAGCCCCGTGCCGGGCTTGCCATAACCCAGCGCATTGAGGCGTTGCAAGCCAGCAATGCTTTTGTCAAACACCCCGGTGCCGCGCTGTTTGTCGACGTTGTCCATCGAGTAACAGGGCAGCGAGGCCACCACGTCCACACCTTGCTCGGCCAAAAACTCAGCCAGGTCTTCATGGCCAGGCTCAAAAAGAATCGTGAGGTTGCAGCGGTCAATCACCTGCACGCCCAACGCGCGGGCCTGCTTCACAAGGCGCCGAAACGAGGGGTGAAGTTCGGGTGCGCCGCCGGTGAGGTCCAAAGTCTGGATGCCCCTGGCTTGGATGACTTGCAGCACCAAATCCAAGGTGTCCTCGTCCATCATCTCGGTGCGGTTGGGGCCTGCGTTGACATGGCAATGCACACACGACTGGTTGCATTTGTAGCCCAGGTTGAGCTGCAGGGTGGTCAGGCTTTGCCGGGCGATGGCTGGAAAGCCCTGAACCTGTAAGAGAGGAAGGGTGGCATGCATGGGTGCAATTGTTACCAAATGAGCGCCGGTCCAAACACTGGAAAAGCAAGCGCAAAGTCTAGCCTAATACCCTCACCCGATCATTACACTCAGGCTATCGTTGTTTCATACACGGGGTTGCCTGCAACCCCAACACTCAAGGACATGGCATGACCCAAGCTCTGGTTGGCGTGATAGGCGGCAGCGGCCTCTATCAGATGGATGCTTTGCAAAACGTGCAAGAGGTGCAGGTGCCCACACCGTTTGGCAGCACGTCGGACAGCATCATGTGCGGCACCGTGCATGGGGTGCCCGTGGCGTTTTTGGCACGGCACGGGCGTGGCCACCACCTCATCCCATCTGAGGTGCCTTACCGCGCCAATGTGCACGCACTCAAACAGCTGGGGGTGAAGTACCTCATCTCCATGTCGGCCGTGGGCTCACTCAAAGAAGAACTCGCCCCGCTGGACATGGTGCTGCCCGACCAGTTCATTGACCTCACCAAACAGCGCGCCACGACCTTTTTTGGCAACGGGGCGGTGGCGCATGTGTCCATGGCACAACCGGTGTGCTCGGCTTTGTCTGATGTGTTGGCGCGCGCGGTTGGTAGCCTGCAAACGCCACCCCAATTGCACCGTGGCGGCAGCTATGTGTGCATGGAGGGACCGCAGTTTTCCAGCCTGGCCGAGTCGCAGTGGTACCGCAGCATGAACGCCAGCGTGATTGGCATGACCAACATGCCCGAGGCCAAGTTGGCACGCGAAGCACAAATGGCCTATGCCACCTTGGCCATGGTGACCGACTACGACTGCTGGCACCCGCGCGAAGCGCATGTCACCGCCGATGCGGCCATTCAAAACCTGATGAAAAACGCCAGCAACGCGCAGCACATCGCTGCGCGCGCCATCGCGCTGCTGGGGCAAGAACGCCCCGTGTCAGACGCGCACACCGCTTTGCAGCATGCGCTGGTTACTCAGCCCGAGGCCATGGCCCCAGAGGTGCGTGCACGGCTGGAGGTGTTGTGGCGCTGAGCCGCAAAGAACGCAGGGCTTAAAACAGGCCAGAAATTTTGCCGTTGTCGTCCACGTCGATGCGCAGCGACGCGGGTTCTTTGGGCAAGCCCGGCATGGTCATGATGTCGCCGCAGACCATCACCACAAACTCGGCACCGGCACTCAAGCGCACCTCACGCACATTCACCACGTGGCCGCTGGGGGCGGCGCGCAGCTTGGGGTCGGTCGAGAACGAGTACTGGGTTTTGGCCACGCACACCGGGTAGTGCCCAAAGCCGTCGGCTTGTAGCTTGTCGATTTTTGCCTTGACTGACGCATCGGCCGAGATGTCTGCCGCGCCGTAAGTTTGCGTGGCGATTTTGCGCATCTTCTCCCACAGCGTGTCTTCATCGGCGTAGGCAAATTTGAGTTGCGCTGTGCCCGACTCGGCCAGCTTCACCACCTCGCGCGCCAGGTCTTCTGCGCCCGCCGAACCATCAGCCCAATGGCGGGCCACCACCACTGGCACGCCGCGCTCTTGCATGCGCTGCTTGAGCAGCGCCAATTCTTCGGCGGTGTCGGAGGTGAAGTGGTTGATCGACACCACACAGGGCAAGCCGAAGTTGCGCAGGTTGTCCACGTGGCGCTGCAAATTGGCCATGCCGCGGTCAAGGGCGGCCAGGTCTGGCGTGTTGAGGTCTTGCGCGGCCACACCGCCGTGGTGTTTGAGCGCACGCAGCGTGGCCACCACCACCGCAGCATCGGGCCTGAGGCCCGACTTGCGGCATTTGATGTCAATGAATTTTTCAGCGCCCAGGTCCGCACCAAAACCGGCCTCGGTCACCACGTACTCACCGAGCTTCAAAGCGGCTTGGGTGGCGGTGATGGTGTTGCAACCGTGGGCGATGTTGGCAAACGGCCCGCCGTGGATGATGGCCGGGTTGTTCTCAAGGGTTTGCACCAAATTGGGTTTGATGGCGTCTTTCAAGAGTGCTGCCATGGCGCCCTGGGCCTGCAGGTCTTTGGCGCGGATGGGCGTTTGCTCGCGGGTGTAGCCCACGATGATGTTGCCCAGGCGCTCTTTCAAATCTTTGCGCGAGGTGGCCAGGCAGAAAATCGCCATCACTTCGGAGGCCACCACAATGTCAAAGCCGTCTTGGCGCGGAAAGCCGTTGCCCGGCCCACCCAAAGACACCACGATGTCGCGCAGCGCGCGGTCGTTCATGTCCACCACACGCTTCCAGGTGATGCGTCGCACATCAAAACCCAGGGCGTTGCCGTGGTGGATGTGGTTGTCGATCAAGGCCGAGAGCAGGTTGTGCGCCAGCGCAATCGCGCTGAAGTCGCCAGTGAAGTGCAGGTTGATGTCTTCCATGGGCACCACCTGCGCATAGCCGCCACCGGCTGCGCCGCCCTTCATGCCAAACACGGGCCCAAGCGAGGGTTCGCGCAGCGCAATCACGGTGCGTTTGCCAATGCGGTTGAGCGCATCGCCCAAGCCCACGGTGGTGGTGGTTTTACCCTCACCCGCCGGCGTGGGGCTGATGGCGGTGACCAAAATCAGCTTGCCTTGGGGGCCTGGGTGCTGGTCGAGCCAGCTCAGGTCAATCTTGGCTTTGTAGTGGCCGTAAGGCTCGAGCGCGTGCGCAGGAATGCCCAGGCGGTCTTGGCCAAGTTGAAGAATGGGTTTGAGTTGCGCAGCCTGCGCAATTTCGATGTCTGAGCGTGCCATGGTTCCCCCTGAGTGTTGGTGTGATGTCTGGCCTGGGCCAGCGGCGCAAGGCCAGGCCATGATGCTAACCGCAACACGGCCCCTGAGGAACTCAAGGTGTGGGGCTGTCTGTGGTGAAAACCGTCAAAACACCGGTGTAACCGTACAGGTGGTTGCGGGCAATTTCACCACCTGCGAAAAACCCAACCAAGGGCACATCGCCCAAAGCACGGCGCACAATTTGCAGCTCAGCGCTCGGGCCACCAAAGTGCGGGCCACCGCGCCCAGAGCAACTCACATACACCGCACCAGCCATGCGGCGCGCCGGGTGGGGTGCAGCATCAGCCAGGGTTGTATCCAGTGCTTGTGCGGTGGTGAGCGGCAACTCTTCGGGCTCAAGCTCTTCGCGAATTTCGGCGCAAATGCGCATCAAGTCTGCGCGCGCGGCTTGCATGTTGCGCTGACAAAACGCCAGCTCGGTACTGTCCACCACCAGGTCGGCCACTGCCACACCGCGGCGTTGCGGGTCGAGGCCAACGATGTGGCGCACCATCACATCTGGCCCAAAATTCCCGGTGCGCCCAATGAAGGCTTGGTCTTGACCATCGACTTTGCCCGTGAGCCCCACCAAGGTGGCGCGCACTTTCTCCAAGGCCTGTTGCGGTTGGTCCAAAGACACGCTCAGGTCTGCGAGCAACACGTCCAGCGCTGGCTGACCATCCAGCGCCAACACCAAGTTACGGTCAGACGCGGTGATGGTGCGCGACTTGGACACCGGCAAACAGCCTTGCGTGACCCGAGAAATCAACGGCACACCAGCACCAAAAGCCACGCCGCTCAAGCCTCCATGGAAGACGCCCTTGGACAGCCCTTGGCCACGCATGAAGCCATCGCCCCCCACGGCAAACTGCACGCTGTCGCCTCGGCTGGCAGACAAGCCACCAAACACATAGCCAGTGTCGGTGCGCTCGGCCATTTCTTCAATCAGCTCGGCCAAGTCTGGCGTGTGGCCGTCGGCATGGATCAAGGCGGTGTGGGGCTCAAAGCCCAGGCCCAAAGGGGCCACGCCGGAGAACACGCGGTATTGGTCAGCGGGCACATCGCAGAGCATGACGCTCAGCGCTGGCTCGTCGAAATACTCCACGTTGTTGGCGCACACGCCCACGCCCACCGTGCCTACCCAGTCGGTGACCTCAGGCACTTCGTTACGAAGATGTTCAAGGATGTCTTGCGCATGCGCGGCGTAGTGGTCGGTGATGTAGATCAGTGCCAAGGTGGGATTGGCCGCGTAATCGGGCAAGGCCATTTGCGCGCGCAATTGCGCCACCACCAAACCAGCGGCCATGGCCCACTGCGGGTGGGTGGCATGCGCGTGCGGAAACAGTTTCATGAAAAAATCAGGGTTTTCGGCCTGTAGCCCTTTTGGCAGGGGCTTTTTTAGCTACTTTTTTTGTAGCAGATTTGGCGCTGGGCTTGGCTGAAGGTGCAGCTTGTTTGGTCACTTCTTGCAGCGCATCGGCCGCGATTTGCTGAAACTGTTGGGTCAGTGAGCCCCAGAGCTGCAGCGGATCGACCACGCTGGCAGTTTTGGCCTGTGCTGGCTTAGGCGCAGCTTTGGCACGGGCCTTGGGAGCCGCAGGCGCCTGGGGCTCAGGCGCTGCGGCTTGCGCAGGTTTGGCCGCTTCGGCGCGCGCAGGCTGAGCGCTAGTCGCAGGCGCAGCGCCCGCTGAAAAATCGGGGAACTTGAAAGCTTTGGCCATGGCGCTCATGTCCATGTTCATGCCCTTGAGGGTGGCCAAGGTCATTTTTTGCACCTCCAGCGCCTGGATGGTGGCCTTGAGCGCCGTGGTGTTTTGCTCCAGCCAGAACATCACCGCCTTGAGGTCGGTGATGCGCTTGTCGAGCTCTTCAGGGTCAAGGGTGGGGGCAACCCAGCTGCTCACGCCCGGCATGGCCGACGCGTTGTTTTTTGAGAGGTTTTGCAAAAAATCAAAACCCGGCACAAATTTGGCAAAAGGGGCAGCGTCACTCATGGTCACTCCTTGGGGCGTTGACCCAAGCTTAACGCAAGCAAGCGCTCAAACGCGGTGACTTTACTCAACCTTGCCGATGCGCTGCACCACCGCCGCCATGGTTTTGGCGTCTTGCTGCACGAAGCGCTCAAACTCGGGGGCATCCAAATACTGAAAGCTGCTGCCCGCTGCGGCCAGTGAGGCGCGCGCGCGCGCATCTTCGCTGGCGGCTTTGGCGGCTTGGCGCAGCTTGGTGACCACCGGCTCAGGCGTACCGGCCGGCACAAACAAGCCCGACCACTGAGAGAAGGTGATGGGCAAGCCCAGCTCTTTGAGGCTGGGCACCTCGGGCAAGGCGCTCAAGCGGCCTTCACCCCAATGTGCCAGCGCACGCAATTTGCCTGCGCGAATTTGCTGCACAACGCTCGAAGGGCCGGTGGACAAAGCATCCACCTGTCCTGAGAGCAGCGCCAACACAGCTGGGCCGGCGCCGGTGTAGGGCACGTGCAGCATGAAGGTGTTGGTGCCCGCTTTGAGCTGCTCCATGGGCACATGCATGGTGCCGTAGTTGCCCGACGAGCCGAAGGTCAGCGCGCCGGGGTTGGCCTTGGCGTGGGCCATGAAGTCTGCAAAGGTTTTCCAGGGGCTTTCTGCACGCACCACCAACACCGTGGGGTCGGCCGTGAAACGGGCCACAGGCTTGAGCTGGTCCAAGGTGAACATGGGCGAGCGCTTGAGCACCTTGTCCGCCTCAGGCAGCACCACCACCGATGACAAAGCCATCAGCAGGTTGTAACCATCCGCGCGCGACTTGGCCACTTGCGCCATGCCGATACCGCCACCCGCGCCACCCTTGTTTTCCACCACCATCGACTGCTTGAGCGCGCGGCCCATGGCCTCGGCCACCGGACGGCCCACCGTATCGGCCACGCCGCCAGGCGGGAAAGGCACCAGCATGGTGACGGGGCGCGCGGGGTAATCTTCTTGGGCGAAGGCCAACCAGGGCGCAGCACCCAGCGTCAGACCGGCCGCTTGGGCAGCCGTTAAAAAGTGGCGACGGGACAGTTCACGCATGGCAGCTCCTAGGGGTCAGGAAAATCAGATCTCTTCAACCGGGTTGTTCAACTCGCCCAGACCGGAAATGGCGATGCGCACCACATCACCCTGGCGCAAGAATTTGGGCGGGTTGAAACCCACGCCCACACCCACCGAGGTGCCCGTGGCAATGATGTCGCCGGGCAGCAAAGTCATGCCCATGGACATGGTTTCGATCAGGGTGGGCACATCAAAAATGAGTTGCGAGATGTGGGCGTTTTGGCGCTGTTCGCCGTTGACCCAGGTCTGCATGGTCATGTCGGTGGGGGCCTCGTCGCGCGAGGTCATCCAGGGACCCAGCGGGCAGAAACCGTCGAGCGATTTACCCAAGAACCACTGCGCGTGGTTTTTTTGCATGTCGCGGGCGGTCACGTCGTTGAGGGCCACAAAGCCCCACACATGGTTCATGGCCTGGGCCTTGCTCACGCCTTTGCAAACCGAGCCGATCACCACACCAATTTCACCTTCGTAGTCCACCGAGCTGGTTTGCTTGGGGTTAAAGCGGATCGGGTCGGTCGGGCCAGACAGGGTGTGGGTGGCCTTGGTGAAGATTTGCGGGTAAGCCGGAATGGCCGAGGCACCCGAGGTGGCGTTGAAGCCAGACTTGTCGAACTCCAAGGCGTGCTCGTGGTAGTTCTTGCCCACGGCAAAGGGGTTACGCAAAAAAGCGGTCAGGGGCGAGAGGAATTTCACCGAGCCCATGGGCACGCGCTGCGTGACCGCCGCTTGCACGGTGGCTGCAGGGATGTTGTTCTGGACGATGTTGAGAACAGGGTTGGCGTGGGCAGCCAACTCACCACCCACCAGGGCGACTTCTTGGGCCGCCTCATCCACCAAAGCCAGATGTGTGGCACCCGCCACTTGTACACGTGCGATTTTCATGGGAACTCCAAAACTAAACTGTTCTGGAGTGTAGGTGCCACACCCTGGCTGGGAGGTGCGTAGCTCTACTTAGCCAGACTCAATGCTTGTGGTGCTGGTGGTCCATGGCTGGGGCGCTGGCGCCCGGTGCGCGGATGGCAATGGGCAGGGCCATGTCCACCTTGCTTTGTACACCTTTGGCGTCTTTGAACACCAAGGTCAGCGGCACCGTGGTGTCTTTGAGCAAGGGGGTTTTCAAATCCATCAGCATGACGTGGTAGCCGCCGGGCTTGAGCTCCACGGTTTGGCCGGCGGGCAAGTCCAGCGCGCTCACTGCGCGCATGCGCATCACACTGCCCTCCATTTTCATTTCATGAACCTCAGCCACACCGGCCACCGGCGAGGACACCGACAGCAGTTGCAGCTTTTCTTTGGCGGTGATTTTCATGAAGGCACCGGTGGCCTGCTGGCCCTGCACCGAGGGACGCGCCCAAGCGTCTTTGACCTCAACGTTTTGGGCGTGTGCCAAACCCAGAGCAAACATGAGGGCTGAGAGGGTGAAGATGTTTTTCATGGTCAATTTTGGTGGTCAGTGGTGGTGAACAGCGTTGGAAGGAATCACGTCGAGCAAAGCAGCGGGCGCTTTCATGCCTTTGGTACTGGTGCCGGTCGTAGGCACCTCAGCCCAATCGGTGGCACCTTGGTCGCAAGTTTGCAGCACCTTGAACCACATGGCGCCGCCCTGCACCGCCAGCTGCCCGCGCAGCACGAACTCATCGTACCAAGCATCGGGCAAAGCGTGTTCGGGTGAGGTGGCGGTCCAGGTGATTTCCACCACGTCATCGGTGATGGTTTTGCCGTGGCTCACATAGGGCTTAGCCAGTTTTTCGCTTCGCACACTCAACTTCCAACCAGCTTTGGGCATGGGCTTGGCGCCTCGAAACCCTGCAGGCAAGGTCACGCGGATGCCAGTGGTGGGCCGCCCATCGCAGCCATGGCCCACACGAAACGCGGCGCGGTAGGAGGTGTTGGCCAAAGCCACGGGCTCGGCCAGCACCACATGGGCTTGCGCTGCTGCGCTCAAACAGCTCAAGGCCAGGGTGATGATGTGTTTCATACGCGGGTGTTTCATCTGGGTGTCTTTCATTCAATGGGTGTATTTCAGCTCAAAGGTGTAGTTGCGCTGCGGGTAGGGGTGGAAGTTCCAGTATTGGTAGTTGTTGAGGTTGTCGATGGCAAATGAGGCGGTCCAGTGCTTGTCCACCTTGTAACGCGCGCGGATGTCGGTGGTGAAGTACTCGCTCACACCCATGTAGGTGAACGGGTTGGTGTCGGCGTTGTTGAGCGTGCGAAACTGCGGACCGCTGTAACGCGCGCCCATGGCCACGTTCCAACGCTCGTCCACCTTGTAATTGGCCAATGCACTGGCGCGCCAAGTGGGGATGTTGGGTTGCATCTTGCCGACGGTGTCGCCTGCAGTCCAGACAAAGCCGGTGTTGTCGACGATTTTCGACTCGGCATAGGTGATGCTGCCCCACAGGTCCAAGCCGCGGGTGAACACATCAAAACCGCTGTAGGCCAGCTCCAAACCTTTGGTCAAGATGCGGTCCACGTTTTGTACGCGCGTGATGTTGGCGCCAGCGGTCGCATCAAATACCTGCTGGCTGTAAATCGAGTCTTTGGTTTCTTCGGCGAAAAAGGTCAAACGCAGCAAGCCTTTGCCCGTGTCTTTTTCCATCGAAAGCTCCGTGGTCCAAGATTTTTCTGGCTTGAGCTTGGGGTCGTTGATGTACTGCGAGTTGGTGGTGGATGTTGCGCCATACAACTCACTCAGGGTGGGCATGCGCACCGCACGACCCAGGGACGCCTTCAGTACCGTATCGTCACGCCATTGGTTCGAAATGGCTGCTTTGGGAGAGAGGTAAAACTCTTCCCTTCGCTCAAACGATTGAGCTGAAGAAGCGCTGAAGTCTGTGCGCCCATCAAACGCCGACCACTGTTCAGCACGAACACCCATGACAGATTTCCACTGAGGTGCAAACGACCAGGTGTCTTGCGCGTACGTGCTAAAGAGCTGCGTCTTGCCACCAATTTGACTGGACAGTGTGGTCGGCGCGCCGCTGATCCAATTGCTCGCGTTCATCACCTGGTATTTGAGCTGCCCGTTGTCCAGCTGCACGCCCATGTCCACCACGTGCGCGCCTTTGGCCGCTTCAGGGCGCCAAATACCTTTCAAAGCCATGGTGTTCCAACCCGAACCCTGCCCGCTGGCGATGGTGCCGGCGCCGCCTACGGCGGGTGTTGTGTTGGTCGTGCCATTGGCGCGCTTTTCATCCTTGACGTAGTCATACAGACTGGCTGCCAGTTCCCAATCCCACACGCCTTGGGTGTTGGTCTTGAGTGACAAACCGTGCATCGCATGCAGCAATTGCTCGTTGTTGAAGGCGAAGTCACCCCCGCGAACACTTTGGTTATTGTTGTTGAGGGATGCGTCGTACTGCCGTCCATCAATCACCACGTTGCCTGAGTAGACAGCATGCCCTGCGCTGTTACGCAAGTAGGAGTTCGGTCGGCCCTCGGACGTGTTTTGCCAAAGAGCCAGTTGGTAGGTGGCCTTCATGGTCGAAGTCACGTCATACGCCAGCTTGAGTTTGGTTTGGTCTTGAATGGTGTGGTATTGCGTGCCCGTGCCGATGATGTAGGTGGGCAAGCCATTCACGTTGCGGTCGGCAACCCAGCCGGTCACCACGGTGCCATTCGTAGGTGCCACAGAATTGGCCACCAGCTGACCAGTGGAGCCGATGCTGTTGGGTGTACGGGTGGTGAAGGTCAAAGGCTGGCCATTGCTGTCGGTGCGTGAGCCTGCCAAAAACCAAGACCAGTCGCCACTCTTGCTACCCAAAGTGAACGCGCCTTGGCTGCCGCCATAGGTCTCGTTGGTGTTGTACATCGAGAAGGGCTGGATGTTGTGTTGCAGCTTGACCGTGGCTTGAAACGCTTTGGGCATGCGCGTCACATAGTCCACCACCGCACCCACCGAGTTGCCGGGGTAGGCGGCCGAGAAGGGGCCATACATCACATCGACCCGCTCGATTTCTTCGGGGCTGACCATGTTCCAGCGCGGTGCGTAGCTCAGCGTGCTCACGCCTGAGCCCAGCAGGTTCGACAAGGGAATGCCATCGGCAAACACCATGGAGCGCGGGCTGTTGCTGGTGCCCGAGGCCCGGCTGGAAAGCATGGCGTGGTTGTAGTCCCCGATGTAGCGTTTGCGCACCAAGAGGCTGGGGAAGTAACGCAACGCGTCTTCGCTGTCATAGGCCGCCACGGTGTTGTCGATCTGCTCGCGCGTCACACCTTCGATGGTGGTGGGGATGTGGGTGGGCAAGGAGGTGGGTTGGCCGCTGCTGACGGTCACCACGCCCAGCGATTTCACAGGGGCTTGGGAGGTTGGTTTGGCAGGCTCAGCCGTTTGAGCCGCCACTTGAAAACTGATGGGGTAAGCCATGGCCAAGGCCACGGCAAGGGTAGATGGACGCATGAAAATTTCTGAAAAAACAAATAAATCACAGCCCAGGCCACGGCTGGCGTGGCTTGGGCGCTATCAATTCAGGAGTCACCAAACGGTGACAGGCTGACGTTTTTTCAGAGTGCAGGTGGGCCGCGTGGCGGCAAGGGGGCGGCTGTGCGTGCCGCAATGTGCGCTGCAGGCAAAGGCTGCAGAGCGTAGGACAGGGCCAGCTGAACTTGGGGCATGTCCAGGGTCAACGGGGGCGGGGCAGCGACCACGCCGCACAAAGGGCAGTCCAAGCTGGTGTGGAGCTTGCCCTGAAGGTGGCTTTGCAGCTGGGGGTCGTGCAAGTCCAGGGCCTGCTGGCTGCCATCCAAGGTGGTCACCAGCATTTTCATGCTGCCCATGCCGGTACACAGCAGCTCAAAACCCTGAGGCTTGATGAGTGGCGAAGCCACAGCCAACCCCACCGACGCGACAAACCACACCAAGAGCAACTTGGTGAGGAAGTGAGCGCGACGCAAAAAGTCCATGCCGTGATTATCTCAAAGCCTGGTCATTCAAATTTGGGTGCGCGTTTGCCCTGCAACGAGGCCACGCCCTCGCGCACATCGGGGCCGGCAAAGCCCATGAACTCCAGGGCCAGCGAGGTGTCAAAGGTCGGACCGGCTTGGCGCAGCCAGTTGTTCAAGGCGTACTTGGTCCAGCGGATGGCGGTTTGGCTGCCCGTGGCCAGACGGTCGGCCACCTCGTAGGCTTTATTCAACAGCTCGGCCTCGTCCACCACCAGCGAGACCAAGCCAATGTCGTGCGCTTCTTGGCCGCTCAAGGGCTCGCACAACATCAAGTGGTATTTGGCCTTGGCCATGCTGCACAACAGCGGCCAGACCATGGCGGCGTGGTCGCCCGCAGCCACGCCCAGGCGGGTGTGGCCATCGACAATCTTGGCGGTTTTGCTGGCAATCGAGATGTCGGCCAGCAAACCAGCCACCAGCCCCGCCCCCACAGCCGGGCCGTGCATGGCGCTGACAATGGGTGTGTCGCAATTCACGATGTTGTAGACCAAATCGCGCGCCTCGCGCCACACGCGTGTGCGCACTGCAAAGTCAGTGCTCATGTCTTGCACCAGGCCCAAATCGCCGCCACCAGAAAATCCCAAACCTTCGCCACGCAGCACGGCCACGCGCACCGACGCGTCACGCCCCACATCGCGCCAGATTTCGGTAAGCTCGCGGTGGCCGTTGTGGTCGGCGGTGGGCAGCTTGCCGTTGAGCGCACGCATTTGAATGTCGAGCACGCTGTTGTTGGGGCCGCGGCGTGTGATGGCCAGGGTTGTGTAATGGTCGTAGTTCATGGGGTCTCCAAACGTGCTGTCGATGAAACGTGTGTGCAATGCAGCAACCCATACATTTTGACGCCAATCAACCCCAAGTTTGAGACCAGCTTGCAAGATCGCTCTCTCAGGAGAACCACCATGCAACTCAGATACACCCAACCCTATGAAGCCACCCTGCGCCAAATGCGCGACAGCTTGTTGGCGCAATTGCGCGAACAACGCGGCGGCACCGTGGGGCGCGCCGAGGTGGCCGCCGACCGATTCAGCAACGCCATGGACGACCGCGCACAGTTCACCACTGAGCACGACTTGGACATCGCCCTGGGTGAACGTGAAGCGCAGGAGCTGCACGACATTGACGACGCGCTCGAGCGCATTCGCCTGGGGCGTTTTGGCATCTGCACCGACTGCGGCGCAGTGATTGCGCTGGCGCGCTTGCAGCTCAGCCCGTACGCCAGCCGCTGCTTAGCCTGCCAGCGCAAGCACGAGTTCGGTCACGAGCACTGAAACACTTCAAGCCGCGTTGGCTGGCGCACTTCTTGGTGGATGGCGCCAAAGATGGACTGCCCATCTTTGCCCTTCATCTCGATGTGCACCGTGTCACCGAACTTCATGAAGTCGGTGTGGATTTGTCCGTCTTGGATCATGTCCATCGCGCGCTTTTCTGCAATGCAGTGGTAGCCCTTGGGCCAAGACATTTGCGCGCCCTGCCCGCTGCCCTGGTTGCTCACCGTGCCTGAGCCCAGGATGGTGCCAGCACGCAGACGCCGGGTTTTTGCGGCGTGGGCAAGGAGCTCGCCGAAATGGAATTGCATCTCGGGGCCGGTGTCGCACAGGCCCACGGTGCGCTCGTTCCAGGCGGTTTGCAAGCTCAAGTGTAGGCGCCCGCCGCTCCAGGCCTCACCCAATTCATCGGGCGTGACCGCCACCGGCGAAAACGCGGTGGCCGGTTTGCTCTGCACAAAACCAAAGCCCTTGGCCAATTCGTCAGGAATCAAATGGCGCAAGCTCACGTCGTTGACCAGCATCAGCAGGCGCACCGTGTCCAGTGCCTGCGTGGCAGACGCGCCCATGGGCACATCGCCGGTGACCACGGCAATCTCGGCTTCAAAGTCAATGCCGTGCGCTTCCGACACCGCCACGATGGGGTCTTGCGGGCCGCTCAAATCATCGCTGCCGCCCTGGTACATCATGGGTTCTTTCAGATAGCTCTCGGGCAGCTCAGCACCTCGCGCCTGGCGCACCAACCGTGCGTGGTTCAGGTAGACCGAGCCGTCCAACCACTGGTAGGCGCGTGGCAGCGGGGCCATGCACATGGCTGGGTCAAAGGCAAAACTGTGACGCGACTTGCCCTGGTTGAGGGTGTGCGAGAGGTCTTGCAGCTGCGGGCAAAGGAAGTTCCAGTCGTCCAACACCTGCTGGAGCGTTTGCGCAATGCCCGTCGCATAATGGGCTGTGCTCAGGTCACGCGAGACAACAACGAGTTGGCCGTCACGTGAGCCGTCTTTGTAAGTGGCAAGTTTCATGGGTGTTTGGTTCAGGGCGGATCCCCAAATTATGAACGCGCATCGCCGGCTCCTGCTGGTGCTCACATTGGTCGTGGTCTTGGGCCACGCCGTGGTGCTGGACGGCGCTTTCTGGCCCGCCATCTCGCCAGGGGCCCAACCCGCCGAGCCAACGGTGTTTCAGGTGCGCACGGTGATGCCCGCCGCACCCCTGCCCAGGCCACCAGAACCCACCACGCCACCCAAAGCCCGTCCACCTGTGCGTGCCGAGCCTCAAGCCAACACCCCCCAAACGCGTGCAGCTGATGCACCCGAACTGGCTTTGGCCCAAACCTCACCCAGCCCCGAAGGCATCATCACCAGCGGCGAGCCTGCGTCAAATTCGCCAACCTCACAAGCCACCGAACCTGCTGAGCCCGAGCAAACTGCCTTGGCAACTTCCAGCGCCAACACCCCCACAGAACCCGACCCACCGGCCCAAGCAGCACCCAGCCCGCGCGTGACCGAGACACGCAGCCTGCCCGCTGTTGTGCTGCCCAAGGCACACACCTTGTTTTACAACTTGCAGGGCCAAGCCAAAGGTTTTAGCTACTCGGCCAAAGGCGAGCTGCTGTGGTTACCTGCTGGAGACCGGTACGAGGCCAGGCTGGAAATCAGTGCCTTTTTGCTCGGTTCAAGGGTACAAACCAGCCGCGGCGACCTCACAGCCCACGGCCTGCAACCCAGGCGTTTTTCCGACAAGGTGCGCTCTGAAGTGGCCGCCCACTTGGACACCGAGCAAGGCCGGGTGATCTTCAGCGCCAACACCCCGCCAGTGGCCTTGCTGGCGGGTGCGCAAGACCACCTCAGCGCTTTCATCCAGCTCGCAGCCATGCTGGCCGCCGATCTGGGGCGCTACCTGCCGGACGGTGAAATTGTGCTGCAGGCCGTTGGCCCGCGCGACGCAGACATGTGGCGGGTTCAGGTGGTGGGGGAAGAAACCATCGACCTGCCAGTGGGCCGCATGCACACCATCAAACTCGTTCGCCCGCCGGTCAAACCTTTTGACCTGAACGCCGAACTCTGGATGGCCCCGTCTCTGGGCTACCTGCCCGCGCGCATCCGCCTCACCCAGCACAATGGCGACTTCATCGACCAGCAGCTGCGCCTGAGCCAATCGCCTTGAGTTTTTTGTGAATTTGCCCCTAACTCTTGAATTCAGACACACCCACTTCATTTAGGATGGCATGAAGGCCACACTCTGGCCATGAAGGCTCTGCCATGAATCTGCTTTACGAATCCGACACCTTTGCCGTGACCCACCTGGCCACCGACCAGGCCTGGGACACCCCCACCACCACGGGCCTGAACGCCGAGCCAGCCAATGCCGTGAATACAGCTCACAAACCCACGCTGGTGCGCCACGGCTTTGAGATCGTGGACAAACGCTCTGGCAAAGAGGTCTACCTCGACGGCTCCTGGGCAGAGCTGTTTCAAGAAAAACTCCAGGCTTGGCAGCGCCAATCGCCCACCCAAGAAGAGGTAGAAGACACCTTGGACAGCTATGCCGGCCTGGCGCAGATGCCTGTCACGATCCACTGAACCCACCTTGGGCACCACCTCTTGGCCTGACAGAGCCGCTGGGCATGCCCGCGCTTGGGCTCTGCTTATGGGCTTGAGCTTGGCCCTGCTTGGGCCAGCACATGCCGATTGGCAGGCGCGAGCCAGCGCCGACTTTGCCAACTTGGCGCCCTACCGACTCATTTTGCTGGGTGAGCAACACGACGCGGCGCAACACCACACCCTGCAAACGGAGCTGGTCTCCTGGCTCACCGCCCGCCAGGGCCTGGCTGCGCTGGTGCTTGAAATGGCCGACCAAGGCCACAGCACGGCAGGCCTAGATCCTTCAGCCACCGAGACAAAGGTACAAACCGCCTTGGGCTGGTCAGAAAGTGGCTGGCCTTGGGCGGATTACGGCCCGACCATCATGGCCGCCGTGCGCGCCGGGGTGCCCGTGCTGGGGGCTAACCTGCCACGCCCGGCCATGCGCGCAGCCATGCAAAACACCGCCTTGGAAGCGAGCCTGAGCCCTGAAGCGCTGAAAACCCAAGATGAACGCATGCGCAGCGGGCACTGCGGCATGCTGCCTGAATCGCAAATCCGACCCATGACCCGCATCCAGATCGCCCGCGACCAAGCCATGGCCCAAAGCATGGCCAAGGCCTTGGCGCCAACCGGTGCGGTACTGTTGCTCGCAGGCAACGGCCATGTGGAGCGGCACCTTGGGGTGCCTGTGCATTTGGGCACGCTCGCAGCGCAAGCCCGGGTGATCACCATGCAAGCAGGTTCGGCCAACACCTTGGGCAGCCAAGCCGACCTGGTCTGGCCCACGCCCGCCTTGACTCCCAAAGACTACTGCGCTGGTCTGAGCACCGGTCGGTAGCTCGTCTCAGACCTCGCCTTGCGGCATTCAGACCCTCTGGGGGGAGTGCCGCAGATCACGTCAGGTCGTTTTTATCCCTTTTTTCAAAGCTTTAAGACACCCTCTTAATTGCTAAAAACGACATACCTGCCAAGCCACTGAGCCAGCAGGTGATCTGCAACCTGTCAGCCCTGTGGCTGACGCGCCGACCAGACCAGGTCGACTCCGGGGGCAGATGGGGAGCAGCGCCGATCGACCCTGGAGTGAATGACATGCAAAACCAAGCCCAAGACAGCAGTCCTGAATTATTGAATTACCTGGCCCAAAGGCGTTGTTCGCCCCAGTGGCAACGCTTTTTACACGCCCTGGCCGCAGAATTTTCATCGGCTTTGTCGGTGGGCGACTTGCGCACCCTGAGCCGCCGCATTGGCACCCGCTTTGCCAGTGACGTCCCACTCAACAGCTTCCCCACCTTGGAGACCCTGCAAGCGGAGATCACCCGCGTCTGGGCTGAGCTCGACTGGGGCTACGTCAAGCTGGTGCAGCAAAACGATTTCGTTGAAATTCAGCACTTTTGTTCGCCCCTGTCTGCCGGTTTGGGCAAAGCGGGCTCTGAGTGGTGCGCGGGCTTTCTTGAGGGGGTTTACCAACAGTGGTTTGACCAGCAAGGCGCCTCAGGCCTGAAAGTCAGCCAGACCCACACCACCGACCCCCTGGGTAATGTGTTTTTCCGGCTCAGCCGCTGAACCGCAGGCGCATCGTGAGCGATATCAACGACACCGCCAAGCTCTACCAATTGTTTGGTGGGCAAGCCAGTGACTACCAGGAGCTGCGCCGCGAGCTTCAGGCCCAAACGGCCAAGCAACGCTGGCCGCTGCTGGCATGGCTGGACCTCAGCGCCCTGCACGTGAGTGAGCCCCCCAAAGTGCAGTTGGGCGAAACACCCAGCGCTGCAGCCAACCAACGCGTTCAGCGCCCAATGACCCCCGCCACTGCGGCGGGCAAACCCTTTGTGGCACCTGTTGCATCACCAGCACCAATGCCGGCTCAAACCGCTGCAGCCACGCCTCAGCACACGTCAGCCATTGGCATCAGCCCCATGGGCGCAGCGCTGCAAGCCAAGGCCAAAACCTTGGCCGGTGCGATTGACTTCAAACGCATGTTCTCAGGGCAGACTGCTCAACCCGTGGCATCGGTTGCACCCGCACCCGCACCTGTACCTGTACCTGTACCTGCATCAGCATCGATGCCAGTGCCTGCAAACCTGCCCATGGCCGCACCTGTGGCTTCCCCCCTTTCCTCTGCCTCGGCCTCGGCTGCGACACCCGCACCTGCGGTGGTGGTCATCCCTGCAGCTGCGCCGGCCAAACCACAGGCCTTTGCCGCTTTCCAAGCCCCGCAGACCGACCCAACTCAGGATGTGGCGCCTTTCTTGAAAAACTTGCTCAAGCAAGAGGACCCCGCCATGGCAGCCGCAGCTGCAGCGATGTCAGGCTTTTCTGGCATGGCCGGCACGCCACAACAAGCTGCACCCGTTGAGGCAGCTGCACCCAGCCCCGTTCTGCGCGATATTTTTGCGCGCATCGCACAACCCGCTCAAAGCCAACCAGCACCTGCCCCACAGGGCATGCCGGGCAACATCTGGGCCAACCTGTCATCAAAATTATGAAGATCATCTCCGTGGTCTCCGCCAAAGGTGGTGTGGGTAAAACCACCGTCACCGCCACCTTGGCCCATGCCTTGGCGCGACAAGGCGCGCGCGTGCTGGTGCTCGATCTCGACCCGCAAAATGCGCTGGGTCTGCACTTTGGCATTCACCCCAACGAGCAGCGCGGTTTGTCGCGTGCCACCTTGGCGCAGCAAACCTTACGCAGCGCCGTGATGGAGAGCAGCAGCGGGGCGTTCATCGTGCCTTATGGCATCGTCAACGAAGACGACCGCGGACGTTTTGAGCGCCACGTCGAGACACGGCCCGACTGGCTGCTGGGGCACCTCAACAGCCTGGGCCTGCCGCAAGACACTTTGGTGTTGCTCGACACCCCGCCCGGCCCCTCGGTTTACATGAAGCAAGCGCTGCACGCAGCCAATTTGGTCACCGTGGTCACGCTCTCAGATGCCGCTTCTTACGCCACCATCCCGATGATGCAGCGCCTGGTGCAAACCTACTGCCTCAACCGCCCCAACTTCATCGACTGCTTCTACATCGTCAACCAAGTTGACACCAGCTTGCAGCTCTCCAAAGATGTGACCCACCTCATGCAGGAAACCTTTGGTGACCGCGTGATTGGCATCGTGCACCGCGACCAGTCGGTGTGCGAGGCATTGGCGCACGACAAGAGCGTGATGGACTACGAGCCGGACTCGCAAGCCTCCAACGACATGCGCGCCACCGCCGAGCGCATCAACCAGCGGTTACAAGCACAAGCGCTCGTGGCATGACAGCACCCACCCCACCCAAGGACCCCATGCGCGGCGTGCATGTGCAGGGTCAATCGACAGAGCCTCTGAGCAAAAGCCAGAGCACCTGGCTCAATGTCAGCGAATCCTTGCTCAACTCGCCCCTGTGGGACAACCCCATCAGCAAAGGCTTGTTGGGCCTGATCGCTTTGGCATTGGCTTACAGCGTGATGAGCTCGCCTTTGAGCTTGGTGTCGCAATCGGTGCTGGGCTTGGTCACCGTGCTGGTGATTTTTTTCTTGCGGAAAATCCCAGGGCGCTTCACCACCATCGTGATGATTTGCTTCTCGCTGCTGATGTCTGTGCGCTACATCTGGTGGCGTATGAACGACACCCTGGGCTTTGAGACACCGCTGGAAACCTTTTTCGGCTATGCGCTGGCCGGCGCGGAGTTTTACGCCTTCGTGGTGCTGGTGATTGCCTATTTTCAGACCGCTTGGCCCCTGGAGCGCAAGCCCGTTCCGCTGCCCAAAAACAACCAGCTTTGGCCCACCGTGGATGTCTTCATCACCACGTTCAACGAGCCCTTGGATGTGGTGCGTCAAAGCGTGTTCTCGGCCAAAAGCCTGGACTGGCCAGCCGACAAACTCAAGGTGTATTTGCTCGATGACGGTCGCCGCGACGAGTTTAGAAAATTTTGTTTTGAGGCTGGCATCAACTACATCACGCGTGAGAACAACACCCACGCCAAGGCAGGCAACCTCAACAACGCGCTGCGCCAGACCAAAGGCGAGTTCGTGGCCGTGTTTGACTGCGACCACATTCCTGCACGCTCTTTCCTGCAGGTCTGCATGGGCTGGTTTGTCAAAGACAAAAACCTGGCCATGCTGCAAACGCCCCACGTGTTTTTCTCGCCCGACCCCTTCGAGAAAAACCTAGAAACCTACCTGCGCATGCCCAACGAGAGCGAGCTCTTCTACGGCATTGTGCAAGATGGCAACGACCTGTGGAACGCCACCATGTTCTGCGGCTCTTGCGCGATCATGCGCCGCGCCCCCCTCATGGAAATTGGCGGCGTGGCCACCGAGACCGTGACCGAAGATGCGCACACCTCGCTCAAACTCAGCCGCGCAGGCTACAACACCTGTTACCTCAAGGTGCCGCAAGCTGCAGGCTTGTCCACCGAGAGTCTCTCTGCGCACGTGCGCCAGCGCATCCGCTGGGCGCGCGGCCTGGCCCAAATTGCCCGCCTGGACAACCCCTTTGTGGGTGCAGGCTTGAGCCTGGGCCAACGCATCTGCTACTTCAGCTCGATGCTGCATTTCTTCTACGGTCTGCCGCGTCTGATTTTTCTCACCGCACCCTTGGCCTATGTGTTTTTTGGGGCGCGTCTGTTTCAGGCCGACGCCTACAGCATCATGGCTTACGCCTTGCCCAGCTTGATCGTGGCGAGCATCACCAACTCCAGGGTGCAGGGCAAGTTCCGCTACTCCTTCTGGAACGAGGTGTACGAGTCGGTGCTGGCCTGGTACATCCTGCTGCCTGTGGTGGGGGCCTTGCTGCGGCCTTCTTCGGGTGGCTTCAACGTGACAGCCAAAGGCGGCGTGATCGAGCGCTCCTACTTTGACTGGGGCATCTCACGGCCTTACCTCTTTTTGCTGGCAGGTAACCTCGCTGGCATCGTGATGGGTTTGTCGGACTTCATCACAGGCGCCGAGAACGACTACCCCACCTTGTTCTTCAACATGTTTTGGATTCTCTACAACGTGTTGATCTTGTGTGCCAGCCTGGCCGTGGCCAGCGAGACTCGGCAGATCCGAGCCAACCCGCGAGTGGCTGCCTGGCTGCCGGCCTCCCTCAAGCTCAACGACGGCAAGGTCATCACCTGCCACACCGATGACTTTTCTGCGCAAGGTCTGGGCTTGAGCATTCCAGCCAACCTCGTGCTGGAGAAAGACACACGCATCAGCGTCTCGCTCTACCGGGGCACCGACGAGGCGGCCTTCCCGGCTGTGGTGACGTTCTGCGGTCGCGGCCGTTTGGGTGTGCGCTTCGAAGGTCTGACCCTGGAGCAAGAAACTGAGCTCACCGGCATGACCTTCTCACGTGCCGATGCCTGGATCAGCACCTGGGGACAAAAGCAACAAGACAAGCCGCTGACGGCCTTCAAGCTGATCGTGACCATCGGTCGGCGCGGCTTCAAGCAGCTGCTGCGCAATATTTTCCACACCGTGTTTCCACCCCGTGCAGACAAAGCCCCGTGAACGGATGACGACGATCATGAATGACACCATGACCCCTCAACACGCGCAATCGCGTCCCCAACAGCCTTCGCAACAGCGCCCCCAAACACGCACAGGCCAACGCGCACTGCGCGTGCCTCATCGCCTCACACACCGTCTCACACCGCTTGTGTTGGCACTCTCCGTGCTGGCCACATCCACCTTGCACACCGGTGCGGCCTTTGCAAAAAAAGGCGACAAACGCGTGATCACCGAGACCAGCGAGTCCAACCGCCTGGCTTCTCGTCAAGTGAAGTATTCGCTCAAGCAACTCGGTGCGCAGTACACGCTGCAGCTGCGTGGCCTGCTCGGGCGTGCCGGTGTGGTCATGAGCAACCGTGGCGACGAGGTGGTGGTGGGTGCCAAGCTGCGCTTGAACTACACCTACTCTCCGGCTTTGCTCTCGGACATTTCGCACATCAATGTGGTGATTAACGACCAAGTGGCCTACGCCATTCCTGTGCCACAAGAACAAGGTGGCTTGAATGTGCAGCGCGAAATCAACCTGCCCGCACGCCTCTTTACCGACACCAACCGCCTGACCTTTGAGCTGGTGGGTCACTACACACGCGACTGCGAAGACCCCGCGCACACCAGCCTGTGGGCCACCATCAACAACGACAGCGAGCTTGAACTCACGCTCGCCCCGCTGTCCATCACCAACGACCTGGCCACACTGCCAGCGCCCTTCTTCGACCCCAACGACGCGACCCAAGTGGCCCTGCCCATGGTGCTGAGCGGCACCGTCACGCAGCCGCTGCTGGAGGCGGCAGGCACCTTGTCGTCATGGCTGGGCGCGGTGGGCAATTACCGAACCATGCGCCTGAGCACGCTGGTTGATCAGCTGCCCACCCAAGGCCATGCGGTGGTGCTGGCCATGGGCAACAGCCTGCCCGCCGGCATCAATGCCGAGGCCTTGCAAGGCCCCACGGTGAGCATGGTGACCCACCCCAACGACCCCAACGGCAAGCTCTTGCTTGTGCGCGGGCGCAACGAGAAAGAACTGCGCATTGCGGCCAACGCCGTTGCCTTGGGCTCTAGCGCCATGTCTGGGCCATCGGCCCTGATCACTTCGCTGAGCGACCTCAAACCACGCAAGCCTTATGACGCGCCTAAGTGGCTGCCCAGCGATCGCCCGGTTAAGTTTGGCGAACTCATCAAGCCCGACTTGCTCACAGTGGCGGGGACTCGGCCCGAGCAAATCCGTGTGAACGTGAACGTGCCGCCCGACCTGTTTGACTGGAAAACCAAGGGCATGCCGCTGGACTTGAAGTACCGGTACACACCGCCGCGCAACCTCAACAACTCCACAATGAACGTGAGCGCGAACAACCAGTTTCTGGCGTCCATGCGCTTGCTGCCACGCGAGCTGGGCCCCACCGATCAGATCAGCGACATTCTGCAAAAAATCGCGCCCCCCAAAGGTGATCCCACCCTGAGCCAAGCCCGCATCAACATTCCGCTCTACAAGCTGCCCGCCTCTGGTCAGCTGCAGTTCACCTACATCTACGACTTGCCCAAGGATGAGCCTTGCAAGAACGTGCCTGAAGATGCGCTCGACAATGTGCGCAGCACCATCGAAGCCGAGTCCACCGTGGATATTTCAGGCTTCTCGCACTTCATTGCCATGCCCAACCTGGCCGCCTTCGGCAACGCGGGTTTTCCATTCACCCGCATGGCGGACTTGTCGGAAACCGCCATCGTCTTGCCCGAACGCCCCACGCTGGTGGACTACACCGCCTACCTCAACCTCATGGGGATGTTTGGTCGCAGCACGGGTTATCCAGGTACAGGCGTGACATTGGCCACGGCCAGTCAGGCAGACCTGCTCAAGAACAAAGACGTGGTCTTGATCGGCAACAGCAGCAACCAGCCCTTGGTGGGTGCCTGGAGCAAGAGCAGTGCTGCGAACATGGACAGCCAAAGCCGCCGCTTCAAACTCTCGGACATGACGCGTGGCCTCATGAGTTGGTGGGACAACCTCGCGCCAGCCCACGCCCAGCCTGCCAAGGCCGAGTTGAGCTTCAACGCCAAGGGCACCGATGGCGTGCTGGTGGGCTATGAGTCGCCGGTCACGACCGGGCGCAGTGTGGTGCAGATTTCTGCCAACACCCCCGAAGGCCTCACCCAAGTGATGAACGCCCTGCAAGACCCCGACATGGTGCGCAACATCCAGGGCGGCATGGCAGTGGTGCGTGGCAAAAACGTGGAAAGCCTGGTGAGTGAGCCCTCCTACCACGTGGGCAAGCTCGACCCACTGACTTATGTGCAGTGGTTTTTCTCACGCAACCCCTTGCTGCTGCTGTTGGTGGAGTTGGCCGGCGCGTTTTTGCTGGCATCGATCTTCTACCTGAGCTTGCGTTCACGCGCTGCCAAGCGTCTGCCTGAGCAACTGTAAAGCGCATGACACGAACGCATGAATACCGTGGTGTGCCACGGCGTGAAGGCACACCAGCCCCCATGCTGAGCCGGCGCCGCTGGCTGAGCTGGACCGCAGGTGGTGCGGTGGCCAGCCTGGGCTTGCCTGGCATGGCCCAAACCGCCAAACGCATGGGTGACTGCGCAGCCAAGCCCTGGCCGATGTTTGAGGCCTTTGTGCAGCGCTGCGTCCAAGACGACGGGCAGGTCATTGACATTGGCACGCCGCAAATGCAAAGCACCTCCGAGGGGCAGTCCTACGCCATGATGTTTGCGCTGGTGGCCAACCGGCCTGAACGCTTTGAGAGTGTTTGGCGCTGGGCTGTGGTGAACCTCGCAGGCGGTGATATTTCAAGCCGTCTGCCAGCCTGGCAATGGGGCGCTCGCGCTGATGGCAGCTGGGGCGTGCTCGACTACAACCCAGCCTCTGACGCAGACCTGTGGATGGCCTACACCTTGCTTGAGGCTGCGCGTCTGTGGGGCAAACCCTCCTACCAAGACCAGGCCCGGGTGCTGCTCGCACGCATTGTGGCCGACGAGGTGGTGAACCTGCCGGGTATGGGGGCCATGCTGCTGCCTGCCCCTGTGGGCTTTCACCTGCCCGAGAAAAAAACCTGGCGCCTCAACCCCAGTTACCTGCCCCTGCCCTTGCTGCGCCGCTTGGCGGCGTTTGACCCCCAGGGCCCCTGGAACGAGATCGCCACCAACACCGTGCGGCTGCTGCGCGACAGCACCCCTTTTGGTTACGCGGCCGACTGGGTGGCCTGGCAACAAACCGGCAACAACGAAGGCCGTGCCGTGGCAGACCCTCAGTTTGCAGACCTGGGCAGCTACGACGCCATCCGCTGCTACCTGTGGGCGGGCATGACCCATCCGCAAGACCCGGCTGCCAGCACCTTGCGGCAAAACCTGCAGGGCATGACCAAACAAACCGAAGCCGCCAAGCTGCCGCCTGAAAAAGTGCAAACGCAAAGTGGCTTTGTCAGTGGCACCGGCCCTGTGGGCTTTTCTGCGGCTGTGTTGCCGCTTTTACAAGTCGAAGGCAGCCGCAGCGCCACGCAACAACAGATGCGTGTTCAGGGCCTGGCGCGCGAAGGCAATTACGCCTTGAGCTACTACGACCATGTGCTGTGCCTGTTTGGCATGGGCTGGTCTGAAAAACGTTTTTCTTTCGAGCCTACGGGCAAATTGTTGACGAGTTGGGAGAAGGCATGCGCCACCACCACAAAACGCTAGCCATGAGCTTGATGGCTGCCTTGAGCATCACCGCCGTTCAGGGGCAGGACGCAGCACGCGTGCTGGTTGAGCAGGGTCGGTACTGGCAATCGCGGGGCGACAACCAACGCGCCGCCCAAGCCTGGAAAAAACTCCTCAGGGTCAACCCCAACCAGCCCGAAGCGCTGGGCGGTATGGCGGTGGCTGAGGCCGACCTGAAACGCTACGAACAAGCCGACAGCTACCTGGCCAAGCTGCGAAAAATCAACCCTGAACACCCAGCCCTGGCCAATGCGCAAGCCTCGATCAACCTGTTGAAAAACGGTGGGCAGCTGCGCAACGCCCGTGAACTGGCCAAGTCGGGTAAGAACGAAGAGGCTG
>DKJZ01000031.1 GCA_002454975.1 Hylemonella sp. UBA6679
ACTTTGGGTGGCCGCCGGGGCGCTATGGCGCAAAGACCTTGATGCTCAACAGCAAGTCGAACGCAGTTGAGTGCGCTGACGCAGATGCATTGATTGGCGCATTGGAAACCGTGAACACAGCTGTTTTGGCTGGCGAGCTGGATGCGCAGATCGAAGCTGTGTCTGGGCAAATTCGTGGTGGCTTTCAACGCTAATGCAAGCAAGAGCAATGCTGTACGCAAGTAAGGCTGCTGTTGAGCAGTTGCATGAAGGAATGGCGCCTTACTTGCGCACGGAGATGCATTTCCACAAACCAAGCCTTGTGCGCAAGCATCGTCTTCCACGTATGCCAATTGCACACGACGAACAGCACTTTTGGCTTGTACATGCAGCGTCAAGCTCTATGCGCTTACAGCTGGGCAAAGAGCAGCTCGTTATTGGCGTGGCGATGGTTTTTGACCATGGCATCGAGCTGACTATTTTTAATGACCACTTTGAACAGGCCTGCAAAGTGTGCAGCGTTGGCGCTGTCGCTTGCTACAGGCTGTATGGCACTGCTACTGATGATGATGTATGGGTGCTGCGGGTGGCTAAGGAATTTTGATGAGCAACACAGATTTTGAGCAGCATCTGGCGCTGTTTACTGGTACAGAACGCTACTACCGCATGCATGCAAATATGCTTGTTACAGATGGCGTGAAGTATTTGGCAGAGCAGGCCAGTTGCTTTTGGTTGTTGGACTTGTACTGGTCGCATCTAACAGGCATTGATTTTGACCAACACCCATTCACCGTACTCAAAATGGCTGTGCTCAAGTCGGCAGCGATTGTGCATATAGAGGATGGCAACGACAAGATCTTGGCAACGCAGTTTATTGACTACACGGACTTTCCGCTCGCCAGTGTGCGTCTGTATGGCTGCTGGGAAGATGGGCACTGGATTGTGATGCTGACAAGTGAGTACTGAGCATGCAGTTCAAATTCATTCTTGCCTTGGTACTTGCGCCTTGTTTCGCTGTTGCTGGGGATTGGCGTAATGGTGATGCCCAGTTCAGCACCAAGCCAAATCGAACTGAAACGCTGGTTGTGAGCTGGATGGTTGTGCCAAATGTGCAAGCTACTTGTGAAGCTGTTAGCAAGGACAGTGGCTTGGGCGGCTTTGGCTATGCAATTTCAGCCTGTAGCTTTTGGCGCAAAGACACCTGTTTGATTGTGACGGGCAAGCAAACAACCATGCATCAAATTGGGCATGAGCTGCGCCATTGTTACCAAGGTAGCTTCCATTAATTACAGGAGTACACATGAACACATACGAAGCTACAGTGCGTGTCCAGTACAACAACATGTACGTCAAAACACGTGTCCAAGCTAACACTGCACAGGACGCACTTTGGCTGCTTGAAGGGCAGTACGGTGCAGGGAACGTTGTTACGTTGCCTAGTCTTGTCTAGCTGCACAAATTAGGCGTTCGAAATTCGTGCGGTTTTTAATTTTGGTTTTGATTTACAAGCACTCTGTTTAGCCATGATCAAAAATTGCACAGCGTGTAACATTTAGTTCACGTACAATGCACACGTGCCAAATGCGTCCCGTAACTATGAGAAAACAATAAAACATGAAGTTACACAAAAGTTACACACTTAAAAAACACGCTTGTAAGCTGTTGTTCTTAAACAACTTTTTACAAGGTAACTATTGAGTGGGAGTAAGCTGAGCCGCCCATGACCGACACCCACTTCATGGCCTTGGCGCTGGCGCAGGCGCAACGCGCTTTGGCAGCGGGTGAGGTGCCTGTGGGCGCGGTGGTGGTGCAGGGGGACCAGGTGATTGGGGTAGGGCACAACGCGCCCATCACGCAGCACGACCCCTCAGCCCATGCAGAGATTGCAGCCTTGCGCGCTGCGGCAGCGCACCTGGGCAACTACCGGCTCGACGACTGCACGCTGTATGTGACCCTGGAGCCTTGTGCCATGTGTGTGGGCGCCATGCTGCATGCGCGTTTGAAGCGCGTGGTGTTTGGCGCCGCCGAGCCAAAAACCGGTGCCGCAGGCTCGGTCATCAACCTGTTTGCACAAAGCCAACTCAACCACCACACCCAGGTGCAGGGCGGGATGCTGGCTGACGATTGCGCCGCCTTGCTGCAAGACTTTTTCAAAGCCAGACGGCAAGCGCACAAAGCGCAGGCCACGCACAACCCACACGCTTGGCCCGTGCGTGATGACGCTGTGCGCAACGACGAGGCCGATTTTGCGGCGGTGCCCGGCTACCCCTGGGACGCGCATTACCTCAACGACTTGCCCAACGCCCCGGGCTTACGCATGCATTACCTCGATGAGGGCGCAAAAGAGCAGGGCAGTGGTGCTTGCGGTCACAGCGCGCATGCTGACACGGCTGAGCCTGTGACCTGGTTGTGCCTGCACGGCAACCCTGGCTGGAGCTACCTGTACCGCCACATGATGCCGGTGTGGCTGGCCGCTGGGCACCGGGTGGTGGCCCCTGATTTGTTGGGCTTTGGCAAAAGTGACAAGCCCAAAAAAGAAAGCGCACACAGTTTTACTTGGCACCGGCAGGTCTTGCTTGAATTCATTGAGCGCTTAGACCTGCGCAACGTGGTGCTTGTGGTGCAAGACTGGGGCGGTATTTTGGGCTTGACGTTGCCCATGGCCGCACCTGATCGTTACCGCGGCCTCTTGGTGATGAACACCCTGCTTGCCACCGCTGAGCAGCCCTTGAGCCCAGGCTTTTTGGCTTGGCGCGACATGTGCCGCACCAAGCCTGAGTTTGCGGTGTCGCGTTTGTTCTCGCGCGGCAACCCTCACATGAGCGAGGCCGAGTGCGCAGCCTACGACGCACCGTTTCCCAACAAGGGCTTTCGCGCTGCGTTGCGTGCTTTTCCGCAGCTGGTGCCCGAGTTTGAGACCGATGACGGCGTGCACGTGTCGCGCCAAGCCCAAGCCTTTTGGCGCGATCAGTGGGCGGGCCGCACCATGATGGCCATAGGCGCTGCCGACCCGGTGCTGGGCACGCCTGTGATGCAAGCCTTGCGCGCCAACATCCGCGGCTGCCCGCCGCCCCTGGTGCTGCCTCAGGCAGGGCATTTTGTGCAAGAGCATGGTGCCCAGATTGCGCGCGAGGCTTTGCGCACCTTGGTTTGAAGGGCGTGTCTTGGGTGCGCGTGAGTTGCTAGTTTGCGCCCCGATAATCGAAGCATGAGCAAACACATCTACATTTATTCCCCGTCTGGCGCCGTGCGCGACAAAGCGGGCTTCAAACGCGGCCTGCAACGCCTGCAAGCCCTGGGGCACGAGGTGGAGGTGGACGAGGCGGCACTTGCCAGCCACCAGCGTTTTGCAGGAGACGACGACACGCGCTTGGCAGCCATTGCCCGGGCAGCAGCCAGCGGCGCCGATGTGGCCCTGATTTCGCGCGGTGGTTATGGCCTCACGCGCATTTTGCCGGGCATCAACTACAAAGCTGTGGCCAAGGCGGTGCAGCGCGGCACGCAGTTTGTGGGCATGAGTGATTTCACCGCGTTTCAGTTGGCCTTGCTGGCCAAAACGGGCGCTCTGACTTGGGCAGGCCCCTCTTTGGTGGAGGGCTTTGGTGAGCCCATCGTCATGACCGAGCGGGGTAAAGCAGCCAGCGGCCCGGACGACATCATGGAGGCCTGTTTTGACGACATGCTCCAAGGCCAGGGCGAAGGTGCTGGTTGGCAACAAGACAAAATTGCTACGCTTTCTGTAGCATCGCCCTCAGGTTCTACCTTGTCTGAAGACGAATTTCATATCAAAAATGCCACGCTGTGGGGTGGCAATCTGGCCGTGTTGTCCGGTTTAGTGGGCACCCCTTACCTGCCGGACATCAAAGGTGGCATTTTGTTTTTGGAAGATGTGGCTGAGCACCCTTACCGCGTGGAGCGCATGCTCACGCAACTGCTGCTGGCAGGCATCCTGGGCAAGCAAAAGGCGGTGGTGCTGGGGCAGTTCACGGGTTACCAGCTCAACGCGCACGACAAGGGCTTCAAGATGGCCGCTGTGGTGCAGTGGCTACGTAGCCGAACCAAAGCGCGCGTGCTGACCAACTTGCCTTTTGGGCATGTTCCCACCAAGGTGCTGCTGCCTGTGGGTGCCAAGGTGGATTTGGTGTCGCAAGGGCGTGACAGCTTGCTGGTTTGGGGTCATCTTTGATGCACTAAAGTGCATTTATTTCAGGTGATGTTATGTGCATTTAAGATAAACTAAGCATTCACGTGAATTGAATGCTGAACTTATGAAATATTTTTCATGAATGTTTGAATGCACCAGCACAAGCAAAATCACCACGGCCCAGATCACGCCACACATTGAAACAAGAGAGACAGCATGCAAATTTATCCTTCGCACTACATCAACGGCCAGTGGCTCAAGGCGCAATCGAGCCAAGTGTTCGAGGTGGTCGAGTCTGCTACTGAGCAGGCCATGGCCACCGTGCCTGCCGGTACCCAGGCTGAGGCTACGCAAGCCGTGCTGGCCGCGCGCGCTGCGTTTGAGGGCTGGTCTGCTTTGAGCGCTGAAGAGCGTGCGGTGTATTTGGACAAAATTTCTGCGGGTTTGAAGACCCGCATTGATGAGATGGGCACCGCCATTGCGCGCGAGGTGGGCATGCCCATCAAGCTGGCCAAAGCCGTGCAAGTGGGTGGCCCCATTTGGAACTGGGCCAACTTTGCCAAAGTCACCCGCGGCTTTGCGTGGGAACACAAGGTGGGCAACTCGCTGGTGGTGCGCGAGCCCATCGGGGTGGTGGGGTGCATCACGCCCTGGAACTTTCCGCTCAACCAAATCACCCTGAAAGTGGCTGCGGCCATGGGCGCGGGCTGCACCGTTGTGCTCAAACCCAGCGAGGTGGCCCCGGTCAACGCCATGATATTGGCTGAAATCATCCATGAAGCGGGCGTGCCTGCAGGCGTGTTCAACCTCGTCAACGGCGAAGGCCCGGTGGTGGGCGAGGTGCTGGCCACCCACCCTGAGGTGGACATGGTGAGCTTCACGGGGTCAACCCGTGCCGGTAAGCGCGTGGCTGAGCTGGCCTCGCAATCGGTCAAGCGCGTGGCCTTGGAGCTTGGTGGCAAATCGGCCAGCGTGATCTTGCCCGATGCTGACCTGGAAGCTGCTGTCAAAGGCACGGTCTCAGCTTGCTTGCTCAACAGCGGGCAAACCTGCTCGGCGCATACCCGCATGCTCTTGCCCGAATCCTTGTACGAGCAAGCCAAACCGCTGATTGCCGCGGCCTTTGCCAAATTTACCCTTGGCCCAAGCCTGGAGGAAACCAGCAAACTTGGCCCCTTGGTGAGCGCGGTGCAGCGCGACCGCGTCAAAGCTTTCATCAAACAAGGCATTGCCGAAGGCGCAGAAGTGATTGCCGGTGGTGATGTGGATGCGGGCTTTGACAAAGGTTTTTACGTGCAGCCCACCGCGCTGCGCGTCAAGCCCAACGACACCTTGGCACGCGAAGAAATTTTCGGACCAGTCTTGGTGGTGCTGACCTACAAAGAAGAAGACGAAGCCGTGCGCATTGCCAACGACACGATTTACGGTTTGGGTGGTGGCGTGTGGAGCAAAGACGAGGCACATGCCATTCGCATCGCACGCCGCATCCGCACCGGCCAGGTGGACATCAACGGCGGCATGTTCAATTCAAGCGCGCCATTTGGCGGCTACAAGCAGTCGGGCAACGGCCGTGAAAACGGCGTGTACGGTTTTGAAGAGTTCTTGGAGTTCAAATCCTTGCAACTCAAGGCCTGAGACGCGCTGTTCACAACTTGACCAGGTGCACGCCCAAGGCCTCTTCGTAGGGCGGCACGTGGCAGTCTATGATGTCACATGGGGCAATTTGTACGGTGGCACCCACCACACCAGCGCGCAAGGGCAGGGTGGTGCAATGCCTGTCGACCAGCACGGCCAGGGTGATGTGCGCTGCGCCTTTGGCAATGAGGTAATTCACCACCCGCAGCAGTGAGTGGCCGGTGTAGAGCACATCGTCGACCACCAGCACGTGGTAGCCCTGCAAGCTGGTATGGGCTTGCGCTTGGGTTTCTTGCAAGCGCGTTTCCGAGTGCAAGAGCGTGAGGTCGTCCGCGTAGCGTTTGACCATCAGGTCAAGCCGCAAAGCAGGGCGCAAATCATGCTCCAACAATTTTTCACACAAGAGGTCTGCCAGCGGTGCGCCGCGCCGCAGCACGCCCAACACACACCAGGGCAGGGCGCTACCGGGGTGCGTCGGCGAGTCACCCGTGAGCAGGGTGCTCGGTGGCTGCGAGGTGATCAAGCCCGCGTGCGAGCCGTGCCCGGCATGCATCAAGGCAGCCACCTGTGCGGCCATCTGATCGAGCAATTTGCTCGTTTGCAAACGGTCAAACAAGACCGTGTTGCTCAAGGCATGTGCCAACTCTCGCATCAGGCGTGGATGCTGAGCATGTCCACCACCCGGGCCACGCCGCGGGTGCCGTAAGCCGCACCAATGACCGCATCTCGGTCGGCCAATGAATCGACCGAGCCTTCCAAAGTGACTGTACCGCGCTCAACCTTGATGTGCAGCCGCTCTGCCTCGCGTTGGGCATGGCGGGTGAGGGCGGCCGTGATTTCTTTGCTGATGTCTTTGGTGTTGATCTGCGCCTTGACCACAATGCGGTTGCTCAGGCCCCGCACACCTTGCAGGTGACGCACCGATTGTTCCGCGCTGGCGAGCTGGTATTGCCAATCGACATCCCCCATGAGGGTGACCCAGCCTTGGTCCACCTCGACCTGGATGCGTTCGCTGGGCACCCAGGTGTGCCAACGCAGCGCGTACAGGGCAGCCTGGGCGATTTCCGTGTCGCTGCGTTTGTGGTCGGTGGCGAGCTTGACGTCGAGCTCCATCGCAATGGCTTTGACGCCTTGGACATGGCGCACCGCTTTTTCTGCTGCCAACTTTTCGATGTAGGTGCCAATGTGACCGGTTAAGGTCACCACGCCGTCTTTGACGATCACACCAATGTTGTCTGCGTTGATGGCTGGGTCCCAGGCCAACTCGGCCAGCACATCATCTTTGAGTTGTGTGTCTGTTTTGATCATGCATTGCCCCTTGAGTGAAGGCCTCCCGTGCGGAGACAAGCCGACTTTAGGCCGCTTGGTTTTTCGACCTTTGAGCCAACGCAAACTTGCTGCGTGTGCGGCCCTCGAGAATCAATCCAACTCAAAAGAAGGTTGATCCATGAAATTTTTAGACCGGTTGGATGCCGCCGAACAGCTCTCGGTGGCGCTGAGCGCCTACCGTGGCAGTTTTCCTTTGGTCTTGGGCATTCCACGAGGCGCTTTGCCCATGGCCCGACTCATTGCACAGCGCCTGGGTGGGGACATGGACGCCGTGTTGGTGAGAAAGCTGCGTTTTCCTGGCGCCCCAGAGCTTGCCATGGGTGCGATGGACGCCTCAGGTTGGACTTACCTGAACCCAGACCTCAGTGCCTCGATCAACGCCCACGATGTGGCACAAGAAAAAGCCCATCAGCTCAAAGTGCTGCAGGCCCGCGAAGAAGCCTATTTTCATGACCGCGAGCCTTTGTCACCCTTGGACCGTACGGTGATCGTGGTGGACGATGGCTTGGCCACCGGTGCCACCATGTTGGCTGCCTTGCATTCGGTGTGGGTGCAGCGGCCCAAAACCCTGGTGTGCGCCGTGCCCGTGGCTTCACCCCAAGCCTTGGCGCTGGTCAAGCCGTGGTGCGACACCGTGGTTTGTCTACAGACCGAGACCGACTTTCAAGCGGTCGGGCAGTTTTACGAGAGCTTTGACCAAGTTGACGACATGCAAGCGCTCAACATCCTGCACGGGGCGCACTTGCATGCCTGATTTGCATGCCTGACTTGTTTGTCTGGTTTGTCTAAGTCCAGGTATGCGGTCGTGAACACAAAGAGCATTGTGCAAGCTGGATGATGGATGCATGTATGTTGGTTAACATAATAAGCATCGTGAGGCCGAAAGATGCAGGTCAGGGCGCTTGTACATCAGTTCATGCAGATCACCGAGCCCAACCAGCCGCAAAGGCTGCAATCAAGGCCATGGACTCCTTGCGGTCAGCGCGCTTGGCAAACTCATGCGCTGTGAGGCCCAAATTGTTCTTAAGGGTCGGATCGGCGCCAGCCTCAAGCAAAACTTTCACAGCCTCCGGTGTGCCGTACATGGCGGCCATCATCAAGGGCGTGCTGCCGTTGGGAGACTCGGCATCAATGTAGGCATGCTTGTCGAGCAACACGCGAACAATCACCACATTGCCTTTGGTGGCAGCGTAATGCAGCGCCGTCCAACCCGGCTTATTGATGTCGGCGCCACGGGCAACGAGCGCCTGCACCAACTCTTGGTCGCCGCGCAAAGATGCCAGCATCAAAGGGGTTTCATCGTTGCCGTTGCGCTGGTCGATGCGTGTGTCTCGGTGGTTGATCAGCACACGCGCCACTTGCCGTGCCGAATCATTCATGGCCAGCATCAAGCCATGTTCGCCTTTGGGGCTGGGGGTGTTGGGGTCAAAGCCGCGCCGGAGCAATTGCTGCAAAGTGGCGGCATCGTCTCGGTTGATGGCAGCAAAAAAGTCTTCGTAGGAGCCGGCCCACGCACTTAAGAAAACACTTGAACTGATGAAAAATATTCCTTTTAAAACAATGCGATAAAAGGATTTATTAAAGTTTTTCATGAGAAAAATAAGTCATCAAAATTGCGGCTTGTTGCTTCGGCCATGGTCTCGACACTGCAGCCCTTGATTTGGGCAAGTTGCTTGGCCACAAACGGCACGTAAGCCGGTGTGTTGGTTTTACCGCGGTAGGGCGCGGGTGCCAAATACGGGCTGTCGGTTTCAATCAAAAGCCTGTCCATGGGCACAAAACCGGCCACATCGCGGAGATCTTGGGCATTTTTGAAGGTCAAGATACCCGAAAACGAGATGTAAAAACCCAAATCCAGGGCCGCGCGGGCCACGGCTTGCGTTTCCGTGAAGCAGTGAAACACCCCGCCCGCACCCCCTGCCCCGCCCTCGCCCATCTCTTTGAGGATGGCAATCGTGTCATCGGAGGCACTGCGGGTGTGGATGATCATGGGTTTTTGCAGGGTTTGTGCGGCCCGAATGTGGGTGCGAAAACGCTCGCGCTGCCAAGCCATGTCAGCCACGCTGCGGCCCTCAAGGCGGTAGTAGTCCAAACCCGTTTCACCAATACCCACCACACGGTCCAAACTTCCGAGCGTTAAGAGCTCATCCAAGGTGGGTTCACGCATTTGGGCGCTGGCTTCGTAATCTGGGTGCACGCCTGCAGTGGCCCAAAAATTATCGAAATCCAAGGCCAACTGGTGCACCTGTGGAAAGTCCTCCAGGGTGGTGGATATGCACAACGCCCGGGTGACTTGCGCGGTTTGCATGGCCGCGCGTATGTCGGGCAGCTGGGCCATGAGCTCAGGAAAATTCAGGTGGCAGTGGGAATCAGTGAACATGTCGCATCGCGGTTTGGGCTTGGCTGACCAAGGCTTCGAGCATCAGGCCAGCATTGAAAGGGTGTTCTGCACTCAGGCGAGCCTGGGCCAAAGACTTCGCCCACGGGCTCAGGGCGCTCAAGGGGGGCATTTGGCTGGGAAGGTCGCTGCGCATGAAAAAGCGTGGCTCGGCACCGCTGCTGACCACCATCAGGTCGTGACACAGCTTTTGCAAAGCATCGAGCAACTCCGAGGGGCTGAAATCTTTGACCCACTGGGTATCGCCATGCCACATGGCTTTGGGAAGGTTTTGCCACAGCTCGCTGCCTCGCCCCGATTGTGCATCGCGCCAGGCATCCAGGGGGCGCCCGCCAGAGGCGCGCAACAATTTCTCGGCCTCGGTGGCGGGCACGCCTTGGGCTTCAAGCCAGGCCAGCGCATCGGCCGCTGGCGGCCAATGCAAGGTGTGCACCAAACAACGGCTGCGAATGGTGGGCAGCAGTTGGTGGGCCGCCTCCGTGGCCAGCACAAAGCGAACATCCCCAGGGGGTTCTTCCAGGGTTTTGAGCAAGGCGTTGGCCGTCACATGGTTCATGCGCTCAGCCGGGAACACCAAAACCGCTTTGCCCCGGCCTCGTGCGCTGGTGCGTTGGCTGAACTCAACCGCTTCGCGCATGGCTTCAACGCGGATGTCTTTGCTGGGCTTGCGCTTCTTGTCGTCGATCTCTTTTTGCGCTTTTTCATCCAGCGGCCAGCCCAGGGCCAGCAGTGTGGTCTCGGGCATCAACATGCACACATCGGCATGGGTGTGCACAGCCAAAGCGTGGCAGCTCGGGCAGGTGCCGCAAGCGCCTTGCGCAGAAGGCGACTCGCACAGCCAGGCCCGCACCAGTGACAAAGCCAGATCCAATTGCCCCAGCCCAGACGGCCCCTGCAACAGCCAAGCATGCCCGCGCTGGGCCAACAAATGCGCCGTTTGCTGCGCAATCCAAGGTGGTGTTGCCGTCATGCGAAACCCTTGGCTTTGACGGCGGCCAGCACATCGGCCCACACCGCGTCACGCGTCTGGTTAGCTTCCAAGCGGGCAAAACGCTGCGGGTCTTGCGCCGCGCGCTGGGCATAGCCCGCGCGCACGGCTTCGAAAAAAGCCACGGGCTGGGCTTCGAATTTGTCGGGCACGCGCGCGCCGGCCAAGCGCTGCGCAGCAATGGCTGGGTCGAGGTCAAACCACAGGGTCAGGTCAGGTTGCCGCACAGCATGACCCGCCTGGGTGCCAATTGCTTGCACCCATTGCTCCAAAGTTTGTAGCACGGCCAGGTCAAAACCACGTCCCCCGCCTTGGTAGGCAAACGTGGCATCGGTGTAGCGGTCGCACAGCACCACATCGCCACGCGCCAGCGCCGGTTCAATCACCTGCTGCAAATGGTCGCGCCGAGCGGCAAACACCAACAGCGCTTCGGTCATGGCGTCCATGGGTTCGTTCAAGACGAGTGCGCGCAGCTTTTCCGCCAGGGGCGTGCCACCAGGCTCACGGGTCAGCACCACGGTGTGGCCACGCGCGCGTAAAACACTGGCCAACCCCTCAATGTGGGTGGACTTGCCCGCGCCGTCGATGCCTTCGAAACTGATGAACATGCTGGGAGCTCGCTACTGTGCTAAGGGTTTAGGTTGGAGGCGACGTTGGTACTGGTTCACCGCCTGATTGTGCGCTTGCAAGGTGTCAGAAAACTGGCTGCTTCCGTCGCCGCGCGCCACAAAATACAGCGCTTTGGAGCTCGCTGGCTTGACCGCTGCCAACAGGGCCGCCTGGCCCGGCATGGCAATCGGGGTGGGCGGCAGGCCACCCCGGGTGTAGGTGTTCCAGGGTGTGTCGGTTTTCAGGTCTTTTTTACGCAAATTGCCATCAAACGCCGCGCCCAAACCATAAATCACCGTTGGGTCAGTTTGCAGCGGCATGCCCATGCGAAGCCGGTTGTGAAACACCGACGCAATCAGCGGCCGGTCCGAGGCACGGCCGGTTTCTTTTTCCACAATGCTGGCCAAAATCAGGGCGTCTTGCGGTGTTTTTAGGGGGCTACCTGTCTCGCGTTGCGCCCAGATTTTCTCCAAACGCTTGTCCATGGCGCGTAAAGCACGGGCTAAAAGTTCTTTGTCGCTCGAGCGCTTGGCGTAGGTGTAGGTGTCGGGGTAAAAGCGCCCTTCTGGGTGCAAGCCCGGGCGACCCAGCAGAGCCATCAAATCAGCGTCGCTCAGGGCCGAGGTGTGGTCTTGCAGCTGGTCTGCGGCCTTGAGCGCCGCACGCAGCTGCCGAATGTTCCAGCCCTCCACCACGGTCAGGGCAAGCAGTGAGGCTTCGCCACGCACGAGCTTTTGCAACAAACTGCGGGGAGTGGTGCCTGGCGTGATTTCATAGCTGCCAGCCTTGATCTGGCGGGCCTGGCCGGAGACGCGAAACCACGCATACAACAAGGTGGGGTTGATGTTCACGCCTGTGTCACGCACCGCCACCGCAATCGCTTTGGGTGAGGTGCCTGGGTCAATGGCCAGGTCCAAAGCCTGTGCCGACCCCGACCAGCGCAGGTCGTGGTGCAGCCACCAAAGCGCAGCCGCGCCGAGCAGCAAGCTCAACAGGCCCGCAGCCAGCAGCGATCGACGCCATAACCTCACTGTGTGTCCGTCCTTCAAAACGTTGATGATAATTCACCCATGAGCAACACATTCCAGGGCGCCACGCCCCTGCCCCACCTGGGCATCATTCAGGTCGACGGCGAAGACGCGGCGTCTTTTTTGCACGGTCAACTCACACAAGACTTCGCCCTGCTGGGCTTGAGCGAGGCGCGTTTGGCTGGGTTTTGTTCGGCCAAGGGCCGCTTGCAAGCCAGCTTTGTGGGTTTCAAGCGCAGCCACACCCAGGTGCTGCTGGTCTGCAGCCTGGACCTGCTGCCCCAAACCTTGAAGCGCCTGAGCATGTTTGTTTTGCGTGCCAAAGCCAAGTTGAGTGACGCCACAGCCCTCTACCAACTGTGGGGGGTGGTTGGTGCTGCAGTTGGCGCTGCGGGGCTGAGCGCAGACAAGCCCTGGGCAAAAGTGGAACATGGCGATGCCAGTTGGGTGAGTCTGTACCCCGCTTGGGGCGTCTCGCGTGCGATCGTGGTGGCCCCGGTGGGTTGCGACACGGGCTTACAGCCCACTTTGAGCCTGCAAGACTGGCAACGCGGCGAGGTGCACAGCGGCATTGCCTGGGTCACAGCGCCGGTGTTCGAGGCTTTTGTGCCGCAAATGCTCAACCTAGAGTCGGTTGGCGGGGTGAACTTCAAAAAAGGTTGCTACCCCGGCCAAGAGGTTGTGGCGCGCAGCCAGTTTCGC
>DKJZ01000111.1 GCA_002454975.1 Hylemonella sp. UBA6679
GTAGCCCTCGGCCATGTGCGAAGCACCTTCAACGTGCCGAGCCAAAATATGGGCGATGGATTCGCGCTCACGCATGGCGGCATACAAAGGATTGATGGCAGCACCGGGCACACCAAAGGCATGTGTGACACCTTCTTTTTCCATCACCAGCACAGCAGCCAATGCAGCTTTCATCTTTGCCATGAATATCTCCTCGGGTTTAAAAATGTGGTCGGATGTTCGTTCCTTCCTGGCGCTAACGGAATCCGGTGATTTGGCAAAACGTATATTCCGTGTTGGAATAGTGTGACGTTTGGCTTGATTCATCCCCACCTCAGACATGGACCGCATCCAGAGCATCAAAGTTTTCATCCGCGTGGTTGATCTCGGCTCTTTCAGCAAAGCTGCCGCAGAGATGGGCATCGGGCAATCCGCTGCCACCAAGCAGGTTGCTCAGCTTGAAGCCAAGCTCGGTTCACGTTTGTTGCACCGCTCGACGCATGGGGTGAGCGTCACGGAGATCGGTCGCATCTATTACGAAAAATGCAAACTCATCGCCCACCATGTGGACGAGGCCGAGTCGGTGGCGGCTCTGATGCAGTCGCAGTTGCAGGGTGTGCTGCGCATCAGTTCATCGGTGGCTTTTGGGCGCCGCGTGCTGGTGCCTTTGGTGGTGAAGTTCATGAAGCAACACCCCAAGGTGCAACTGGAAATCACTTTTGAAGACCGGTATGTGGACCTGGTGGCGCAAGGGGTCGATCTGGCTGTGCGCATGGGGCGTCTGGCTGACTCATCTTTAGGCGCGCGTTACTTGGGGGTCAATCCTTGGGTGATCGTGGCGGCACCGCAATACTTGGAGGAACGAGGCGAGCCCCAGCAACCACAAGACCTTGCCAACCACGATGCCCTGATCTACAGCACCGTCCAAGGCGATGCACGCTGGCTGCTCACGGGGGCAGATGGACAAGTCCACAGCACCACCGTGAGAGGCCCTTTGCGCTCGAACAACTTATCGGCTTTGTTGTCGGCCGTGCGGTCGGGTATGGGGCTGGCGGCTTTACCCAGGTACGTGGCTGACGAGTCCATCAAAACCGGCGCAGTGCGGCCAGTGTTGACGCTTTGGAGCCTGCCTTCGCAAGAGATCCATGCTGTATTTCCTTCGCCCCGTTTGCTGCCAGCCAAAGTACAAACTTTCATCGACTGGTTGCAGTCTGAAATGAACGACAAATGGTGGACACAACATGACTGACATTTCTTTTTCAAGATTGACAGATGACAATGACTGAATTGATGAGGCCGTCTGGCCTGGACCATCTGGTGGTGGTGGCGCAAGACCTGGCTTCGGGTGTGGCGTGGTGTGAGTCCCACTTGGGTGTGCTGCCTGGGCCTGGGGGCGAACATCCGCTGATGGGCACACACAACCGCTTGCTGCGAATCGACAGCCCGAACTTTCCTCAGGCTTACCTGGAGATCATTGCGATCAACCCTGACGCCTCACCTGTGCGCAAAGCACCTTTGAAGCGTTGGTTTGACATGGATGACACGCGCTTGATGCAAGAGGTTAAGCACCAGGGGCCGCAATTGGTGCATTGGGTTGCTCGCGTCAGTGATCTTGGTGCGAACTTGCAAGCCTGGTCCAAGCTTGGGCTTGCAAGAGGCGAGGCTTTGCAGGCGCAACGGCCTACCCCACAAGGCATGTTGGCGTGGCAAATCAGCGTGCGCGACGATGGCCAAAGGTTGATGCAGGGCTGCTTACCGACCTTGATTGCGTGGGGCCACATTCACCCAGCGATGCACATGCCCAAGAGCGCTTTGGTGTTGACATCCCTGGCCATTTCGCACCCCGAGGCTGAGCTCTTGAGCCAAGCTTTCCAGGCCGCTGACATCCAAGGTGTCACGGTTCAGCCTGGCCAAGCAAGCATCACTGCGACCCTTGAGACGCCCAAAGGACAGGTGACGTTAAGTTCGCTGTGAGGCGTGTCTTAGGCCATGCGACCTTCGACCACACCTTCTAGGCGGTCTTCCAATTCTTCGCTGGCCATTTTCATGCGCTCGAGCATTTGCGCATCAGGTGTCCAGTAAGCTCGTGTGGAAGCTTCCATCAACCGGTTGGCAAGACGGGCAGAAGCAGTTGGGTTCAAAGTGGCAAGTCGCTCACGCATTTGCGGATCGAGCATGAACTTTTCAGTCAGTTGCTTGTACACCCAAGGTTGCACCTGACCTGTGGTGGCCGACCAACCCATGGTGTTGGTGATGTGCACTTCAATCTGGCGCACACCTTCGTAGCCGTGTTCCAACAGGCCTTCATACCACTTGGGGTTGAGCATGCGGGTGCGGGTTTCCAAAGACACCTGCTCAGACAAGCTGCGCACCTGACCGTCACCACGGGTTTGGTCACCGATGTACACCGGCACTTCCTCGTGGTTTCCTTTGGCTTGTTGAACCGCACGGGTGATGCCACCCAAGGTGTCAAAGTAATTGTCCACGGTGGTCACGCCAAGCTCGACTGACTCGAGGTTTTGGTAAGTCAAGGCCACATCGGCCAAGGCGCTTTTGAGCAAAGCGTTTTGCGCCACAGGTTGACCTGTCATGCCAAAGGCAAAGCCCTTGCGTGAGGTGTAGGTGTTGGCCAGTTCGTTTTCATCGCTCCACAGCCCGTTTTCCACCAGGTTGTTGACGTTGGAGCCGTAAGCGCCATCTGCATTGCCAAACACGCGCAGTGAAGCTGTGGCCATGTCGCAACCATGTTGGGCTTGGTAGGCCAAAGCGTGTTTACGCACGAAGTTGTCTTGCTCTGACTCTTTGGCGGTTGCAGCCAGGTAGGCGGCCTCGGCGAGCATTTTGATTTGCAGCGGCAGCAAGTCGCGGAAGATGCCCGAGAGGGTCACCACCACGTCAATGCGAGGGCGGCCCAACAGCTCCAAAGGCATGAGTTGCGCGCCTACAAGGCGACCGTAGCTGTCAAAGCGTGGTTGCGCGCCCATCAGGCGCAGGGCTTGACCAATTTGGCTGCCTTCAGACTTCAGGTTGTCGCTGCCCCACAAGACAATGGCCACCGATTCGGGCAGCTCATGGCCATCTTGCAAATACCGAGCGATCAGTTTGTCTGCTTGTTGTGCCCCATCTTGCACAGCAAAGGCACTGGGAATTTTGAAGGGGTCAAAGCCATGCAGGTTTCGACCCGTGGGCAAGATGTCTGCATTGCGCAAGATGTCGCCACCGGGGGCCGGCAAGATGTAGCGCCCATCGAGTGCTGACAGCAGCCCCTCAATCTCGCTGTTGAGCCGCATCAAGCGAATGCTCAAAGCAAGCTTGTCGAGCAAGGCAAACATCTCGGGTGTGTCTGGCAGCCCTGATGCAGCCAGCACTTCGCGAACAGGTGCGCCATTGACCAGCATCACCATGGCTTCGCGTGCTGGGGCAATGTGCGATTCGGCCAAGGCCATGGCGGCGGCCATGTCCACCAAGGCCTCATGCGACAAGGGGCGGCCCACCACGTGCAAGCCATGGGGGATGAGGGTGTACTCCAGCTCGAGAATTTGCGCCGACAGCTTTTGAATGCACAGGGCAGCGTTCAAGGCGTCATGGGGTGCGTCGTTGAGACACCAAGCTGGTTCGGCACTTGCCAGGTCCACCAGCGCCGCTTGGGCCTGAATCAGTGGCACCATGCGCGCGCGCTCGTCGTTTTCTTCACGCCCCAGGCTTTGCCAGCGGCTGATGGATGTTTTGAGTTCTACCAGCCCACTGTAGAGTCCCGCATTCTCGATGGTGGGTGTGAGGTAGCTGATGAGTGTTGCGCCTGAGCGGCGTTTGGCAATCGCCCCTTCTGAGGGGTTGTTGGCCGCGTACAGATAAAAGTTGGGCAGGTCGCCAATCAAGCGGTCTGGCCAGCAGCTTCCGGATAAGCCCGCTTGTTTGCCTGGCATGAACTCCAGTGCGCCGTGCGTACCGAAATGCAAGACGGCATGCGCACTGAAGTCTTCGCGCAAGTAACGGTAAAAAGCTGAGAACGCATGGGTGGGCGCAAAGCCTTTTTCAAACAGCAAGCGCATGGGGTCACCTTCGTAACCGAAGGAAGGCTGCACCGTCACCAACACGTTGCCGAACTGATGCCCCAGCACAAAAATTGAGGATCCGTTGCTCAGCTGTTTGCCTGGCGCGGGGCCCCACTGGGCTTCGATGTCGGACAACCATCGTTCGCGCCTCACATGGTCTTGCGCACTGATGAGGGTGTGCACATTGGCATCTGCGCCGTATTGTTTGGCGTTGCCATGCAAGATGGCTTGTTGCAAGGCTTCTACCGATTCAGGCATGTCGACCTGGTAGCCACCCTCTTTCATGGTGAGCATGAGGTTGTAGAGTGACTCGAATACCGCTAAAAACGCTGCAGTGCCTGTGTTGCCGGCGTTGGGCGGAAAGTTGAAGAGCACCATGGCCACTTTGCGCTGAGCGCGCTCAGAGCGGCGCAAATCAACCAGCTTGCTGACCCGCATCGCCAGCATGGCGGTGCGTTCTGTGCAAGTGAACATGTCTTCGGTTTTGTGCTCTTTCGTGAAGGTGCAGCGCTGGTGACAACCTGTGCAGGTCACACCTTCAGGGCCAGGCCGACCGGCATACACCATCGGAACCACCGAGCCATCGAGCTCAGGAATCGCCACCATGATGGTGGACTCAACGGGCATGAGACCGCGGTCTGAGCCACCCCATTGGTCCAGGGTCTGAAACTCCACGGGGTGCGCGGCAATGTAGGGCACATCGAGTTTGGCCAAGATTTCTTCAGCGGCTCGTGCGTCGTTGTAGGCCGGACCGCCCACCAATGAAAACCCTGTGAGAGAAACCACCGCGTCGACGGTGCACTGCCCGTCTTTCATGAAAAACGCTTCAATGGCAGGACGTGCGTCCAGGCCGGAGGCAAACGCTGGCACAACCTGCAAACCTTGCACTTCAAGCGCAGCAATGACCGCGTCGTAATGCAAGGCGTTGCTGGCAATCAGGTAAGAGCGCAGCATCAACAAACCAACACGACCACGGGCCTTGTCTTTGCGCACCACCATGGGCAAGTCATGGATGCTTTCAGCAAAACGCCCCTTCATGCGCGGGTGATACACGCCCACATCGGGGTAGTCCATGGGCATTTCAACGGACGCGTGCTCGCTGTGATGGACTTGGTCGATGTAGCGATCGGCCAAATACATCACGAGGTTGAGGATGTTTTCTTGTGAGCCAGCCAACCAGTACTGCATGGTCAGAAAATAAGCTCGAAGGTCTTGCGCTGTACCCGGCACAAACCGTAAAAACTTCGGCAGCTGTCGCAGCAATTTCATTTGCTTGGCGCCGGCGCTGACTTTCTTGGTGTCATCGCTTTTGCCACGCAATTTTTTGAGCAGCGCCATGGGGCCACTGGTGGGCTTGCCCATGTCGAGTCTGCCCATGCGGGTGAGCTTGACCACCTCGCTGGCCGACATGATGCAGACCATGGCTTTGCAGGTCTCACGGCGGGCCTGGAGGTCGGCCATGATGGGCAGGAAGTGGTCTTCCAGAAACAGCATGCTGACAATCACCACCTGGGCTTTGGCGATGTCTTCTTTGCAGCGGGCCAGTTTGCGCGCATCGTTGGTGTATTCAGATGCCGAATGGATGTTGAACATCACCTCTGGCATGTTGCGGCTGAGTGCATCACGTGCCTTGGCCGCTGCACTGTTGAGGTGGGTGTCCATCGTCACGATGACGACACTGGGCCTGATGTCGGAGCTCTTGGGGTTGCTCATGGTGTGGGGCCGGCTACAGATGCTGCCGTCCCCCTTCCTTTGTGTAAACCTAAGATGACATTAGATAGTGTCCATGCGATAAGGCCATAGGGTAAACCCTTGATTTGGCAGATGTGCCTTTGAATTTGCACCAATGCAGTGATTTAGTGCCCCTGCGCCCCACAGGGTGTTGGCATTAAGTGTCAGCTTTCACTGTCACTGGGGAGTGGTTGTTCGTAACTTAGGGTGGACAAGTCGGGTTTGTGGGTTGAACCAAGCCCGCTACCTGCAGTGCTGACTTTGTGAACTCAGCGAAAGCCGGAGATCAATTGGCGGGTGCCTTTTGCCAGCAGCGAAACATCAATACCGACGGCCACAAAGGTCGCGCCCAGCGAGATGTACCGTTTTGCCAGGGCATCATCGCTGGTCAGAATGCCTGCTGCCTTGCCACTGGCCACGATGGTGCAGATGGCTTGCTCGATGGCAGTTTGTACCTCAGGGTGACCTGCATTACCTCGGTGCCCCATGGAAGCTGCCAAATCAGCCGGGCCTATGAACACGCCGTCTACGCCCTCAACTGCGCAAATGTCGGTGAGGTTGTTCAGCGCAGTGACGGTCTCTGCCTGAACGAGCAAGCAAATGTTGTCATTGGCGGTGTGGGTGTATTGGGCATCGAGCCCCCAGCGCGATGCCCTGGCGATGTAGGCAGCCACACCCCGCACACCTTCAGGTGGGTAACGGGTGGCACGCACAAGGTCGCGGGCCTGCTCGGCCGTGTCCACCATGGGCACAAGAAGGTTGTGCGCACCGATGTCAAGCAGCTGTTTGATGTGGGCCGTGTCCGCCTGCAGAGCCCTCACCACTGGGTAGCTTGGGTATGCCGCCACGGCCTGAAGCTGGGCCAGGATGGAAGGGATGTGGTTAGGCGCGTGCTCGCCGTCGATGAGCAGCCAATCAAATTCTGCGCTTGCACATATTTCAGCCGTGTAAGCGTTGGCCAGAGACAGCCACAGCCCAATGTGTGGACCTTGGGTGAGAACAGATTTGAAAGAGGTGGTCATGGCTCAGGAGCGGTTTATGAGGCAGGGCTAGGTGGCTTGTTTCTCCAAAAAAACACGTGCTTTTTGAGGCGTGATCACAAACGCTTGACCCAGCTTGAAGCCTGCCGAGTAAGTTGCAGGTAAATGGACTTCAATGACCGCATCATGCCCTAATGCGCCGTGATCAAGCGGCTCAAACTCAAGGCGAGCGGTTGGCCCAACCACATTGGCGCGCGTGAGTTTGGCGATCAAACCCAAGTCACCCGTTTGGTAAGGTTTGACATCGAGCTCATGGGGACGCACATAAGCAAAAGCCTTGGCGTTTTGTGCTTGCGCATGCTCAGGTGTGGACAGCGTCACACCTTGGTGGTCTTGCCCGATGTGGACTTGACCCTCGTGCGCACGCCCATGGAACAAGTTCACATCGCCCAGAAAACCGTACACAAAAGAACTGGCTGGTTGATCCCAGACCTCTTGGGGCGAGCCGATTTGTTCAATGTGACCTTGGTTCATCAGCACCACGCGATCTGAGACCTCCAGGGCCTCTTCTTGATCGTGGGTCACAAAGATGCTGGTGACATGGAGCTCTTCGTGCAAACGGCGCAGCCAACGGCGCAATTCTTTGCGCACCTTGGCGTCCAGCGCGCCAAAGGGCTCATCAAGCAACAGCACTTTAGGCTCCACAGCCAAAGCGCGTGCCAGAGCAATCCTCTGGCGTTGTCCACCTGAGAGCTGTGAGGGGTAGCGGTCTGACAACCAATCGAGTTGCACGAGCTTGAGCAAATCGTACACTTTGGTTTGGATTTGCGATTCGCTGGGTCGCTGACCACGCGGTTTCATACGCAGTCCAAAGGCCACGTTTTCAAACACGGTCATGTGCCGAAACAACGCGTAATGCTGAAACACAAAACCCACCTGGCGTTCGCGCACATGCACATGGGTGGTTTCTTCGCCACTGAAGTGAATGCTGCCATGGTCAGCTGTTTCCAACCCGGCAATGATGCGCAGCAAGGTCGTTTTGCCGCAGCCCGAAGGCCCCAGGAGGGCGACGAGTTCACCCGACTGGATGTCTAGGCTGACGTTGTCCAGGGCCTTGAAGTTGCCGAAGTTCTTTTGAATGTTGCGGATTTCAATGCTCATGGTGTCAGGCGACCAGGGGTGCGGTTGTGTGGGGCGATTCGGGCGGAAGGTTGGCAGCCAACTTCATCTCTTTGTGATGGCGCCACTCCACCACCGATTTGATGGCCAGTGTGACCAGGGCCAACAAGGCCAACAAGGAGGCCACGGCAAAGGCGGCCACCGATTGGTACTCGTTGTAAAGAATCTCAACGTGCAAGGGCATGGTGTTGGTTTGACCGCGGATGTGACCCGAGACGACCGACACAGCACCAAACTCGCCCATGGCCCGGGCATTGCACAAGATCACGCCGTAGATCAGCCCCCATTTGATGTTGGGCAGGGTGACATGCCAAAAGGTCTGCCAGCCGCTGGCACCCAAGACAATGGCTGCCTGCTCTTCATCGGTGCCTTGCGCTTGCATGAGCGGAATGAGTTCACGCGCAATGAACGGGAAGGTCACAAACACGGTGGCCAACACAATCCCAGGCACGGCAAAAATGATCTTGATGTCATGCGCTTGCAACCATGGCCCCAGCCAACCTTGGGCACCAAACATCAGCACATACACCAAACCTGCCACCACGGGTGAGACGGAAAAGGGCAGATCGATCAGGGTGATCAGCAGCGATTTCCCTTTGAAGTCAAACTTGGCCACGGCCCAGGCGGCAGCCACGCCAAACACCAGGTTGAGGGGCACCGCAATGGCCGCAGTGATGAGGGTCAGGCGAATGGCAGACCAGGCGTCGGGCTCTTGAAGTGACGCTAGATAAGCGTCGAGCCCCTTGCGCAATGCTTCGGTGAAGACGGCTGCCAGCGGCAACACCAAAAACAAAAACATGAACAGCAGCGCCACAGAAATGAGGCTGTAACGCACCCATGCGGCTTCGGTGGTGCCAGCGTGGTTGGAGCGGCTTGGGCTCATCACAGCCCCCCGGTGCGTTTGCGCTGCCAGGTTTGCAGCGCGTTGATGACCAGCAGCAACACAAACGAGATGGCCAACATGACGGTGGCCACAGCAGTGGCACCTGCGTAGTCGTATTGCTCTAATTTGCCGATGATGATGAGCGGCGTGATTTCAGACACCATGGGCATGTTGCCAGCGATAAAAATGACCGAGCCATATTCACCAATGGCCCGTGCAAAGGCCATGGCAAAGCCTGTGAGCAAGGCCGGTGCGATGGACGGAAAAATCACCTTGGTGAAGGTTTGCCAGCGTGTGGCGCCTAAGCAAGTGGCGGCCTCTTCGAGCTCTTTTTCTGCATCTTCGAGCACAGGCTGCACGGTGCGCACCACAAAGGGCAAGCCGATGAAGATCAGCGCAATCACCACCCCATTGGGGTTGAAGGCCAACTCAATGCCCAAGGGCTCTAGGTACTGGCCTACCCAGCCATTACCAGCCAGCAGGGCTGTGAGCGAAATACCAGCTACCGCCGTGGGCAAGGCAAAAGGCAAATCCACCAAGGCATCCACCACTTTTTTACCGAAGAAGTCGTAACGCACCAAGACCCAAGCCACCAGCAAGCCAAACACCACATTGACCAGGGCTGCAATGAGTGAGGCGCCGAAGGTCAGACGGTACGACGCCATCACGCGTGCACCTGTCACAGCCGACCAAAATTCATCCCAACTCAGGGTGAAGGTTTTGAGGGCCAAGGCTGAGAGTGGAATCAACACAATCAGGCACAGGTAAAGCAGGCTAAAGCCTAGCGTGAGGTTCAGGCCTGGCAGCACGCGCGCAGGCTTGCGTACCGGACTGAGCTTGGTGGCAAGGGCAATGCTGGACATCACTTGAGGGTGTAGATCTTGTCGAACTGACCACCATCGTTGAAGTGCACTTTTTGTGCCTCTGTCAAAGAGCCAAACACCTCGTTGACTGTGAACAATTGGATGGGCTGGAAAGTCTTGCTGTACTTCTTCAAGATGTTTGCGTTGCGTGGGCGAAGCGCATGCTTGGCGGCAATCTCTTGGGCCTCATCGGAATAGAGGTAATCCAAGTAGGCCTTGGCAAGTTCAGCGGTCCCTTTTTTGTTCACGGTGCGCTCCACCACAGCCACCGGGTTTTCAGACACGATGCTGATGGAAGGGTGAATGGCATCAACTTTGCCTTCGCCAAACTCGCGGTCGACGGACACCACCTCAGACTCGAAAGTGATCAGCACATCGCCAATGTTGCGCTGAAGAAAAATGGTGGTGGCGTCACGCCCCCCTTTGGCCAAGACAGGCACGTTTTGGTAGAGCTTGCGGACAAACTCAGCGGCCTCAGTTTCGGAGCCTCCTTTTTTGCGCACATAGCCCCAGGCCGCCAGATAAGCCATGCGGCCATTGCCACCTGTTTTAGGGTTGACCACAATCACTTTGATGCCTGGCTTGATCAGGTCATCCCAGTCTTTGATGTTTTTTGGGTTGCCGTTGCGTGTGAGGAACAGCATGGTGGATGTGGTGGGTGCCGCGTTGTTTGGAAAGCGCTTGGCCCAGTCTTTGGCCACCACGCCGGTGCTGGCTAAAAAGTCCACATCGGTGGTGGTGTTCATGGTCACCACATCTGCATCCAGGCCATCGTTGACCGCGCGTGCCTGTTGACTTGAACCACCATGGGCTTGGTCAATCTTGATGTCTTTGCCCGTGGTTTTTTTGTGGTGGGCCACAAAGGCAGCGTTGTAGTCTTTGTAGAACTCGCGCGCCACGTCGTAGGAGGCATTGAGCAGGGTGGTTTGCGCATGTGCTGAGCTCATCAGCGCCAGGCTGGCCATCAAGGCCATCAAAGTTTTGGTCATCATGTGGGGGTGTTTTGTAAAGGTTGAAATTGTGCGGACCTGCGTGCCAACAACCAACGACTTTTTGATTGTTTGCATATGCGCCATGCATCTAAGGCGCTATGTGCCCAGTTACTTTTTGAGATAAATCTGATCGAAAGAGCCCCCATCGGCAAAGTGCTCTTTGTCGGCTTTGGCCCAGCCACCAAAAGCCTGGTCGATGGAAAAAAGCTTGAGTTTGGGGAACTGCTTAGCGTATTTGGCTTGGGCCTGTGGGCTGATGGGGCGGTAAAAATGCTTGCCAGCAATGTCTTGGCCTTCATCGCTGTAGAGGTACTCCAGGTACGCCTGTGCCACAGCACGCGTGCCTTTGCGGTCCACAGTCTTGTCCACGATCGTGACAGGCGGCTCCGCCAAGATGCTGATGGATGGATAAACCACATCCACCTTGTTGCCAAACTCTTTTTCTAGCAAATTGGCCTCGTTCTCCCAAGAGATGAACACATCGCCTTGGTTGCGCTGCGCAAAGGTCACCGAGGAGCCGCGCGCACCTGTATCGAGCACAGGCACGTTTTTGTAGAGCTGCGCCACAAACTCTTTGGCCTTGGCTTCGCTGCCGTACTTGCGTTTGGCAAACTCCCACGCAGCCAAATAATTCCAGCGCGCGCCACCTGATGTTTTTGGGTTGGGGGTGATCACGCTGATGCCTGGCTTGACCAAGTCGTCCCAGTCTTTGATGCCCTTGGGGTTGCCTTGACGCACCACCAGCACAATGGTGGAGGTGTAAGGCGACGAGTTGTGCGGCAAACGTTTTTGCCAATCCTCAGGGATGAGTTTGCCCACCCTGCTCAAGGCGTCTATGTCTCCTGCCAAAGCCAGGGTCACCACATCGGCATCGATGCCGTCAATCACCGAGCGGGCTTGCTTGCCTGAGCCACCGTGTGATTGTTTGATGGTCAGGTCTTGGCCTGCTTTTGCCCTCCAGTGCTTGGCAAACGCTGTGTTGAATTCGGCGTAGAGCTCGCGCGTGGGGTCGTACGAGACATTGAGCAGCGAGACGGCCTGCGCCCAGGCTGTGCCAGTGCAGGCCGCCATGATCAGCACAGCGATCTGTCGCAAAAAAGATTGGCGTTTGTGTTGGGCTTTCATCATCCGTCCTTTGATTCAGGAGGTGGATTGTGAAAGCCGTTCTTTAAAAACGGAACGACGAATTTATTGGTTGTTCATAAGCAATAAATCTAAGGCTTGCTTGCGGTGGTCTTGTTCTTGTGCAACAAACGCGTGAGCAGGAGCTGTGCAGCCGCAGGTAGCTCACGCCGTGCGCTGTGCGCCACCAGCAACTGACGTTTGGCCCAAGCATCTCGCAGGGTGATGGCGGTCAGACCGAGGGTTTTGATTTGGCTCACACACGCCGCGCGTGGTGCAATACCAATGCCCAAGCCGGCTGCGATCATGTGGCACATGGCATCAAAGCTGCGCACTTGCACGCGCAGGTGCATGGGTTTGCCTGCTTTTTCGGCTGCGCGTGCGGTGAGCTCCAAGAGCGAGCTGCCTCGGTTCAGCCCCACAAATTCATGTTCTAAGCAAGTCACAAAGCTCACGCGTTGTCTTGCTGCTAAGGGGTGAGCCAAGGGGCACAGCACCACCAGCTCGTCCATTTGAAAAGGGTGCGCGACCAACCCGTCATGCGGTGTGCCTTGCGCAAACACGCCCAGGTCGGCGATGCCGTCCATCAGGGCGCGAACGGTGTCGCCACTGAGTTGCTCTTCCACTTCAACGGCCACGTCTGGGTGAGCTGCCATGAACTCGCTCAAGATACCAGGCAAAAACTCGGTGAGCGAGGACATGTTGGCCCACAGCCGCACATGGCCACGGATGCCGCGCGAGTAGTCGCTGAGCTCGCTGTTGAACAGCTCGAAGCCTTGAAACAAACGCAGGGCATGTTGCAGAGCCAAGTGGCCAGCAGGGGTGAGGGCCACGCCTTTTTTGCTGCGCTCCATGAGTTGCGAGCCGGTGGCCGCTTCAAATTCCGACAAGCGCCGGCTCGCCGCGGAGAGCGCCAGGTGACAGGCTTGTGCGCCCTGGGTGATGCTGCCGCTTTGCGCCACGGCGCAAAAAAGTCGTAAGGTGACAAAGTCAAACTTGGCGGCATTGAAGGTGGAAGCCATGGAGCCATTTTATATCCTTCGCGTTTTAAGAAGGATGTTGTAAAAAATAAGAATTCCGAGAAGGATCATATTTTTTTATAGTTTGGTTTTCTCGAAACCCCCAAGCTAAAAATGAGTGCTTTACAAGGATTGAAAGTGGTGGAGCTGGGCCAGCTGATTGCCGGGCCTTTTGCCGCCAAAACATTGGCTGACTTCGGGGCGGATGTCATCAAAATCGAAACCCCGCAAACCGGTGACCCGCTGCGCAAATGGCGCTTGCTCAAAGACGGCACCTCGGTGTGGTGGCAGGTGCAGTCGCGCAACAAGCGCTCTGTGGCGCTCGACCTCAAAGACCCTCAAGCCCAAGACATCGTGCGTGCACTTGCCAAAGACGCGGATGTGTTGATTGAAAACTTCCGACCGGGCGCCATGGAAGGCTGGGGCTTGGGGCCTGATGAGCTGCTGGCCATCAACCCTCGTTTGGTGATGCTGCGTATCAGCGGCTATGGACAGACCGGCCCTTACCGTGACAAGCCTGGCTTTGGCGTGGTGGCCGAGGCCATGAGTGGCTTGCGCCACCTCACCGCAGAGCCTGGCCGTGTGCCGGTGCGCGTGGGGGTGAGCATTGGTGACACCTTGGCTTCTTTGCATGGCGTGATTGGTATTTTGATGGCCTTGCAAGAGCGCCAGCGCAGCGGCCAAGGGCAGGTGATTGATGTGGCTTTGTACGAAGCGGTGTTCAACTGCATGGAGAGCTTGCTGCCCGAGTACAGCGCTTTTGGTGCGGTGCGCCAAGCTGCCGGCAGCGCCTTGCCAGGCATTGCGCCTAGCAACGCTTATCGTTGTAAAGACGAGGGCTATGTACTGATTGCGGGAAACGGCGACAGCATTTTCAAGCGCCTCACGCGCACCATGGGCCGTGATGATTTGGGCAACGACCCAGCCCTGACGGACAACGCAGGGCGCGTCCAACGGGTGGAAGAAATTGACGCAGCCATTGGTGCTTGGACGGCACAGCATACGGTCGATGAGGTCTTGCAAGCGCTTGATGCTGCTTCTGTACCGGCTGGTCGTATTTACACCGTGGCCGATATTGCGGCAGACCCGCATTACCAAGCCCGCGGCATGATTGAGCAAATCACCATGGACGATGGCACGCAGTTGGCTGTGCCTGGCATCATCCCGAAGCTGTCGCGCACACCCGGTTCGCACCGCCGAAACGCACCCGGCATCGGCCAAGACACCGATGCTGTGCTCAAAGACATTGGTTTATCGTCAACACAAATTCAAGCCTTGAAGGACAAAGGAATCGTGGCATGAAGCGCCTTTATTTCAACGAAGTTGTCACGCGTGATGGTTTTCAAATCGAGCCTGAGTTCATCCCTACCGATGACAAGGTCGCCCTGATTGATGCCTTGAGCCAGTGTGGCTACGCCAAGATCGAAGCCACCTCGTTCACCTCGCCCAAAGCCATCCCCATGCTGCGAGACGCTGAAGAGGTGATGGGCCGAATTCAGCGCGTACCCGGCGTTGAGTACACCGTGCTGGTGCCAAATTTGCGAGGTGCAGAGCGCGCTTTGGAGTCCCGCGCAGATGAGCTTAATTTGGTGATGTCCACCTCGGAAACGCACAACTTGGCTAACCTGCGCATGGGTCGCGAGAAGAGTTTTGAGGCGCTTGCAGCGGTGGTTAAGCATGTGGACGGGCGCACGCCCATCAATGTGTCACTGTCCACGTGTTTTGGTTGCCCAATGGAGGGCGATGTGCCCGCTGCAGAGGTCATGCGTTTTGCCCGCCGTTTTGCTGACCTGGGTGTACGAGGCCTCACGATTTGCGACACCACCGGCATGGCCCACCCTGCACAGGTGCAAGCCTTGGTGGAGGCCTTGCAGCAGGCCTTGCCGCATACCGAACTCACCTTGCATTTCCACAACACCCGAGGCATGGGCTTGGCCAATGTGCTGGCTGCCGTGCAAGGCGGCATCATTCGTTTTGATGGTTCGCTCGGTGGATTGGGAGGATGCCCCTATGCACCGGGTGCCAGCGGCAATATTTGCAGTGAAGATGCCATCCATATGCTCGACGCCATGGGCTATGACACCGGCATCAAGCTTGAACATTTGCTGCAAGTTGCGCGCGCTTTACCCAGCGTGGTGGGCCATGCCGTGCCAGGCCAGTTGGCCAAGGCCGGCCGCATCACCGACTTGCATCCTGCCCCCACTTACGTGGCTGACCTCAGGCGTGCCGCATGATTGACCACTTAGACCACCTGGTTCTCACCACGTTCAATGAAGATGCGTGCGTGGACTTTTACACCCGCGTTATGGGCATGACCTTGGAGAGCTTTGTTGGTGGTATACCCCCAGTGACGCGCAAGGCGTTCAAGTTTGGGAACCAAAAAATCAATTTGCATGTGCGCGGTAAAGAGTTTGAACCCAAAGCCCACACCCCGGTTCCAGGAGCTTTGGATGTGTGCTTCATTGCATCAATTCCGCTGGAGGCGGTGATGGAACGTTTAAAAGCCTGCAACTGGCCAATTGTCGAAGGCCCTGTGATGCGCACAGGAGCAACACAAAAAATTCGTTCGGTGTACGTGCGCGACCCAGATTTGAACTTGGTGGAAATATCGGAGCTGCTTGGCTGATTTGCGCATGCACACAGGTAACTGGTGCTACTTGCCAGTCAAGAAGCTGGGGCTAACAAAACTTGTAGAGTTAAAAACAGGAGAAACAAAAAAGCGCCTGTGAGGCGCTTTTTTTAACATCTGGCGGAGCAGTGAGGATGGCCCCACCAACCTGCTCAGTTCCGGATGCATCGTTTTTTGATGGAGTCTGGGATTCGAACTGCGTTCTGGCACCGGGTTAGTTGGAGGGTGCCACTCATTGAGGTGTTTCAGGGGCTAGCGTACGCCCCTCAAGTGCATCAACGTACGGGTGAGTTCGCCTCTCTGCAAATCCGTCGACAAGCAGTCCGACTCCAGCGATGAAGACCAGGGCGATACCCATTCCTCGAAGAAACTCAGACGAAGTCCCAAAGCGCATCAGCAAGCCCGCGAATCCGAACAGACCCCACATGACCAAGTACAGGTGCCATGCACTGTTCACCTTGGTCATTCGTTGAATTTCAGCCTGGCCCCCTGCGCGCGGATCGGCTTCGATGGCCTTCACAACACCGGACACCTGCGAAGGTGTGCGGTACCCCACTACTCCACCCACCGTAGTCATCAGCAGCCCCATCAATAGAAACGGTATGGCTACTCCTTTCGTGAAGTTGGTCGGGTTATCGGTCAGCAGCCAAAGACCAAATACCAGGCTCAACAGACCAATCGGTAGGATGAATACAAGGGCTTCGATCTTTTCGCCATGAAAATAAATTTGAATTGCATCCAATAGCGCAAAGCCTTGATTTGTACCTGTCATGGCGGGTCCTCCTGAAAGTGCTGTTGCATTCTTTTGTAGTTATGGGGTTAATTTGACATGCGATCTTGACGCCTCTCGAAAGCGCTCGGGGGACTGGCTACACCACCCACGGAAAGCTCGAAAGAAGGAATTCGGCTCTTCAAAACCCAACAGAAACGAAATTTCTGCAACTGGCAGGTCAGTCTTCACAAGGTAATGCTCTGCCAAAGCGTGTCGGGTCGATTGCAGTAAATCGGTATAAGTGAGGCCCTCGGATTCAAGGTGCCTTTGCAGCGTGCGGCGGCTCATTCCAACTCTTCGCGCAACGTCTTCCATCTCGATGCCACCACCTGGAAGCGCTTCCAGCAAAACAGAGCGTACGCGTTGGCCAACGGTCACAGACGCATCAAGTTGGGCGAGGCGAGTTCGCAGTTCGGGCTCAAAGGCCGACCACAACCCCTCGTTTGACGTCAGGAAGGATCGATCCGCATCGGATCTGGAAAAGACAACGCTGTGCCGTTTGCCTTTTTGGATGCGGATGCCCAGGAAGTCGGCATAGGCGTCCTGATCCGTCGGCGGTGCTGTCGTCGTGACTGACTGCGGCTGGATGCGTTCACGAGTGCCTATGCGAGCCAGTGTCACGATGAACAGGAGTTCGGTCAGCACCAGCGAGGTTGGCGGTCTGCCCCCGTTTTCAGGCCAGACAAGCCCCACCGTGAGCTGATGGGCATCTTCCCGAACGTCCAGACGCATTGGAGCCACCAATGCCTTGAAGCGGGCGATTCGTTGCACGGCCACCAGGAGATTGGGGCTGCAAAGTGCCGCGAAGATTGGCGGAGAGAACGATTCACTGCGTACCGCCCGGCATAGATTCAGCGGCAAGAGCGGATCAGCAAGCTCGGCATCGATGCCTTCCCAAAACCTGTGGAAGTCGGCAGCCTCCAGACGCACACCTGAGCGGTTGAGCAAGTCCTCAGCCAGTCCCGCCCGGCGCAACACGTTCACACTCGAAATACCCAGATCCTTGAGCAGCGGGCGCCAGGTCGAGTCGAGTGCGTACGTGGTGGAGTGCATGCCGATCGATCAAGTGCCCAGACCAAACTGAGATCGCATACCGCCCAGGAAGGTGGCATCGTCAGCCGCGCGCCGGGAAGCGAGCAGATGCTCTGCGTCCGCGCCAGCCTCATAACGCAAACGATCCGTGCCGTCCGTGGCAGCGGTGAATATCGTTTCGGCAATCAGTTCTGCAGGCGAAGCATTTTCCGCCATCGGTCCCAACGCTGAAAGCAGCCCTTGCACCAGCGGTTGATACTCACCCAGTGCTGGATCGTTATTGAAGTCGAAGGAACGGCCCGCAAAGTCGGTCTTCACCATTCCAGGTTCTACGATCTTGACGCGCACCCCGAGTGGCAAAAGTTCGAAGTGCAGCGACTCGGACATGCCTTCCACGGCGAATTTTGTGCCGTGGTAAAGCGACCCAAGAGGAAACGTCATCTTCCCCCCGATGGAGGAAATATTGATGATGGTCCCGCTGCGTTGGTGGCGGAAGTAAGGCAATAGTGCCTTCATGGTGGCCAG
>DKJZ01000047.1 GCA_002454975.1 Hylemonella sp. UBA6679
GGATCTCGTGGCTCATGTTGGAGAGAAAGTCCGACTTCATGCGCGCTGCCGACTCGGCTTGCTGCTTGGCCATGGTCAGCAGCTCTTGGGCGCGCCAGCGGGCCGAGAGGTCGGCCAGCCAGGCAAAGGCGTAGAGCACTTGCCCGGTGTCGGTGGTGACCTCGTTGTAGGTCACCAAGCAGGGTAGGCGTGCTTGGCCCGGACGCACCAGCACGGCCTCCATGGGGTTGGCCGTGTCGGGGGTGGTGGGCAGGGCGTCAAACAGCTGGTGGAAATGCCGCCCCAACAGGGCCTCGCGCGGCTCGCCCCACAGCTGCGCCATGGCGGCGTTGCAGTCGGTGATGCGCCCACTCTGGTCCATTTGCACAAAGCTTTGGGTGGAGGCGGCCAAAATCGCGTCGATGCGCCGGCGCGCCGCGGCGAAGCGCATGCTGATGAAGGTCAGCAGCAGGCAAGCCAGCGCCAAGCCCAGGGCAATCCACACCACCCAAGCGGCCATCACATCAGGCGCAGCTGGCCCAAAGCCGCTGGTGCTGACAGGCTGGTTGACCGCCGGCACAGGCAGAAAATACGCCGCCTCCATGGCTGTGTAGTGCACCCCGCTGATGGCCAAGGCCAGCGCTGTGCCTGAGCCCAGCGACACCAAAGCAGGCCAACGCAAGGTGGGGCGCTGGGCAAACGCGTGGTTGATGCGCAGCGCCACAAAGGCCAGCACGGCAGCCAGCAGCAGCGAGCACACAAACAGCACAGGCTCGTAGCGCACCACGCCGTTGAAGACCATGGCGGCCATGCCGGCGTAATGCATCACCCCAATGCCCACGGCCAAGATGCAGGCCGGCACCACAAACGAGCGGGTGCTGCGCAGCGCGGTGTTGCGCCCGGTGTCGCTGAGCGCCACCACCGCAGCGGCCATGCCCGGCAGCATGGACAGGCCTGTCATCCAGGGGTTGTAGTTGACCGCGCAGTCAAGCTTGAAAGCCAGCATGCCCACAAAATGCATCGACCAAATGCCCGTGCCCATCACCAGGGCGATGAGGGGCAGCCACAGGCGGCGTGAGGCCACGTCACTCAAGCGGCGCGACATCTCCATGGCGCAGGTGCTCGAGAGCACCGCAATGAGCACCGAGGCCAGCACCCACGCTGGGTCGTACTGGCCAATGTAGGGGCTCAGCTTGAGGTGCGCATCAGTGAGAAAAAAGCCGTCCATGCGTGAGGAACTCGGGGGTTAAAGCCACTCAAAGTAAAGCCGGCAACGCCCTGGGTAGGCGAGGCCGGCGGTTTGGGCCCTGCCAGTATCGGGCAATGCCACAGCGGGTGCAAAGTTTGGGCAAAGCCCGTGTCAATGCAAGGTTGTGTCGGTGAACTGGGTCACCTCGGGCAGGTGGGTTTTGAGCCAGTCGGCGTCGAGTTGCAAGGCCGCCAGCACGTCTTGGGGCAGGGCGTCGATGGTTTCCTCGGGCGACTTGGGCTCTTCAATGCCAATCTCGGCCAGCAGCGTGGCAATGTGCACGATGGCGCCCAAGCGGCAAAACGGTTTGGTGGCCATGGGGTCGCAGGAGGTGGCCAAGGCGCGCACGATTTCAGGCGGAAAATTCCAGCGCCGGGCCAGCTCACTCGACACCTCGCCTTCGGTGAAGCCCAGAATTTGCGACTCGCGCTCCCAGCGGCCACCGGGGTGGTGCGGCAAGCGCTCAATCTCGGTGATGTGGGCCGGGTCTTTCTGACCAATGATGAGCTCGCCCAAGCGCGCCATGAAACCGGTGAGCCAGGCAATTTGCACATCGCAACCCAGGGTGCGGGCCAGCCACTGCGAGTAGCCTGCGCAGGCCATGCTCTCGGTCCAGTATTCGCGCGGGTTCATGCCCGGGATGACGGGGAAGGTTTCGCTCACACAGGCGGCCAAGGCCAAGGTGCGCACCTGGTTCAAGCCCACCATGGTGATGGCCTCGTCGAGCGAGCCCACCGAACGCGGCAGCGCAAAGCGCGCGCTGTTGGCCAAGCGCACCAGTTTGGCCGTCAGGGCCGGGTCTTTGGAGATGGCGCCGCGCACCCGCTCAAAGGGCACGTCTTCGTCGTTGAGGGTGTGGATGAGGCTTTGCCCAACCTCGGGCACGGTGGGCAGTTTGATGTCTTGAAAAAAGGTGTTGAGTTGGGCCATGAAACGGGTTCTCCTTGTGGGGAATTTGTATCACGCCCACCCACGTTCGTGGTGAGAATCGCAGGGCAAACAGGGCATAAAAATACGCCCAAATCAGGGTTATTTGGCCTTCAGAAAACCGCCCGTTTGCCGTGCCCTCAGCCCTGAGTTGCACCCACCCGCAGCGCCGCTTCAGTTCAAGGCCATGCTCAAGCGGCGGCGGTAAGCCGAAATCATGGCCGACTGCTCGTCTTGCTCCACCGTGGCTAAGCCAGCGAGTTCAATGCCGCCAGCGGTTTTGTTGTCGGCCACGGCTTTTTTCGGTTTGGGTGGGGTGAGCAGCTCCAAAATGGCCACAAAGGTTTTGCGTGGCGCTTGCGCGTCCCAGGTTTTGTCGCGCATGATGATTTCGAGCAACTCGTCCAGGGCCGCTTCCCATTGGCTGGTGGCCATGAGCACGCGGGCCTTGCCAAAGCGCGCCTCAAAGTCGCGCTTGTTGGCGGCAATGAGCTTGTCAAACTCGGTGGGCGGGAGCTTGCCGCGCGGGTCATTGAGCACAAATTCCATGGCGTTCAAAAACTGCTGCAGCGCCTCAAAACGCAGCGCCACCGGGATGCGCGCCATGGCTGGGGCCAGTGCAGCGGCAGCCTGGTCGAGCAAGCCTGCGCTGATGGCGAGCTTGACGAAATCAAAGCGCACATCGTCGTTGGCTGGGTCGGTGTGCAGGGCCTGGGCCAGGTGCTCCAAGGCGGTGTGCACATCGCCGCTTTGCAGGTGCTCTTGCGCGGCCTGGGCGGTGTCTTCGGCCTGCAGCTCTTCGTCGCTGGGCAGGTGTTTGGCCAAAAACTCGCGCAGCTTGCCCTCGGTGAGTGCGCCCATGAAGCCGTCCACGGGCTTGCCGCCCACCATCAGCACGCAGGTGGGGATGCTGCGGATGCCAAAGGCCTGGCTGAGTTCTTGCTGCTCATCGGAGTTGATTTTGGCCAGCACAAAGCGCCCGTCCATCTCGGTCTCGAGCTTTTCCAGCACGGGGCTGAGCGACTTGCACGGGCCGCACCAGGGCGCCCAGAAATCGACCAGCACAGGCACGGTTTGTGAGGCGAGGACGACCTCGGTTTCAAAATTCTCGGTGGTGATGTCGATCATGGCGAAGTGTCTTGAAGCCGGCCTGTGGGGGCTGGCGGGGCAAAAAAGTAAAATCGGGCGATGAACACACTCATCGGCGTGGTCATGGGTTCCAACTCGGATTGGGACACCATGCAACAGGCAGTCCAGATTCTCCACCACTTTGGCATCCCGCACGAGGCCCGCGTGGTCTCGGCCCACCGCATGCCCGACGACATGTTTGACTACGCGCAAACTGCAGCCGAGCGTGGCCTCAAAGCCATCATCGCTGGCGCAGGTGGCGCAGCCCATTTGCCTGGCATGTTGGCGGCCAAAACCACCGTGCCGGTGCTGGGTGTGCCCGTGGCCAGCAAGCATTTGCAAGGTGTGGATTCGCTGCACAGCATTGTGCAAATGCCCAAGGGCATCCCGGTGGCCACCTTTGCCATTGGCCAAGCGGGTGCGGCCAACGCAGCCCTGTTTGCCGTGGCCATGCTGGCCAACCACGACCCAGCCTTGCGCACCAAGCTTGAGGCCTACCGCGCCGAGCAAACCGCCGTGGCCCGCGCCATGACCCTTCCCCCTGCTTTGTGAGCCATTGATGAGTTTGCACACCCCGATCTTGCCCGGCACCACCGTCAATGGGCACCCTGCCACGCTGGGCGTGATGGGGGGCGGCCAGCTCGGCCGCATGTTCATTCAAGAGGCCCAGCGCATGGGCTACTTCACAGCGGTGCTCGACCCCGATCCGGTCAGCCCCGCAGGCCTGATCAGCCACCACCACATTCAGGTGCCTTACCTCGACGAGCAGGGCCTGGCCCAGCTGATGCAACGCTGCGCAGCCATCACCACCGAGTTTGAAAACGTGCCCGCCCCCGCGCTGCACACGCTGGGCGCGCACCGCCCGGTCGCGCCCGCGGCCGATGCCGTGGCCATTGCGCAAGACCGCGCCAAAGAAAAAGCACATTTCACGCGCTGCGGCGTGGCCTGCGCGCCGTATGCGGTCATCACCACGGCCGACGAGCTCGCCGCTGTGAGCGACGATTTGTTGCCCGGCATTTTGAAAACCGCACGCATGGGCTACGACGGCAAAGGCCAGGTGCGGGTGCGCACCCGCGAAGAGCTCGCCCTTGCCTGGGCTGACCTCAAGCACGTGGCGTGCGTGTTGGAAAAAATGTTGCCCCTCAAAGCCGAATGCTCGGTGATTGTGGCGCGCGGTTGGGACGGCGTGATGGTCAACCTGCCGGTGCAACGCAACCTGCACCGCGACGGCATTTTGGCCGTGACCGAGGTGTACGAGGGCAATTTGCCCCCTGCACTTGCCCAGCAAGCGGTGGCCGCCACCCGCGCCATTGCCGACGGCCTCAATTACGTGGGCGTGCTGTGCGTAGAGTTTTTTGTCTTGCAAGACGACAGCTTGGTCGTCAATGAAATGGCCCCGCGCCCACACAACAGCGGCCACTACAGCCAAGACGCGTGCGATGTGTCGCAGTTTGAATTGCAGGTGCGCACCCTCACAGGTTTGACGCTCACCCAGCCGCGCCAGCACAGCCCCGTCATCATGCTCAACCTGTTGGGCGATGTGTGGGTGGCCGCCAAAGGCAACCCAGCCTGGGCGCAAGTGCTGGCGCTGCCCGGCACGCATTTGCATTTGTACGGCAAGCTCGATGCCAAAGTCGGCCGCAAGATGGGCCACCTCAACATCACGGGCAACACGGTTGAGCAGGTGCGCGCCACAGCTTTGCAGGCTTGCGAGCTGCTGGGCCTGCCCGCGTTTTGATGCCCAAGGCGGCAGACCTGTGATGTTGGCCGCAGATGCACCTGGGACAGACGCGATGGCATCAAACGCGCAGGAATCTGTATCGCCGGAATTCATAGCGCCGGAATTGATAGCACGCGCCGCCCAGGCCTTGAAGGCCGGCGAGCTGGTGGGCCTACCCACCGAAACCGTGTATGGCCTGGCCGCAGATGCTGGCAACGACGCAGCGGTGGCAAAAATTTTTGCCGCCAAAGGCCGCCCGGCTGACCACCCTTTGATTGTTCATGTGGCGCAGATGAGCGACGCGGCCGACTTTGCCGCTGCCATCCCCGCGTTTGCGCAGGCCCTCATGCAGGCTTTTTGGCCCGGGCCGCTGACCCTCATCGTGCCGCGCCTCGAAGGTGTGGCCACTGCTGCCGCGGGTGGGCAAAACTCGGTGGGTTTGCGCTGCCCATCGCACCCGGTGGCCCAGGCGGTGTTGCGTGCAGCCAAGGCGCTGGGCGTGAACGGCGTGGCCGCGCCGAGTGCGAATCAGTTTGGCCGCGTGAGCCCCACCACGGCTGCGCACGTGGCCGCTGAGTTTGGGCCTGAGTTGTTGGTTTTGGACGGCGGCGCCTGCGCCGTCGGCATCGAGTCCACCATCGTGGACTGCACACGCGGCGTGCCCGTGCTGCTGCGCCCAGGGCAGATCAGCCGCGAGCAGATTGCAGCAGCTTGTGGCTTGCCCGTGCTCTCAAAAGATGAGCAACTTCCTCAGGTAAATCAAAGCTTAGAGGGTCAAAACGCCCTTCATCCTGTGGCTGCGCAAGCACCCCGCGCATCAGGCACCCTGGCCTCGCATTACGCTCCGCGCGCCAAAGTGCGCCTGCTCGATGCGCTGCATTTGCAAGCCGAACTGGCCAAACTGTCTGAGACCCAGCGAGCTTTACCGCCTTCAGCTTCGGCCCTTACCCTTACTTCCATCCCTGCTCCCAGCCCGCTCCCGCATGTGGCCCTGTATGTGCGCAGCCCAGTGTTGATGCCAATGCCTGAGCTTGTGCACCAGCGCCTGATGCCTCAAAGCGCCGACGCATGCGCGCATGAGCTGTTTGCGGTGCTGCGCGAACTCGACGAGACCGGCGCCCAAGAAATTTGGGTAGAAACACCCCCCAACACCCCCGCCTGGGAAGGTGTGCTCGACCGCCTGACCCGCGCAGCGGCCTGAACGCCTGTCTCGGCGCCAGACAGGTGCATGGGTGTGATGCGGCGATACAAAGGCTTTTAATCCGCATTTATTGCGGTGAAAACTTTGACGATGCGGCCAAAGTTCGCCACAATCACCGCATGAACAGCGAAGATAAGCGCTTTATCTGGCAGCAAAACGACTGGCCACGATGGGTTTACGACCACAAGCGGCTGGCGCCTTTGCTGGCCCAAGTTCACCAGGCGCAAGGCCACCTCCAAGGCCGCATGCACGACCTAGGGCTTGATTTGCGTGACCAAGCCAGTTTGCGCGTCTTGACCGAAGATGTGCTCAAGACGAGTGAAATTGAAGGCGAAAAACTCAACCCTGATTCTGTGCGTTCGTCCATCGCTCGCCGGCTCGGGGTGGACATTGGGGCTTTGGCAAGCACAGACCGACATGTGGACGGGGTGGTTGACATGGTGCTGGATGCCACCCAAAAGCACGGCGACCCCCTCACGTTCGAGCGCTTGTTTGCTTGGCATGCGGCCTTGTTTCCCACCGGCTACAGTGGTTTGCGCAAAATCCGTGTGGGTCAATGGCGCGATGACGCATTGGGTCCGATGCAAGTGGTCTCAGGGCCTGTACACCGGCAAAAAATCCACTACCAAGCGCCCCCGGCGGATGGGCTGGATGCCGCCATGACAGCGTTTTTGAGCTGGTTCAATGCGCCTGAAGACGAGCCGGTGGTCAAGGCAGGGTTGGCGCACTTGTGGTTTGTGACCATCCACCCTTTTGACGACGGCAACGGCCGCATGGCGCGCGCGGTGGGCGACATGGCATTGGCGCGTGCAGAAAAATCGGCGCAGCGCTGTTACAGCTTGTCGGCGCAGATTCAGCGAGAACGCAAGGACTACTACGACCACCTCGAAGCCACCCAAAAAGGTGGCATGGACATCACAGCCTGGCTGATGTGGTTCTTGTCCTGTCTGCTCAGAGCCATTCAAGGGGCAGAGGCTGCGCTGGTGTCGGTCCTGGGCAAAGCGCGTTTCTGGCAACACTGGGCGGGCACACCGATGAACGCGCGCCAAATCAAACTGCTCAACCAACTGCTTGACGGCTTTGACGGCAAACTCACCAGCAGCAAGTGGGCCGCCATAGGCAAATGCTCACAAGACACCGCGCTGCGTGACATCAGCGAACTGGTGGAGCGCGGTGTGTTGAATAAGTCCCAGGCCAGTGGCCGCAGCACCAGCTACGACGTGCGCCCATGGGCTTGATCTGGGTTCACCTGCCCCCAACTTAAAAGCGTAAGATCAAAACTTATGCAACGCTGGTTCCTCATTGTCATGCTCGTCTTGCTGCCTGTGCGCGGCTGGTCGGCGCAGCTCATGGGGGTGCAAATGGGCGCGATGCAGATGGGCGCGACGCAAATGGGTGCCATGCAGATCAATGCCACTGAGCTTGATGCCTCGCAAATCAATGCCATGCCCATGCAGGCTTCTGTTTCACCAGCCCACATGGCCGCAGACATGCCCGCCGACTGTCCCATGCACATGGCGGCGCAAGAGCTGGGCCAACATGCGCCCACAGACCCCATAGACGCTACAGACACCACGGCCAACACCGCCGACCACCCCACCTGCCAGGCTTGCCAGCTGTGCATGCCCCTGGCCGTGCTGGCGCAGTCGCCCCTGACTTTGGGCAGCCAACACTGCCCCATGCCGCTGCCGCAAGCCCGCATTGGCTTTGTGAGCGCGGAGCTGGCCCAGGCGGTCAAACCCCCCATTCTCTGAACCTGCACACCCGAGGTGCGTCCAAATGGGACGCTGTTTGGTGACCATGGCGCCCCCGTGCGCCGGGTCGTCGGTGTCGATCAAGTTCAGGAGAAATGCATGTTGATTTGCTTTAAAAAATGGGTCGCTCAAGCGGCCGTGTGTGGCCTCACCTTGGCAGGCTTGTTGGCCGTGCCAGCGCATGCCGGCCCGCCTTGGATTGCTGGCAAGGTGGTGAAGGTGGAGCCAGAAAAATCGGCTCTATGCCGTTTCGTGT
>DKJZ01000041.1 GCA_002454975.1 Hylemonella sp. UBA6679
CCGAGCAGATCCTGCCCGACCAGTTGCACATCCTCAATGTGTCGTTTTTGGTGCCCTCGCTGCGCCGCGACTTTGGTGGCTGCGCGGGCAACATTGCCTACGCGCTCAAAGCTCTGGGTGGCACGCCCGTGCCCATGGCCACGGTGGGCAACGATGGCGCCGATTATTTGGCGCGCCTGCAGGGCTTGGGCATCAGCACCCAGCATGTGCGCCAGGTCAGCAGCACCTACACCGCGCAGGCCATGATCATGACCGACACCGACAACAACCAGATCACCGCCTTTCACCCCGGCGCGATGATGCACGCGCATGAAACCGCGATTGCGGCCATGCCCGATGTGCGCGTGGGCATCATCTCGCCCGATGGGCGCGACGCCATGATCGACCACGCCGCGCAGATGAAAGCCGCAGGCATTCCTTTTGTGTTCGACCCTGGCCAGGGCTTGCCCATGTTTGATGGCGCTGACCTGGCCCGCTTCATCGACCAAGCCACCTGGGTCACGGTCAACGACTACGAAGGCCAGATGCTGTGCGACCGCACGGGTTGGAGCCCCGCGGACATTTCCAAAAAGGTCGATGGCCTGATCATCACCCGTGGTGCCGAGGGCAGCGATGTGTGGGTCGACGGCAACAAAACCCATGTGCCGGCTGTGAAAGCCACCGCTGTGGTGGACCCTACGGGTTGTGGCGATGCCTACCGCGGCGCTTTGCTGTTTGGTTTAGAGCAGGGCTGGTCCTTGGTGCAATGCGCGGCTTTGGGCAACCGTTTGGGTTCGCTCAAAATTGCGCAACGCGGCCCGCAAAATTACACGCTGGACCACGCCGCTTTGGGGCTGTGAGCCGCTGTAACTTCATGTGAGGCCATGAAAAAAGCCCGGGTTCCGAAGAACGCCGGGCTTGACAAGCCAAACTGAAAAATCAGGGCTTGCTGGCGGTTGGAAACGGCCAGGCAGCCTGAGGGTTCAGGGTGGTTTGCGCTGCAGCAGCGGGGGCAGCGGCAGGCTTGGCAGCGGGTGCCTTCGCTGCTTTCTTTGCAGCAGGTTTCTTGGCAGCAGGCTTTTTGGCGGCAGGCTTAGCAGCAGCTTTCTTGGCCGTGGCTTTTTTAGCAACGGCTTTTTTAGCAGCAGGCTTGGCAGCAGCTTTAGCAGCTACTTTCTTGGCAGCTGGCTTCTTCGCAGCAACAGCTTTCTTAGCAACGGCTTTTTTAGCAGCAGGCTTGGCTGCAGCTTTGGCAGCTACTTTCTTAGCGACTGGCTTTTTGGCCGCGACAGCTTTTTTGGCGACGGGCTTCTTAGCAGCGACTTTCTTGGCAGCTGGCTTCTTAGCAGCCACTACTTTTTTAGCAGCGGGCTTTTTAGCAGCAGCTTTCTTGGCAGGAGCGGCAGCCTTCTTGGCCACGACTTTTTTTGCTGCGGGTTTTTTTGCAGCGACTTTCTTTGCGGGAGCGGCCTTCTTAGCGGCCGGTTTTTTTGCAGTTGCCATTGTGTTCTCCTTGATCAAGTTACAAGAAGCGCTTCATGCCGAGGATGACGGCTGAAACGATTCATGGCGCTGGGCTGATGCCCAACGCCATGAACGGGGGAGCCTCGTCCCTCACACCACACGGTGTGCTGCTGGGACAAGGCGAATACAAATGTCATGGGTTGCAGGTCAGTCCCAGGACAGTGCGCCACCTGATTGGTACTCGATCACACGAGTCTCAAAAAAGTTACGCTCTTTTTTCAGGTCGATCATCTCGCTCATCCACGGGAAGGGGTTGTCCTCGTTGGGGAAAAGCGGCTCCAGACCAATTTGGGTGGCACGGCGGTTGGCGATGTAGCGCAGGTAGCCTTTGAACATGGAGGCGTTCAAGCCCAGCACGCCGCGTGGCATGGTGTCTTCGGCGTAGCGGTACTCCAGCTCCACAGCTTTTTCAAACAGGGCGCGAATCTCGGCCTTGAACTCGGCGGTCCACAGGTGTGGGTTCTCGAGCTTGAGCTGGTTGATCAGGTCGATGCCAAAGTTGCAGTGCATGGACTCGTCACGCAAGATGTACTGGTACTGCTCGGCGGCACCGGTCATTTTGTTTTGGCGGCCCAGCGCCAAAATTTGTGTGAAGCCCACATAGAAGAACAAGCCCTCCATCAAGCAAGCAAACACGATGAGCGACTTGAGCAAAGTCTGGTCGTTCTCGGGTGTGCCGGTTTTGAAGTCGGGGTTCATGATCGCTTCAATGAAGGGGATCAAGAACTGGTCTTTGTCGCGGATGGACTGAACTTCGTTGTAGGCGTTGAAGATTTCGCTCTCGTCCAGGCCCAGTGACTCCACGATGTACTGGTAGGCGTGGGTGTGGATGGCCTCTTCAAAGGCTTGACGCAGCAAGAACTGGCGGCACTCAGGCGCGGTGATGTGGCGGTAGGTGCCCAACACGATGTTGTTGGCAGCCAAAGAGTCGGCCGTTACAAAGAAACCCAGGTTGCGCTTGACGATGCGGCGCTCGTCTTCGCTCAAGCCGTTGGGGTCTTTCCACAAGGCGATGTCGCGCGTCATGTTGACCTCTTGCGGCATCCAGTGGTTGGCGCAGGTGGCCAAGTATTTTTCCCAAGCCCATTTGTACTTGAAGGGCACGAGCTGGTTCACATCGGTCTGGCCGTTGATGATGCGCTTGTCGGAAGCGCGAACACGGTGCGCTGCTTTGCGCGCTTCGATGGCCTCGTGCGATTCGGCGATAGCGACAGGTGCAGGAGCCGCAACAGATTGTGTGGCGGCTTGAAGAGCTTTTGAATAGGCGGCTTGCGCGCTGTTCAGGTCGGGCTGACGTGCAGGCTGCAAAGCCGGCTTGATTTCTTCGTCCCAGTTCAACATATAGTTTTATCCAATTTAGTGATTATCAACGCAGCCCCATGAATTGCAAAGTGTTTGCACCATGGCGCGGCGTGTTTTTGTTGCGCTATCGCATCGAAGCTCGCCGTGTGCGCACCTCATGCAAGCATGAGGTGCACGCACAGATCACTGGCAGGCTTCGCAGCCTGGGTCGTCGATGGCGCAGAACTTGATGTCAGTGGCTGCTGTGGTCATCTGTGCTTGCGCTGCCGCGGCAGCTGCTTCGATCGCACTCGAGGCCGCTGCTGCAGCACCAGACGCTGCGCCCGAGGACACCGCGTTGAGCTGACGACCTGCCGTCACCGTTGATTTCTCAGCGTGGGTGGCCGACATGGTGCGCAGGTAGTAGGTGGTCTTCAAGCCGCGCAACCAAGCGAGCTTGTAGGTGTCGTCCAACTTTTTGCCCGAAGCACCCGCCATGTAGATGTTGAGCGACTGCGCTTGGTCGATCCACTTCTGGCGACGTGCAGCGGCTTCCACCAACCAACGTGTTTCCACTTCAAACGCGGTGGCGTAAAGCGACTTGATCTCTTGCGGCACGCGATCGATGGGGCTCAAAGAACCATCGAAGTGTTTGAGGTCCATGACCATCACGTCGTCCCACAGACCCAGGCGCTTCAAGTCGCGCACCAAGTAGCTGTTGATCACGGTGAACTCGCCCGACAAGTTGGACTTGACCGAGAGGTTGCCAAAGCAGGGCTCGATCGATGCATCCACACCAATGATGTTGGAGATGGTGGCAGTCGGCGCAATGGCCACGCAGTTGGAGTTGCGCATGCCATCCACCGCGATCTTGGCGCGCAGGGCGTCCCAGTCCAGCGTCATGCTGCGGTCCACTTCCACATAACCACCGCGTGCCTCGGTCAGCATGTTGAGGGTGTCCAGGGGCAGCACGCCCTTGTCCCACAACGAGCCTTTGTACGTGGCGTAGCGGCCGCGCTCTTTGGCTAACTCGGTCGAGGCCCAGTACGCGTAGTAGCACACGGCCTCCATGGACTCGTCGGCAAACTGCACGGCTTCGTCGCTGGCATAAGGAATGCGCAACTCATACAAGCTGTCTTGGAAGGCCATGATGCCCAGACCCACCGGACGGTGACGCAGGTTGGAGTCGCGTGCTTTCTTGACGGCGTAGTAGTTGATGTCGATCACGTTGTCGAGCATGCGCATGGCTGTCGAGATGGTGCGACGCAGTTTCTCGTGGTCCACGCGGCCGTCTTTGAGGTGGCGACGCAGGTTGATCGAGCCCAAGTTGCACACCGCGGTTTCGGTGTCGCTGGTGTTGAGCGTGATCTCGGTGCACAGGTTGGAGGAGTGCACCACGCCGGCGTGCTGCTGGGGCGAGCGCACATTGCACGCGTCTTTGAAGGTGATCCAAGGATGACCGGTTTCAAACAGCATGGTGAGCATCTTGCGCCACAGGTCGGAGGCCTGCACCGTGCGCGAAGGCTTGATCTCGCCGCGTGCGGCTTTGGCTTCGTAGGCGGTGTAGGCCTGCTCGAAGTCGGCGCCAAATTTGTCGTGCAAATCAGGCACGTCAGACGGCGAGAACAGCGTCCAGGAGCCCTTTTCCATCACGCGGCGCATGAAGAGGTCTGGGATCCAGTTGGCGGTGTTCATGTCGTGGGTGCGACGGCGGTCGTCACCGGTGTTTTTGCGCAGCTCCAGAAACTCTTCAATGTCCAGGTGCCAGGTTTCCAAATAGGTGCACACCGCGCCCTTGCGCTTGCCACCTTGGTTCACGGCCACAGCGGTGTCGTTCACCACTTTGAGGAAAGGCACCACGCCTTGCGATTCGCCATTGGTGCCCTTGATGTGGCTGCCCAAGGCGCGCACGCGGGTCCAGTCGTTGCCCAGGCCGCCAGCAAATTTAGACAGCAGCGCGTTTTCTTTGATCGACTCGTAAATACCGTCGAGGTGGTCGGGCACGGTGGTCAGGTAGCAGCTCGAGAGTTGCGAGCGCAAGGTGCCCGAGTTGAACAAGGTGGGCGTGGAGGACATGAAGTCAAAGCTCGAGAGCACTTCATAGAACTCAATGGCGCGTGCCTCGCGGTCGATCTCGTTCAACGACAGGCCCATGGCCACGCGCATGAAGAACGCCTGGGGCAGCTCGATGCGGGTCTTGCGCACGTGCAAGAAATAACGGTCATACAGGGTTTGCAAGCCCAGGTAGTCAAAGTTCAGGTCGCGCTCGGCCTTGAGGGCTTGGCCCAGACGCTTCAAGTCGAACTGCAGCAGCTTCTCGTCAAGCAGGTCGTTGTCCACGCCCTTTTGGATGAAGCCGGGGAAGTAATCGGCATAGGCTTCTTGCATGTTCGCGGGTTCAACATCACGGCCCAGCACTTCTTTGGCGATGGTGTGGAACAGCAAACGCGCGGTGGCGTAGGTGTAGTCAGGGTCTTTCTCGATGAGCGTGCGGGCAGCCAAGATGGAGGCCTTGTACACCTCGTCCACGGGCACGCCGTCGTACAGGTTGCGCATGGTCTCGGCAAAGATGGGCTCGGGCTTGACGTCTGCGCCCAAGCCGCTGCAGGCGGCCAGAATCAGGTTTTTGAGGCGGTCCACATCCAGGGCCACGCGCTCGCCGTTGTCGGTCACGTGCAGGGCCGCAGCTTTGGGGGCGGCTTGGGTGACTTGGCTGGCGCGCTCTTGCGCGCGACGCTCGCGGTACAGCACGTAGGCACGGGCAATCTCGTGGTGGCCACCGCGCATCAGGCCCAGCTCGGCCTGGTCTTGCACGTCTTCAATGTGGAAGGTGCCGCCGCCGGGGCGTGAACGCATGAGCGCGCGCACCACGTTTTGCGTGAGGCTTTCCACCACTTCGCGCACGCTGGCCGAGGCCGCGCCTTGGGTGCCGTGCACGGCCAAGAAGGCCTTCATCATGGCCACAGCGATTTTGTTGGGCTCAAAAGGCACCACCGCACCGTTGCGGCGAATGATTTGGTATTGGCTCAGGGGTTGCGCAGCGGCCTCGTCTTGGCTGCTGCGTGTCATCACGCCGGGCTGTGCGGTGTGGGGGGTAGATAGGGCGGTCTGCATCGGATCCTCGTTGGGGGTGTGTGTGGGTTCAGTGTCTTGAAATCTGCGCTGCAGACGACGTACAGGGCGGCCAGTTGGACTGGAAAACCGAAAACGTCTGCAGCTTGGTAAACACTATATATGGTGTGTGGCCACCTGCAAATGCACTACCGGTAGTGTAGCGGGGACGCCGTGCACACCCAGGGTGCATGTGCGGGATGACCTTCGTTGGGCGACGGTCTATCGGTCTATTTTCTGCATCACCCAGGCCCTGGCGCGCTCCAAGAAAGACGCGACTTGAGCCCCAAAAACCCAGGTTTGACGGGGTTTTTTGCCATGTTTGCCTTGCAGGCGCTCATGAACATTGAAAAAAATGCTGGAAGTGAAACTGTCAAGCCAAGTGTGGTGTGACGCAATCTCACCACAAGGGGCGATTGAAATTTTTTTCTTCAGTCTTTGATCTGACCCCAAGTGCGGCGTCAGACCGACACCACACCCGAGGGGAAACCCGCATAGGGCAAACCACTGGCGCGGGCGAATTGCAGCCAGTCAAAGCCAGGCCCAGGGTCAGGCTTGCGGCCCGGCGCGATGTGCTCATGCCCAGCTGCCTGCGTGATGGGGTAGTGCTGCACCAGCGCGCCACTGAGGCTTGCCAAAGTGTCGTACTGCGCGGGGGTGAAGGTGTGGCCGTCCAGGCCCTCGAGCTCAATGCCGATGCTGTGGTCGTTGCAGTTGTCGCGTCCGCGGTAGTGCGAGGCGCCGGCGTGCCAGGCGCGCGCATCGGCACTGACAAACTGCCACAAGCCGCCTTGCCGGTCGATGAAAAAGTGCGCCGACACCTCCAGGCCCGCGATGCCTTGAAAGTAAGGGTGCGCGTTCCAGTCCAGCTGGTTGGTGAACAAGGCCTGCACCGCGCCGTTGCCATACTCGCCCGGGGGCAGGCTGATGGCGTGGATCACCATGAGCTCAATGCCCACACCTGGGGGGCGTGGCCCGAAGTTGGGCGAGTCCAGCCGGTGGGCGTAGCGGTACCAACCTTCGTGCCAAAGCGGCTGTGGGCTTGGCAAGGGGGTCATGTGCTTTAAAGGTCTTCGGCTTGGCGGCGGTGCTCGGCGCTGCAGTACGCGCCGCGCTGGCCGGCGACCGCTTCGTTGTCGGGCACATGCACGCCGCACACGCTGCAGCTCAGCATGATGTGCTGGCCTGAAGGCGTGCTGGGCTTGGCCTGGGCTTTTTGGCGGTCGCGCTTGAGGCTGCGCTGGCGCCAGAACCAAGCCCCAATCAACACCACCACCAAGAAGAGGAGAAACTTCATACGCTGCGGTTCAGAACAATTTCCAGCACAAAGCGCGAGCCCACATATGCCAGCAAAAGCAGCAGGGCGCCGCCATACAACAAGCGCGCGGCGCGCCGCCCGCGCCAGCCAAAGCGTGCACGCCCCAGCAAGAGCACGGCAAACACCGCCCACGACAGGAGCGAAAACACGGTTTTGTGGTCCCAGCGCCAGGCCGTGCCGTTGCCATACAAAGACTCGCCAAACACAATGGCCGAGAGCAAGGTGGCCGACAGCAGCACAAAGCCGGCCCCGACAAAGCGGAAGGTCAGGCGCTCCAGGGTGAGCAGTGGCAAGCCAGGGGCCTGCTCGGTCATTTGGCGCATGCGCGCCTCAGCGCGGTTCATCAGCCACGCGTGCACCGCAGCGGCGGCAAACAAACCATACGAGGCAATGCCCAGCGCCAAGTGCACGGGCAACCACACCGAGGCCGAGGCGTGCAGTGGCTGGCCTGGGTACAACCACGACAAGCCCAGCGTGCTCAGGCCCACGGCCGCCGCCACCCACAAGGCTTTGCGGCTGGGCAGCTGGGGGTAAATGCGGCTCTCAATGCCGTAAATGGCCAACGCCAGCCAAGCGGTGACCGACAAGGCCGGCGCAAACCCAAACCGCGGGGCCTCGGCCATCAGGCCCCAGCCCAGCAACAAGCCGTGCAGCACCCACGCCAGCGTGAGCACCTGACGGGCCGTGCGTGCCCCCATGGCCTGGGCGCTGGCGGCCGGCAGCACATAGGCCAAACCGGCCAAGGTACTCAAGAGCAAAGACAACCAAGAGCCATTCGCTAAAATCATGGGTGACAGTTTAGCGCTTTGCAATCGCACAGCGCCCCCGTCCTCAACCTCGGCGCCGCATTGCGGATGGCCCACTTAACCCATGGCTTCAGCCCTTACCGACAAACTCAGCCGCCTGGTCAAAGAAATTCGCGGCCAGGCGCGCATCACCGAATCGAATGTCACTGACATGCTGCGTGAGGTGCGCATGGCTTTGCTCGAGGCCGACGTGGCCTTGCCGGTGGTGCGTGATTTCATCGCGCGGGTCAAAGACAAAGCCCTGGGCCAAGAGGTGATGGGCTCGCTCACCCCAGGCCAAGCCTTGGTGGGCATCGTCAACAAAGAACTTGCCGCCACCATGGGCGAGGGTGTGAGTGACCTCAACCTCGCCACCCAACCACCGGCGGTGATTTTGATGGCCGGTTTGCAAGGTGCTGGTAAAACCACCACCACGGCCAAGCTGGCCAAGCACCTGATTGAAAAGCGCAAGAAAAAAGTGCTCACGGTCTCGGGTGACGTGTACCGCCCCGCGGCCATTGAGCAGCTCAAAACCGTGACCGCCCAGGCCGGGGCCGAGTGGTTCCCCAGCACGCCCGACCAAAAACCGGTAGACATTGCCCGCGCCGCGCTGGATTACGCGCGCAAACATTACTTTGATGTGCTGCTGGTCGACACCGCTGGCCGTTTGGCCATTGATGAAGCGCTGATGCGCGAAATCAGCGAGCTGCACGCGGCCATCAAACCGATTGAGACCCTGTTTGTGGTGGACGCCATGCAGGGCCAAGACGCCATCAACACCGCCAAGGCTTTCAAAGAAGCCTTGCCGCTGACGGGCATCATCTTGACCAAAACCGATGGCGACTCGCGCGGTGGTGCGGCGCTCTCGGTGCGTGCTGTTACCGGCGTGCCCATCAAGCTGGCCGGTACCAGCGAAAAAATTGACGGCCTGGAAGTGTTCGATGCCGAGCGCCACGCTGGACGCGTGCTGGGCATGGGCGACATCGTGGCCCTGGTCGAGCAAGTGGCCGCCGGCGTGGACATGGCAGCAGCCCAAAAGCTCGCGGCCAAGGTCAAGAGCGGTGGCGACTTTGATTTGAACGACTTCCTCTCGCAAATCCAGCAAATGAAGCAAATGGGTGGCTTGTCCAGCCTGATGGACAAGTTGCCCGCGCAAATGGCGGCCAAAGCCGGTCAGATGGACATGGACAAGGTGGAGAAAGACGTGCGCCGCAAAGAGGGCATCATCCAAAGCATGACGCCGCTGGAGCGCCGCAAGCCCGACCTCATCAAAGCCACCCGCAAGCGCCGCATTGCCGCGGGCTCAGGCGTTCATGTGCAGGAGGTCAACCGCCTGCTCAAAGAGTTTGAGCAGATGCAAGACATGATGAAAAAAATGCGCGGCGGCGGTCTCATGAAAATGATGAAGCGCTTTGGCGGCATGAAGGGCATGCCCAAGCCGTTTTAAAGCTTGGACTGGCCCTGCCCGGGCTTAAACCAGCTCGGCGCGCAAGCTGTAGTGCAGCGCCTCGGTCACGCGCACATCCACCAGCTGACCCACCAACTGCGGGTGCCGCGCAACGGGTGCGGCAAAGTTCACCACCCGGTTGCATTCGGTGCGGCCCATGAGCTCAGCCCCATCGCGCTTGGACGGGCCTTCCACCAAAATGCGCTGCACCGTGCCCACACGCCGCGCGCTGATGGCGGTGAGGTTGCTCTCAATCGCGGCTTGCAGGGTCTGCAGCCGTGCGAGCTTGACCGCATGCGGCGTGTCGTCGTGCAAGTTGGCCGCGGGTGTGCCTGGGCGCGGGCTGAAGATGAAGCTGAACGAGTTGTCAAAGCCCACATCGTCAATGAGCTTCATCATGCGGGCAAAGTCGTCGTCGGTTTCGCCGGGAAAGCCCACAATGAAGTCGCTGCTCAGGCTCATGTCGGGGCGAATGGCGCGCAGCTTACGCACCGTGCTTTTGTATTCCATGGCGGTGTAGCCGCGCTTCATGGCCATGAGAATTTTGTCCGAGCCGTGTTGCACTGGCAGGTGCAGGTGGCTCACCAGCTTGGGAAGTTTTTCGTAAGCGGCAATCAGCGCGGGCGTGAACTCGTTGGGGTGGCTGGTGGTGTAGCGGATGCGATCGATGCCCGGGATGTCCGCCACAAATTCCAAGAGCGTGGCAAAGTCGGCCACCTCACCGGTGCTGGCCAACGACGCATCGTTGACCATGGGCGCGCGGTAAGCGTTCACGTTTTGGCCCAGCAGGTTGATTTCTTTCACGCCCTGGTCGGCCAGGCCGGCAATTTCCACCAACACGTCTTCAAACGGGCGACTCACCTCTTCACCGCGGGTGTAGGGCACCACGCAGTAGCTGCAGTATTTGCTGCAGCCTTCCATGATGCTCACAAAGGCGCTCGCACCTTCCACCTTGGCCGGCGGCAGGTGGTCGAACTTCTCAATCTCGGGAAAGCTGATGTCCACCTGCGGTTTGTTGAGTTCCGCGCGGGCGTTGAGCAGCTCGGGCAAGCGGTGCAGGGTTTGCGGGCCAAAGACCACGTCCACATACGGCGCGCGCTTGATGATGGCCTCGCCCTCTTGGCTGGCCACGCAGCCACCCACGCCAATTTGCACACCTTTTTTCTTCAGGTGTTTGATGCGGCCCAGGTCGGAAAACACCTTTTCTTGCGCCTTTTCGCGCACCGAGCAGGTGTTGAACAAAATCAGGTCGGCCTCGTCCACGTTCTGGGTGGGCTCGTAGCCCTGGGCGGCGCCCAGCACATCGGCCATCTTGTCCGAGTCGTACTCGTTCATCTGACAACCAAAGGTTTTGATGAAAACTTTTTTGCTCATGAGTTGCTATGCTTTCGATAGCTATCTATCTAGACCTGATTGGGGGTAGCGCTGTGAAACCCTTGGGTTTTTCAAGGGCGGGTTGGCTGCTTGAAGGCCGCGCGCTTCAAGCCAACATCATAAAGCTTAGGGCGCAGGCGTGTCGGGCCAGCCAAAAAACGCCGCCACCTCGCTGCGGCGCGTCAGCGTGTCGGCTTCGCCCAGCGCCATCAGTTCTTGGGTGAAGGGCGCTTCAAACAGCAGGTAGCTCGCCAGTGCCGAGCCCTGGGTTTGCTTGCCAGTTTTGCCCACGCCCGCCCCAGCCAGCAGCACACGGATGGGGCCGGGCAGGTGGTGCACATGGCGCGCGGCGATGTCATCAATGCGCTGCGAGGGCGCAATCACCAGGCTTTGCATGGGGCGCAGCGCGGTGTTGTGCCGCACACTTTCGGGCAGCAAAGCCAGGGTGCGGTTGACGCGGTTCATGCGCTCAATGTCCACGGCCAGCGCGTCCAAAAAAATACTCGCCATGGCGTGCCCAGCGATTTGCGCCAAGGTGGGGTACTGGGTGCTGGACCGGGCTAAGTTTTTAGGCTCATTCATGCGCCCAGCCCCGATGATCAGGAGCTTATCCGCTCCTAAATGTATAGCGGGTGAGAGCGGTGCGGTCTGGCGCATGGCGCCGTCACCATACCAAGCCGCCTGGCCGCCATCTGGGCCGCTGTGGTGGATGCGCTTGGCCGGAAAAATAAAAGGAATGGCCGAAGACGCCAGCAAATGCTCATGGATGAGCTGCGTGGGCACCGCCACGCGTTGCGAACGAACGAGGGGCTCGATGGGTTTGGCCGAGCTGTAAAACGTCACGTGCTCGCCGCCTGAGTAGCTCGAGGCGGTCACGGCCAAGGCGTGCAGGTGTTTGCGCGCCAGCATGGTGGGCAGCCGTTCCATGGGGATGAGCTTTTCCAGCAGCTCGGCCAAGGGCGCGTTGTCCAGCAGCGAGCGCGGCTTGACGCGCTTGAAGCGCGCCAGCGCCCAACCCATGCTGAGCATGGTGAGCCACTGCGCCCCGCTGCGAATCACGCCCAGCGAGTCGGCGCGGTACACCTGCTCGGCCGAAAACTCGGCCCACACTTTGGCCAGCACCTCCACTGCCGCATCGTAGCGGTCGGCCTGGCAGGCCAAGGCGGCGCTGTTGATGGCCCCAGCCGAGGTGCCAATGATGATTTTGAAGGGGTTATCCTCGCGGCAGCCTGGCCCCAGGGCCTCTCGCCGCAAGCGGGAGATGGCCTTGAGCACCCCCACCTGGTAGGCCGCTCGCGCGCCTCCCCCGCTTAAAACCAGGGCGGTGAGCGGCTCAGCCATCAGTCAAGCGCGATCAGAACAACTCGATGCGCGGCCCGTTGTTGGTGGACAACTCCAGGTTGCCCACCGATTCGGCCTCATCGGGCACCACCACCAAGCCTTCGTCGGAGCCACCCGAGCCCATCACGTGGGCCACACGTTGGGAGTGCATCACGTAGTTGCTGGTCCACACCTGCATGAGCTCTTCGAGCATCATGGGCGGCGGTGGCGCCTGGCCGTCGATGAGTTTGTAGAGTTGCGCAAAGTGGGTCGAGAGGCTGCCCAGCGCGTTGTTGATTTGCTCGAGCAACTGGCGGTTGATGTCTTGGAACTGCATGTCGCCCAAGGTTTCCACAATGTCGGTGGTGACATCGTTCATCACTGTGTCCATGTGCTCAGACAGGCTGGCCAGGTAAGGCACCACCTCGGCCAGCGTGGTGCTCATGTCTTGGATGTGCTGCGCAATTTCAGTGAGCTGCCCCGAGGCTTCGCTGCCCAAGCTTTGTTGCAGCTGGGCAAATTCCGCCTCAATCGACAAGGCCGCGGTGTTGATGCCATCGGTGATTTGCTTGGCCGCTTGCGCGGTTTGTGTCGACAAGCGACGCACCTCGGTGGCCACCACCTTGAAGCCCGCACCCGACTCACCCGCCCGCGCCGCTTCAATGGAGGCGTTGATGGAAATCAGGTTGGTTTGGCGCGAAATGTCCGAGATGGTTGCCGCCAAAGGGGTGAGGTGGCGCACCTGCTGGGCCACGGTGCGCACCCGCTCCAGGCTGTTGTTGCGGATGGTTTCAAACTCGCGCTGGTGATCGGCCAACTGCGAGACGGAGGCGCTGTCTCGCCCGGCCTTGTTGAGCGAGTCGTGCGAGAGGCTTTGCGACTTGCTCACCGACTCCAGAATGCGCGCGCGCAGCGCCATGGTGGTTTGGTGCACGCGCGTCATGCGCTCCATCATGGCAAACACAGCGGTCTCCGAGGTTTGGATGGTGGCGCTCACCTGTTGCTTGAGCACACCAAAAGCCTGTTGCGAGGTGCTGATGTCTTGCGCAATCACGTCGTTGGTGCGCAGGTTCCGTTTGTTTTTTTGGTGGTTGAGGTGCGGGTGCAAAACCCAGCCCACGCACAGGCCCACGGCCAGCCAAGCGACTTGCTCGTAGTTGAACCACTCGGGCGCGAGCAAGGGCAACACCGCTACCCCCGCCAGCGAGATGATGGCCCAGGCCACGGGCTCTTTGGGGTTGAGTGCGTGCTTGATGAAAGCCACTGCACCCTGGTCGTCCGGCTCGGTTTGCTTGCTGCTCATGGATGTCCTTCAGGCCCCTGGAATCACTTGCTTGATCACTCTGACCAGATCGGCGCCGCCCACGGGCTTGACCAGCCAGCCGGTGGCACCGATGGACTTGGCCTCGTCGCGCTTGGTCTGCTGGCTCTCTGTGGTCAGCGCCAAAATTGGCGTGAATCGCAAGAGCTGGCGCACCGCGCGGATCAGACCAATCCCATCGAGGTTGGGCATGTTGATGTCGGTGATGATCAGGTCGGGCTTGAGCCCGGACTTGACTTTGCCCAGCGCCACTTGGCCGTCTGAGGCGACATCGACCTTGAAGCCGCTGATCTCCAGCGTGCTCTTGAGGCTCATGAGCATGGTGGCGGAGTCGTCCACCAAAAGTATGTGTTTCATCGACGTGCTCGTCTTTCTCGTTCAGGCTGTGGCGCTTTCGCGCGCGGGCAGGGCTGCTGCCAAAACGTGTTTGAGGTGGGGGTGGGCTGGTGCGCTGTCGAGCACCGGCTTGAGGGCCAGCAGGGCTTGCAGCACAGCAGCGTGCACATGCTCGCAGGTGGCCATGGCCACGTGCGGGGGCGTGCCGTTCTGGATTTTTTCTTTGAGCCAGTTCGACAAAGTCTCGGCCTCTTCGACCGTGACCGTGCCCTCGAGCGTGGCGGTCTGGTTGTCAAATTGCAGGGCCATCAGAGCAACTCCTTGGGGTTCAAAATCATCAACACACTGCCGTCGCCCATCAAGGCCGTGCCAGCAAAACCAGTTAAGCCCGAGAGCACGCCCTCCAAGGGCTTCAAAATGATGTCGCTGGTGCCGTGGAAGTCGTCCACGATCAGGCCCACGTTCTCGCGCCCGCTGCGCACCACCAGCACCGCGTGCTCGCCTTCTTCGTTGAGGCGCTGCGGTGTGTCCACCGACAGCAGCTCGTTCATGGCGCGCAGCGGCACAATGCGTCCGCGCAGCACGGCTGTGCGTGACTGCTTGAAGTTGTGGATGTCTTCGGCCGGCACGCGCACGGTTTCCACAATCAAGTCCATGGGCACGCCAAAACGGCGCTCACCGGTTTCGATCATCATCACGTTGGTGACCGCCATCGACAGGGGCAGGGCCAGGCGCAAGGTGGTGCCTTTGCCGCGCTCGCTCTCGAGCGTGACCGTGCCGTTGATGCGCTCCACCGCCGAGCGCACCACGTCCATGCCCACACCGCGACCCGAGAGGTCGGAGATGGTGTCGGCTGTGGAGAAGCCAGGCAAGAAAATCAGTTGCTGCGCTTCTTGTTCGCTCAAAGAACTGGCGCGGTCTTCAGGAATGAGGCCACGCTCCACGGCTTTGGCGCGCACGCGGTCGGTGTCGATGCCCGCGCCATCGTCGGCAATGTCGAGCATCACGCGGTCGCCTTCTTGGTGGGCGCTCACACGCAGCGTGCCCATGGCGGGTTTGCCGGCAGCCACACGCACAGCAGGCAGCTCCAGGCCGTGGTCCAGGCTGTTGCGCAAGATGTGGATCAGCGGGTCGGCCAGGGCCTCGATGACATTTTTGTCGGCCTCGGTGTCTTCACCTTCGACCACCAGCTGCACCTCTTTGCCCAGTTTCTTGGACAGGTCGCGCACCAAGCGGCCAAAGCGCTGGAACACTGTGCCCACGGGCATCATGCGCACCTGCATGATGGCGTGCTGCATGTCTTCGGCAATGCGGTTGATGACCGAGTACTGCGCCTTGATTTCGCGCGCCAGCTCGCGCTGGCCAAACACGGTTTCAGCGCGGGTGGCCACATAGGGCAGGGCGTTTTTGGCCACCACCATCTCGCCAATCAAATCCATCAGGCGGTCGATCTTGTCTTGTGCGACCTTGAGCACGCGGTTGCCCGCGTTGGCCTCGTCGTTGTTGGTCGCACCCATGCGTGGCTCAAGCGGGGCCACGTTGGCGTTGGCGCCGCTGGGCGTCACCGCTGCCGAGGCGCTGCCACCAGGGTGGTTCTGTTGCGCCCAGGTGGCCAGGGGCACCGCCCCTGGGGGCAGGGCCTGCAGGCTCACGCGGGCCGCTTGCGTGGCCTCGTCCTTGCCCCACAAGCCCAGCAGGTGATCGAGCACGATGCGTGTGGCCACCACGGTGCCAGCGGCCAAACCTGGGCGGGCCAGCAAGGCGCGCTGCTCGTCCCAAATTTGCAAAATGCGGGTTTTGAGCAAAGCCGTGCTCGCGTCATCGGCCACGGGGGCATCGGCTTGCGCGGCGTGCATCTCGGCCCAGCTTACTTGCTCGGGCACGTAGCGAAAGTGCTCTTCCAGGTAGGCTTTGGGCGAGCTGCTCACCGCAATCAGGTCGAGGTTGCAGGCGTAGCAATCAAAGTCTGCGTTGGCTGGCCAGGGCTGGCGGGCTTGCGCCGAGATGTGCACCAAGCCCGGGATGCTGAGGGCCAAATGCCAGGGGTCTTCCCCTTTGAAGAAGCACTCGGGTTCGGGCTGGTAGCGCAAGGCCAGCAAGCCGTTTTGGTGGCAAGACTCGGGCAGGCCTTTGGCCCACTCGGGCAAGGGCTCGTGCACCACCGCCGCAGGGGCGGCGCTGGGCGCGGGCGTGGCTTTGGCTGGTGCGCCATTGGGTTCAAGCAAAGCGCGCAGGGCTGCGGCCAACACCACGGCGCGGTCGTCGGCTTGGGCGGGCAACTCGCCGTGGGCGGCGATTTCATCGACCAGCTCGGCGGTGTAGTCCATGGCGTTGAGCAAGGCGTCGGCCAGCTCGGGCGTGTAGGCCATGCGACCGTTGCGTACGCGGTCGAGCAGGTCTTCGCCGGCATGCACCACACGCTCAAGCGCTTTGAATTCAAACAGGCCACAGTTGCCCTTGAGGGTGTGCACCTGACGGAAGAGGTCGTTGATCATCTCCGTGTTGGCGGGCTCACGCTCCAGGTCCAGCAGGCGTTGGCCCACCACCTCGAGGCAGTCGCGGGCCTCCAGGGTGAATTGCTCCAGGAGCTCCGAAGTGTTCATGCTCATGCGCGTGCTCCTTGGGTTGATACGGCGCTCATCTGGCTGGCCGCTTTCATGGCGGCGGCCTCGTCACCCAACAAAATGGCGGCGGTCAGCACCAGCTCGGCTGGGCGGGCGGGCTTGACCAGGTAACAGTTGGACCCCGCGTCTTTGGCGGCGTTGGCGTCTTGGGTTTGGGCTTCAGTTGAAACCATCAGCACCGGCACCTGGGGGATGTTGCCCAGGCGGCGCAGCTCGCGCACAAAGGCGTAGCCGTCCATCTTGGGCATGTTGATGTCGCTGACATACAGGTCAAAGGGTTTGTCAGCGGGTTGGCTGGCCACTTTTTCCAGGGCTTCAAGGCCGTTGATGGCCTCCTCCACATGCCAGCCGGCGTCGCCCAGCATCTTGCGGTGGTACATGCGCACGGTGGCCGCGTCGTCAATCACCAGAATGTTTGCTTGTGTCATCGCGTGCTCCTCAGACGGGCTTTTGATAAACCATGGCATCCGGGAAACGGCGCACGGAAAACAGGTTGGAAATGCGGCTCATCGACTCAGAGTGCCCCAGGCACACAAAGCCGCCGGGGTTGAGGGCTTCGAACATGCCCTCGGCAGCCATGCGGCGTGACATCTCGTCAAAATAGATCAGCAGGTTGCGGCAAAAAATCAGGTCGATGTCGCGAAAGCGTTTCGTGTCGGTGGGGTCGGTCAGGTTCATGCGGTTGAACTCCACGGCCGAGACCAGGTCGCGCGAAATCGCAAACTCGTTGTCGTTGATTTTTTTGAAGTACTTTTCCAAGTAAGCCTTGGGCAAGTTGGCCACCGAGCGTGCCGAGTAAATGCCACGCTGCGCCGAGGCCAGCACCTCGGTATCGATGTCGGAGGAGAAAATTTCCACCTCGTAGTTGTCAATTTGCGCCCAGCGCTCCAGCAGGTAAATGGCAATGCTGTAGGGCTCCTCGCCGGTGGACGACGGCACCGACCAAATGCGAATGCGGTCGCCCGGGCGCTTGCGCTTGGCCACCTCGTTGAGCATGTCTTTGACCATGCAATCGAACTGGTAGGCTTCGCGGAAAAAATAGGTCTCGTTGACCGTCATCGCGTTCACAAGTTTTTGCAACTCGCCGCTGCTCGACTCAAACCGCAGGTTCACAAAGTAGCTGCGGAAGTTCTCGGCACCGGTGGCCTCGATGCGCTCGACCAAACGCTTGTCCACAAAGTAGCGCTTGCTTTCGTCAAAGTGGATGCCGGTTTTGCGGTAAAAGAAATCCCTGAACTTCAAAAAGTCGGCGTCAGCAATGGCTGAGACCTTGGGGATGACGGCTGCGGTGGCGGTTCTCATGCGGCCTCGATTCGTTCAATCGCCATGTCTGCGGCAAAGCCCACAAAGGGGTCGGTCGCAAAGCGTTGGCCAGCAGCGCGCAGCGCGGGCACGTCTTGCACATCGCCCACCTCGGTCATCACCTCAATGGCCGCGGCCACCACGTTGACCGCGGTTTCGTTTTGCAGCACTTGACGCAGCCAGGTGGCCACGTGCTCGTGGCGCAACTCGGCCAGCAGGTTCACGGTGAAGATGCGCACATCGGGGTCGCTGTCGCGCAGCAACGCTTGCATGCGCGGTGCAACTGCCAAGGGCATTTCTGTCAGGGCTTCAATGGCGCCATTGCGCAGGCCCGCGTCTTCGCTGCGCAAGAGAGGCAGCAAGGCGTTGACCGCATCGTCGTTGGCAAAGCCAGCCAGGGTGGTGAAGAGAGCGGTGCGCACGCTGCTGTCGCGCTCGTGCAGCAAGACCTCGCCCAGGGTGGGTGCCACGCGCGGGTACTGCATCAACTCGCGTGCTGCCCAGCGCCGGTTGCTGGCTTGGTCGTCTTTGAGTTGTTGCAACAAACCCGCCTCGTCGCGCACGAACTCGCGCTCAACGACCTCATGCAGGCCTGGGTTGTTGACAGGTTTTTTAAGTCCCATGAGAGTCCTCAGTGTTTTTTCGTCCGGCCCATCCAGCTCACCAGCTGGGCGCTGATGGCGGTGGCGGGCAAAACTTGGGTGGCGCCTTGGCGGTTGATGAGCTCTTGCGGCATGCCAAACACCACGGCCGAGTCGGCAGACTCGGCAATCGTGCGGCCACCCATTTGACGCAGGCGCGCCATTTGTTCGGCCCCGTCGTTGCCCATGCCGGTGAGCAGCACGCCGATCATTCGGTCGGCAGGCACATAGCGCATGGCGGTTTCCACCATGCGGTCCACCGAAGGGTGCCAGGGATGCACCGCCGACTCGGGCAGCGGCTGCACAATCAGGCGCCCCAGGCGCTCAGACACCACCATGTCGCTGCCGCCGCGGGCGATGTAAATCACCCCCGGCTCAATGGGCATGGGGGTGGCTGCTTCGCGTACCTCGAGCTGGCAAATCGAGTCCATGCGTTTGGCAAACACGTCGGTGAAGTTGGCCGGCATGTGCTGCGCAATCAACACGGGCCACGGAAAATCGGCCGGCAGCCGGGGCAAGATGTCTTCGAGCGTGCGTGGCCCGCCCGTGGACACCCCCAGCACCACCATGCCAGGCAGTTGCGAGGTGACCGTGCTTGAACCCGGTGGCAGCATGCCGGTGCTCTCCAGGCGCTGGCGCGCTTGGGTGCCAAAAGGCGTGGCCGGGCGCAGGCTGGCGCTTGCTTCGGTGCGTGAGAGCGCCGATGGGGCTGGCCTGAGTGGGCGTGCTGGTGCAGGGCGTGACGGAACCGGGCGTGTTGGCGCAGGGCTTGCGTCGTGCGGGCCAGGCATGCGGATGCGCGCCTTGGCCGCACACCGCACTTTGCTGACCAAGTCCTTGGCCACACTGTCCATGCTCAGCGAGATGGTGCCCCCGGGCTTGGCGACGTAATCCACCGCACCCAGGGCCAGGGCCTCCAGCGTGACTTGCGCACCCCGCTCGGTCAGCGAGCTCACCATCACCACAGGGGTGGGGCGGGCTTGCATGATGAGCGAGAGCGCAGTGAGGCCATCCATCTCGGGCATGTTGATGTCTAACGTGACCACATCGGGCTGCCACTCGGTGACTTGCTCCACGCCTTCACGTCCATTGCGAGCCATGGCCACTTTCAGGCCGGCCTCGGTGAGCACCTGGCTCAACAAGCGACGCATGAGTGCAGAGTCGTCAATGACAAGAACCTTCAACACAAACCCTCCTTCTTCAAGCTGCCAATGCCATGGGCTCGCCGCCGCTGGCCGTGTCCGACACCATCTCGTGCATGCCACGGTTTTCCATGGCGCCGAGCAACTGGTCGGGATCGATCAACATCACCAAGCGCTTGTCGCCTTCGAGCTTGGCCACGCGCGTGATGAGCTTGGCCTGCTCGTTGGACAACTCGGGCGCGTGCTCGATGTTGGATTTGGAGATGCGCAGCACCTCGGCCACCGAGTCCACAATGAAGCCGGTGCGCAAGCCCCCCAGCGTGTAAACCATGATGCGCTGGCGGTCGTTGCGCTCGCTTTTGGGCAAGCCCAAACGTGTGCGCTGGTCGATCACGGGCAGCACGGTGCCACGCAGGTTGATCACGCCCTCGGCATACGCGGGTGTGCGCGGTACGCGGGTGAGCACATCGGGCACGCGCACAATTTCTTGCACGCTCATGATGGGCACGCCGTACTCTTCGGTGCCCAGGCGGAAGATCACCACCTGGGTGTCATCGTCGTTGCCGACCTCGCTGCTCATGCTCATGGTGTCGCTCTCTTGTGTGCTGGATGTGTGGGGGTCTTCGTTGGCCACCAAGTCGCTCAAATGGTTCAAGCCTGGCAGGTGCTGGGTGGCAATGATCGAGACCAGACGCTTGCCGTTGTCCAAGCGGCAAATGGCTGAAAACTCTTTCATGCCTGGGTCGTGCGAGAGCAGCGAAGGCATGTCATCGGCCTGGCCGCGTGGCACCGACAACACCTCTTTGACGGTGTCGGTCACCAGGCCCATCTGGCCGCCGTCGGGCAGCGACACCACCACAATGCGGTGGCGCTCGTCGTGTTCCACATCGGGCAGGCCAAACAAGTGGCGCAAGCCCACCAGGGGGAGCAAGCGTTGGCGCAGCGACATCAACCCCAGCACGTGCGAAGGCGTGTTGGGCAGCTCGCTGATCTCCGATGGCCGTTGCACGATTTCGCGCACCTCGGCGATGTCGATGGCGTACTCTTGCCCCGCCACGGTGAAGCTCACCAGGCGCAACTCGTCGCTGCTGACCTTGTCGTCGGTGCCGCTCACGTCGTGCGCGGTGCTGCTTTGGCTGGTGATGCGTGCGTTGCCGCGCGCTGCAGCCATTTGCGCAATGCTGGCAAATTGCTCGCGCACCACGCGGTCAAAGTCCAGCACCAGCAGCAGCTGGTCTTTGCCACCTTCGGCGCAGGGCCGCTTGATGACCCCGGTGAGGTAGTCCGATTGCACCACCGATTGGATGTGGTGCGCAGGCTCGATCTCCTCGGGCTCTACGCTGATCACGCTCGAGACATGGTCCACCACAAAGCCCAGGGGTTGGCCCAGGTTGATGACCACGGCGCGCGTGGCGTCGTCGTGCTCGCGCGCCTCCACCCCAAAGATGCGGCGCAGGTTCACGATGGGCAGCACACGGCCACGCAAATTGGCCAGGCCGTCGAGCGAATGCGGGGCCAGCGGCAAGCGGGCCACGGTGGGCACACGGATGATTTCTTGCACCGGCGCCATCTGCACAGCGAACATTTCGTCGGCCACGCTGAAGGTGACAAACTGCCTGTCTTGCGCAGCCTCGTCTGTGGGCTCGGCGCTTGCCGATGCCAGATCGTCAGAGATTTCCATCACGGCTCTCCTTGCTGGGCTCAGTTGCTTTGCAGCTCGTCAGCCAAAGAGGCGATCTCTTCAATCGCAGCCGACAACTCCTCCGCACCGGTGGACTGCTGACGCGCGGCGGTCGAGGCTTGCTCCGCCGCTTTTTCAGCCTGTGTGGCAGCGGTGGACACCTGGTCCACACCCACCTTCACCTGGGCCAGCGCAGCCACAATTTCTTCCGAGGCAGCCACGGCTTCGGCGTTGCCCTCTTCGAGCTTGGCCACGTCTTCTTCCATGCTGATGAGGTTGGCGGTGATGCTCTTGGTTTTTTCCACTTCGCTCAGCGCCGAGCTGATGATCTCGCTCAGGTCGCGGCCCACCAAGGCAATTTGGTCTTGGATCGACTTGACCAGGTCTTTGATGCGGTCGGCGTTCTCGGCCGAGTCGTGCGCCAGGTTACGAATGTCGGTGGCCACCACCACAAAGCCCTTGCCGTACTCGCCTGCACGGGCGGCTTCGATGCTGCCGTTGACGGCCAGCATGTTGGTCTGGATGGACACCTGGGTGATGGCGTCCACAATCTTGTCGATCTTGCGGCTGATGAGCTCGAGCGACTTGATTTGTTGCGCGCTTTCGCGGGTGGAGTCCACGCTCGAAGAAATGCTGCTCACCAAGCCGTCGATCAAGGCTTTGTTCTCACCCATCACACCTTTGATGGCAGCGGCAAGTTCGCGGGCACCACTTGCACGGTCGGAGGCGAGCTGAGCACCTTTTTCAATTTGGCTGATGGCTGCGGCCGACTCGGCGGTGGCGCTGGACTGGGCCTGCGCGCCTTTGCGAATCTCTTCCAGGGCAATCATGATTTGGCTGGCCGAGCGGTTGATCTCTTGTACCGCGCTGGAGAGCTCCTCAGCGGCCGAGGCCACTTCTTCGGCGCTCTTGCCAATGTCGGTGCTGTTTTTGAGCTCGTCAGCCAATTCAGACAAGTTGGACGCGGTTTGCTCGCACTCGGCCAAAGCGGTGCTTTGCTCTTGCACGGTTTTGGCGGCTTCTTCGCACGCCGAGCTTTGCTCAGTGGCCGCTGCGGCAATGGTTTCTGCGCCTTTGAGGGCTTGGCTGGCCGCGGTGATGGACTGCTGAGCCGCCGAGGCAATCTCGTTGGCGCCCGCCACAATTTCTACCGAATCGCGCCCGATTTTGTCGAGCTGCTGAATGATGGTTTTGCTCTTGTCGGCTTCGGTTTGCACAGCCTCGGCTGCCTCGTTGATGCCTTCGGCAATGCTTTTCACATCGCCCTGAATTTGGCCCACCAGGTCTTGAATTTGTTTGGCGCTTTTTTCGCTGGTCTCAGCCAGGGTGCGCACCTCATCGGCCACCACCGCAAAGCCTTTGCCGTGTTGGCCGGCGCGGGCCGCTTCAATGGCGGCGTTCAGGGCCAGCAAATTGGTTTGGTCGGCAATGCGGGCCACGGCCTTGACGATGTCGCCAATGTTGGCAGCTTGGCGCTCCAACTCAGCCACCATCTTGACCGACTCGCCTTGGCGCTGCGCGGCCACGCCCACATTCGTCACGGTGGTTTGCACCTCTTCGTTGACCTTACCCACCAAACGCTGCATGGTTTGGGCGCGCGTTTGCGCGTCTTTGGCCGAGGCCAGCTGGCGGTTGATGGCGCCCGTGATTTGGGTGATGGCCGCCAAAGATTCTTGCGCTGCACCGGAGGCCTCTTCAGCGCCGCTGGCAATCTCATCCGAGGCGCGCTTGAGCTCTTCGGCCGCGGAGGCGGCTTCGTTCACGCCGGCCGACACTTGGCTCGACGCGCTGGCCACGCGCTCAGCGGCTTGCTGCTGCTTGGCCAAGGTGCGTGCGCGTTTGCGCTGCGCATCGGCATCACGGCTCATTTGTCGGCTAACGCCGCGAACCACAGCAGGATTGACTTCAGGTGCCGGCGAGGCAGAGCGTTTCATGACCAGTGACATACCATTAACTCCGTTAAGTTGGATGAGCATCCAAGCGGCCTGGCCCATGTCTTTGGAGCGAGGTGCCGGACGAAACCGTGACCGGAAACACAGCCCCTATGGCGTGTCTCCCTGTGACCAAATTATTGGGTGGAGGCAATAAATTGATACTTGTAATAACGGTTGGTCGGCGGCACATCTTGAGGGTTAGCCACCCTCAAGTTGGCGGGTCTACGCGCAAACCCTGAGCCCCGCATGCAGCCGTGTTGGCGCAGGGGCTTGCTAACTGAAAAAAATGCTGAAAATGCGCGGGCAAGAAAAAGGTCCGGGCAAGAAAAAAGCCCCGGCCAAAAAAAAAGCCCCAGCACTTGCGTGCAGGGGCTTTTCAATGTGGTGGTGATAGGTGGATTTGAACCACCGACATCAGCATTATGAATGCTGCGCTCTAACCAACTGAGCTATATCACCGAAGAGCATAATTATAGCGGGATTTTTTGGCTCGGGTCGTGTGCTTGGGGCAAGTGCTTTAGGCGTGCTTGAACTCGGCTTTGCGCTTGTTGACAAAGGCGTCCATGCCTTCTTTTTGGTCGGCCGTGGCGAACAAGGCGTGGAAGAGGCGGCGCTCAAACATCACGCCGTCGCTCAGGCCGCTCTCAAAGGCGCGGTTGACCGACTCTTTGGCCGCCATGGTGGCCAGTTGCGAGAAGCCGCAAATCATCAGGGCGGCGCCCAGGGTTTCGTCCATGAGTTTGTCCAGGGGCACCACGCGGCTGACCAGTCCGGCACGCTCGGCCTCGGTGGCGTCCATCATTCGCCCGGTCAGGGCCAGGTCCATGGCTTTGGCTTTGCCCACAGCGCGCGGCAGGCGCTGGGTGCCGCCCGCGCCTGGAATCACGCCGAGTTTGATCTCGGGCTGGCCAAATTTGGCGTTGTCTGCGGCGATGATGAAGTCGCACATCATGGCCAGCTCGCAGCCGCCGCCCAGGGCAAAACCGCTCACGGCGGCAATCACGGGTTTGCGAATTTGGCGAATGCGCTCCCAGTTGCGGGTGATGTAGTCGTGCTTGTACACGTCTGAGAAGCTGTAGGTGGCCATGGCACCAATGTCGGCACCCGCGGCAAACGCTTTCTCGCTGCCGGTGATGACCATGCAGCCGATGCGCTCGTCGGCATCAAACGCGGCCAGGGCCTCGCCCAGCTCGTTCATCAGCTGGTCGTTCAGGGCATTGAGTTGCTTGGGGCGGTTGAGTGTGATCACGCCAACCTTGTCGGCCTCGGTGCGCACTTGAATCATCTCGTAGCTCATGGGGTCTCCTCTTGTTTCCTTGCTTGATTTTAAAAGTGTGGTGTCGCGCTCGGGGTGCTGTTTGCGACACACCAATGCCGGGCTCAGGCCTGTAAAAACAACTTGAACACGGGGTTGTGGGTTTCGTCCACGTAAGCGTAGCCCAGCGTAGCGAGAAACTTGGCAAAGGCTTTGTCGTCAGCCTTGGGCACTTGCAGGCCCACCAAAATGCGGCCGTAGTCGGCGCCTTGGTTGCGGTAGTGGAACAGGCTGATGTTCCAGCCCGGGCGCATCAGGCTCAAAAACTTCAGCAAAGCGCCCGGCCGCTCGGGGAACACAAAGCGCAGCAAGCGCTCGTCGCTGGCCAGTTTGGAGTGCCCGCCCACCATGTGGCGGATGTGCTCTTTGGCCAGCTCGTCGTGGGTGAGGTCTAGCGCCTCAAAGCCGTGCTTGTTGAAGTTGCTGGCGATCTTGGCGCTTTCGCCCTTGGTGGTGGTCAGGCCCACAAACACATGCGCTTGCGCCGCGTCGCTGATGCGGTAGTTGAACTCGGTCACGTTGCGCGGGCCGCCCGGCAGGTTGCCAATGAGCTCGCAAAAGCGCCGAAAGCTGCCGCGCTCTTCAGGAATGGTCACGGCGAACAGCGCCTCGCGCTCTTCGCCCACCTCGGCGCGCTCGGCCACAAAGCGCAGGCGGTCGAAGTTCATGTTGGCGCCGCACAAAATCGCGGCAAAGCTTTTGCCCTTGCACTTGTGCTTGGCCACGTACTGTTTGATGGCCGCCACGGCCATGGCGCCGGCGGGCTCCACGATGCTGCGGGTGTCCACAAACACGTCTTTGATGGCCGCGCACACCGCGTCGGTGTCTACCTCGATGTACTCGTCCACCAAGGATTGCGCCAGGCGGAAGGTTTCTTCGCCCACTTGCTTGACGGCTGTGCCGTCGCTAAACAGCCCCACGTCGTCCAGCACCAAGCGTTCGTCGGCGTCGATGGACTGGATCATGGCGTTGGAGTCGTTCATTTGCACGCCGATGACCTTGATGTCCGGGCGTATGGCCTTGATGTAGCTGCCCACGCCCGCCACCAGCCCGCCCCCGCCGATGGCCACAAACACCGCGTCCAGGTCAGAGGCGCCATGCTTGCCCAGGCTTTGGAGTTGGCGCAGCATTTCCATGGCAATCGTGCCCTGGCCGGCGATCACATCGGGGTCGTCAAAGGGGTGTACAAAAGTGAGGTGCTCTTTTTTCTGTAGCGCCAGCGCGTGCTTGTAAGCATCGGAGTAGCTCTCGCCAAACAGCACCACCTCGCCCCCCAAGGTTTTGACGGCGTCGACCTTCACCTGCGGGGTGGTGGTGGGCATGACAATCACCGCGCGAGCGCCGAGCTTGCCCGCCCCCAGCGCCACGCCCTGGGCGTGGTTGCCCGCCGAGGCGCAAATGACCCCCGCGGCAAGTTGCTCGGGGCTCAGGTGCGCCATCTTGTTGTAAGCGCCGCGCAGCTTGAAGCTGAACACGGGCTGCTGGTCTTCGCGCTTGAGCAACACGCGGTTGTGCAACCGCCGCCCCAACACCTTGGCCGGCTCCAGCGGCGTTTCCACCGCCACGTCATACACCCGCGCAGTGAGGATTTTTTGCAGGTAATCGGCGGGGGTCAGGGGCTTTGTTTTAGGTGTGGCACGCATGCGCCAAGTTTAGTGGCTCTGGCACGCGCGCCAGCCATGGCGCCAAAAGCCAAGCATCAAAGCCTGTGTGTGGCACTTTTGTAGACCTGTTGCTTGTCACGTTTTCCCGCCGCGATCACCGTGACGGTGACCACCTCATCGTCTACTTGGCAAACAAGGCGATAGCCCAGTGCTAGCAGTTTGATTTTGTAGCAGTTGGCCATGCCGCACAGCGCTGCGGCTGGCACATGCGGGTGTTCAAGCCGCGCTTGCAGTTTCTTTTTGAGCGGTTCGCGCACGCTGGCGTCGAGTTGCTGCCACTCGCGCAGTGCCAATGCATGAAAGCGCAGTTTATAGCTCATCGATGCTGACATCGACAAACGGGCCTTGGGCGCGGTCGCGTATCAGTTTGGCGTCTTCCAAATCTTCCAGGTGCGCCATGAGCCGTTCGTAGTGAGCGGCAGGCAAAAGGTAGGCCTCAGCCCGGTTGTGGTTGAGCACCGCCACCGGCTCGTCCTCGGCTTGCTTCAAAATGTCGGCATAGTGGCGCTTGAGGTTGGTCACACTGACCGTGAGATTGCTTAAGACGGTATCCATGATTTTGATGCCAAATTAAATGCTAATTATGGCGTCTTTTGTGGATGCGTGTTGATTTTTAACTTGTGAAGGATGACCCACATGGACTGCACAGTAACCTGGACCGGCGCGACCGGCACCCGCTCAGGCATGGGCTTTTTGGCTGAAACCGGCAGCGGCCACACCTTGGTGATGGACGGCGCACCCGATGCGGCCAAGCCCGAAAACGGTGGCCAAAACCTCGCCCCGCGCCCTATGGAAACCCTGCTGGCAGGCGCAGGTGGCTGCACCGCTTACGACGTGGTGCTGATACTTAAGCGCGGCCGCCACGATGTGCGCGGCTGCTCGGTGCGTTTGCAATCAGAGCGCGCCGAAGTTGACCCCAAGGTGTTCACCAAAATCAACATGCATTTCACGGTCACTGGCAAGGGCCTGCCCCAAGCCGCGGTGGAGCGCGCCATCCAGATGAGCCACGACAAATACTGCTCAGCCACCATCATGCTGGGCAAAACCGCCGAGATCACCACCAGTTTTGAGGTGGTGGAGGCTTGACCGCAAGCCATGAGGCACTAAAATGGGTTTTTACTAATTTCGTGCGGCACTCAAAACATGCAAGCAGCCATCAGTACCAGCGTCAAAGTTGTGGGAGCCAACGGACAAATTTCCCTAGGCAAGCAATTTGCTGGGCGTCAGGTGCTCGTCGAAGAGCAAGAGGCAGGGGTATGGCTTATTCGCACAGCCACGGTGGTGCCTGACAACGAGCGTTGGCTGCACGCCTCAGGTGCGGCTGCAGACCTGGAGCAGGCGTTGGCTTGGGCACAAGCCCACCCAGCGCACGATGAGGGCGCAGACGACTTGGTTGAGCGCTTGCAAGGCGAATAAAGCCCATGGCTGGCTCTGATGGGTTTGTCCGTTTGGACATGAACAACCCGATTTTTCAAGACCACCTGCTCAACTTGCAAAAGCCTGAGCGCCATGCCGCTTTAGACACCTTGAAAAAAATCAAGCAGCTCACATGGGCGCAGGTCTACAAGGACAGCGGTTTGAAGTGGGAAAAAATCGTCAGCATCAAGCCACCACCTGGTTTAGATGCCGTTTATTCCTTGCGCATCACCCAGTCGCGTCGCTGCACGGCCTACCGAGAAGGTGGGTTTTTACGGCTGCTCACCATTGCCCCTGACCACGACAGCACCTACGGACGCAAGTAGCGTGTTTAAACCTTGTAAGCCACCGTCGTCATCACCTTGGCCGCGGCGGTCATCAGGGTTTTGACGGGGGCGGGCAGGGGCTTGGCGCCGGCGTGTTGGGCATCCAGGGCGTGGCGGGCCTCGTCGGCCTTCATCTCGGTCACGATGGCGCGTGAGGCGGCATCTGCCGCGGGCAGCTCGCGCAGGTGGCTGTCCAGGTGCGCTTCTACCTGGTGTTCGGTTTCCACCACAAAGCCCAAGCTCCACGCGTCGCCCAGCCGCCCAGCCACCAAGCCAAGCCCAAAAGCACCCGCGTACCAAAGGGGGTTGAGCAGCGAGGGGCGGCTACCCAGCTGCTCAAGGCGCTGCGCAGTCCACGCCAAATGTTTGCTTTCTTCGGCGCTGGCCTTTATGAAATGGCGCTTGAGTGCTTCGTTTTTGGTAGCAAGCGCTTGCGCGGTGTACAAAGCCTGCGCGCACACCTCGCCCACGTGGTTAACGCGCATGAGGCCAGCGGCGTGCTGTTTGTCAGCCTCGCTCAAACTGTCAGATGCCTCAAAAGACGGCTGGGGCAGGGGGGCGCTGGCGTGCGGCTTGGCAAACAAGGTGCGCAAGGTGTTGTCGAGGGTGGTGAGCAAGGTGTCCATGGGGATTAATTTAATTTCAGCGACGCCCTGAGGGTGTCATTAACGCGGGTTTGCCAGCCCTCACCGCTAGCGCGAAGAGCAGCCAGAACATCGGCATCCAGGCGAAGTTTCACGGCCTCTTTGGGAGATTCAAGCTTCGGTCTGCCTCGGCTTTTAAGCGTTTGCCCCTCGTACTGATCTGCATGCTTGAAAAAGGCAGCCGTCAAAGCTGGTGCGTCATCGGGGTCAACCCATGTTCTGGGCGTAATGGTCTTTTTCGCGGTCATTGGCTTTCCTCATGCTGATGATGCGGCGTGCCTTGCCGCGTGGTGTCCAAACCATCACGATCAATCTGCCATCCAACAGTCCTACGGTGATGAAGCGATCTTCTGTGTCGTCTTGCCGGTTGTCTTGGCCTGTGAAATGCAGCCCGGCAAAGACCTCGTAGGCCTTAGCAAAGTCCAATCCGCGCTCAGCCAATGTTTTGTCTGTCTTAGCGCGATCAAACTCGATCAACATAAATTTATTGTACCCCCAATAATTTGATGTTCTAGCGCTGGCTACAAGCCACAGGCGACTTTAAACAAAAGGGTTGATCACCTGCACGCCCAGAGGTCGTTTGAGTGAGCCCAGGTCTTCGGTGTAAAGGGTTTTGATGCCGTGCTCCGCACACACGGCAATGATCAAGGCATCCCACATTGGGTACTGGTGCGTTTTCACAAGTTGCCAAGCTTTGGCATAAGCGCTGTCGCTGGCGCCCAGCACTTGCGTGAGCTGAGCCCAGGTGTCAACAATGTCGATCGCTGCGGCTTTAGGGGCTGTTTGTTTGCGCAGCACCACACTGAGGTACTCGCTCAGCACCTGTCCGGGCAGTGTTGCATCAGTGGTGTCAAGCAGGCTCGTGAGCAACTGTTGGGCCTTTTGTTGCTTGTTGGCGGGTGCATCGGGCGCAGTGGCGTACACCAAGATGTTGGTGTCAAGCGTCCAGCTGCCTTCAGTCATCGTAGGCCTCGTCTCGTACAAACTTGCCGGCATGCCCAAAGTTTTGGCTCATGCGAAACGCCAGGGCCTTTTGAACCAGCGCTGCACGGTCTTCGGAGGCCTTGTTAGATGCCTCTGGGCGCACAATTTTCACAATGGGTTTGCCATGGCGGGTGACCACCAGGTCCTCGCCCGCAGCCACGCGGGCCGCGATGGCTGCAAAGTTATGTATCAAGTCGCGTGAGGTAACGGTTGCATCCATGGGTGCGTCCTTAAGTTATACAAATTGTATAACAGCGAGATGGCGCATCGAAACCTGGTCAGCACCTGGCCTTCAAACGGTAGATTCGCTGTTTTGTTGCACCCAAGCAACGAAAAAGGGCTAAAAACCCCAAATTTTGGACGGCTTGGGTGTGCAAGTTGCCGGCATCTGGTGGAATAGCAACAACTTCCGTAACAGGAGGTTGGCCCGGGGAACCAAACCTTGGTGCCCCTTGTTAAACCTTTGGAGAACTTTCAAATGAAAAAGACCCTCGTTGCACTGGCTGCCCTGGCTGCCACCGCTTCCTTCGCTCAATCTTCGGTGACTTTGTACGGAACGATGGATGCTTCTTTTGCATCGCAGACCTCTGACGGCGTGACCACAACAGGTCAGCGCGATTCCGGCATCTCTTCTTCTGTTTGGGGCCTGCGTGGCTCTGAAGACCTGGGTGGCGGTCTGCGCGCCATCTTCAATGCTGAGTCTGATGTCAACACAGCCACAGGCCAAAACTCGTTGAACGGTAACGGCGCGCCTACAGCCGCATTTACTGGCACGGCAGGCACTGCTAACACACAAACCGGCGCGTACACACCCGCAGGCACCGTTGCTGTTTCTGGCGGCACAACTGACACCATGTTCCGCCGCGCAGCCAACGTTGGTATCGCTGGTAACTTCGGTGAAGTGACCTTGGGTCGTCGTATTTCCCCCAACATTGCCAACAGCCAGGCTTTGTCTGTGATGGGTGGTAACTCTGTTGGTACAACCAACCAGCAAGTGCAGGGCACAACAGCCTCTTTCTTTACCAAGAACGCCATCACTTACGTGAGCCCCTCTTTGGCTGGCTTTGTTGTGACTTTGCAAAGCGGCTTGGTGGGCGATTCCGCCACCCTCCAAACTGACGGCTCGAAGTACGCCACCACAGCTGGCAGCATTGCTTACGCAAACGGCCCCCTGTCTGCTGGTTTGGCCACACAAACCATCAACGACGCTGCCGGTGCTCGTGCACAAACCAACACCAGCGGCCGCGTTTCTTACGCACTGGGCGCTGTGACCGTTGGCTTGGGTTCGCAGTCTTCTAAAAATGCTGCTGATGTGACCAACACATCCAACGTGTACAGCGTGGCTTACAAAGCTAACGACAGTTTGACCGTTGGTGGCACCTATATCGCTAGCGATATCGGCGGTTCTTTGACCAACCTGCAAGCTCGCTACAGCCTGAGCAAGCGCACCACCGTGTACTTGCAAGCTGCCAGCGCACAAGCTGACAAAGGCGGCACAGGCTTCTCCACACTGTGGACTGGCACACAAGCCACCAACACCAACAACTCCTCTGCTTACGCTTTGGGTGTGATCCACTCCTTCTAATTTCATGCTGGAACCAGCCAGTTGAATTTGATGAGTTTATAAAACCCCGCTACAGTTTGTGGCGGGGTTTTTTTATGGGGAAATTGAAATGAAGAAAAGTTTGTTGTTGGCGTTGATGGTGATGGGTTTTGCCGGGCATGCGTTATCAAGCGAGGTGTATACCGCCAATGTGACGGCCAAAGACAACAAGAGCCGTGATCGTGTTTACCGTTTTGAGTTGGCTTTTGCCACAGAAGGTGAACAGGTTAGTGGTCAGTTTGTGAGTTACGACTCCACCAAATGCGGCAAAGACCGCAAGATCACCGGCACCCTCAAGGGAGATGTGCTGCAAGTCCGTAGCGAAGAGTCTGAGGTGCAAGGCTGCGGTCGTCTGAACTTCACAGGTAAAAAAGAAGCGGATGGCTCCATCGTTGGCAAGATGCAGTTCCAGGGCGAGCAGCGCGAATTTGTGTTTAAAAAATAAGCCCTTTGCGTTAGAGGGTTGCAGCATTGCCAATTCATGGCGTAACGCTAAGCTCGCGATTTTGTGAAGCAGGTTCGTTGGCTTGTGACGCAACTCTTAACGTATAAAAAAATGGCATTCCTGCGAGGCACTCTCTTCCACCTGCGTGTACGCTTCGGTCCGTTCGCTTGGACGCGGTATTTGGTATGGATGTGCTTGACCGTCTGGATGGCCGGCTGTGCCTTCAATCCTAAGCCACATCAGGGCACCACAGCACCCGATCTGCGCCCAGCGGTTTGGCAGCATTGGCAACCTCATGAATTTCCAGGTAAGCGCCCAACACGGTATGAGTTTATGGATCAGGCGGGACAGACGGTGGTGTTGGCCAGTGCTGACAGCTCGATGAGTGTGTTGCGTAATAAACTGCGCGTGCAGCCTGAAGATTTGCGGCAGTTGCAGTTTTCGTGGCGCGTGCCGAATTTGATCGAGCAGGCCAACTTGTCGCAGCGCGACAAAGCCGATTCCCCCGTGCGTTTGGTGCTGGCTTTTGAGGGTGACCGCAGCACGTTTTCCATGAAAAACGCCATGCTATCGGAGCTGTCCCAGGCGCTCACGGGCGAGCCCATGCCTTACGCCACGCTCATGTATGTGTGGTGCAACACCCGCGCAGTTGGCACCGTGCTGCCCGACCCCAACACCGACCGCATCCGCAAAATTGTGGTGGCCTCTGGCCCCGCGCAGCTCAACCAGTGGCTGAAGTTTGAGCGCAATGTGCACGCCGATTTTTTACAAGCCTTCCAAGAGCCCCCGGGTGCCCTGCTCAGCCTGGCCCTGATGACCGACACCGACAACACCCGAACCAAGGCCCGTGCGTACTATGGGCCGGTGGTGTGGGTGGGGCCTTGATGCCTCATTGATGACCGCATGCTTGGCATATCACTGCTTAAGGGCAAAAGCGCGTGCCGCTTTGAAATCTCAAGCGTAGCGCTTGTTTCTGAGGTTGTTTTTCATCTCTTTGAGCATAGGCTGCAATTTGTTGCCGCCGATGCGCAGGGCCACGCAGGTGGCCCTATCAAGCAGGGATAGGGTCACGAACTTCTCGGCTGCTGCGAGCTGATGGTTTTTTGACTTGTGGTTTGCCCACACTGATTTGTGGCGACATGCCGGCCGTTGAGGCCATGTCCATCAGCATGTCTAAGGAGAAGAGATGGATTTTTCCGCGTACCAAATCGGAAATTCGAGGCTGAGTGACACCAAACAATTCAGCTGCGTCTTTCTGTTTGAGTTTGCGCGTGGCGATGACTTCACTCAATGCCATCATGAGTTTGGAGCGCGCTTTCATACTGGCTGTTTCTTGGGGTGTGTCGGTGATGACGTCCCAAACGCTTTGATGATTTGTGGTTTTCATGGCTTGTGCCCTTGCAATAGTTCACGAAGACGCCTGCTAGAAAGCTCTAGGTCAATCGCAGATGTTTTTTGTGTTTTCTTTTGGAAGCAATGAAGCACGTAACGGCATCTTTGAGTTTGGCAATGTAGATCACACGAAATTGTCCCGCCTCATCAGCAACTCTGATCTCCCACACGCCCATACCAATAGAAGGCATCGGTTTGCCATCTGTCGGCGTCAAACCATGCTGAACTCTGTCAAGCTGGTAGCCGGCTTCGCTGCGCGCATGTGCAGGAAACTCCCTTAAGTCATCCAGTGAGCTACCTAAGAAGGCAATAGGCTTCATGGATAAATTATACAAATACTTGAATAATCAAGGGCAAATTCAAAGCCCTTTGAGGCGCTAACCCTTCAAGCGTAGCGCTTGTTCCTAAGGTTGTTTTTCATCTCTTTGAGCATGGGCTGCAGTTTGTTGCCGCCGATGCGCAGGGCCACGCAGGTGGCCAGGATGTCGACCATCATCAAGTGCAGCAGGCGCGAGACCATGGGGCTGTAGCGGTCGTAGCCTTCGGGATGGTCGGCTGCTAGGTGGATTTGGCCGGCAGTGGCCAGGGGCGAGCCGCTGGCGGTGATCACAATGGTGGTTGCGCCGTTTTTGCGGGCGATGTCGCAAGCGTCCATCAGGTCGCGCGTGCGGCCTGAGTTGGAGATGATGACCATGCAGTCGCCCGGCCCCATCAGCGAGGCGCTCATGACTTGCATGTGCCCGTCGCTGTAGCTCACAGTGTTCACGCCCAGGCGAAAGAACTTGTGCTGCGCGTCCTGCGCCACAATGCCCGAATTGCCCGCACCAATGAACTCAATGCGTTTGCCGGTCTGAAACGTGGCTGCCAGCGCAGTGGCAGCTTTGTCGATGGCCGCGGTGCTGGCGTCGTTGCGGTATTTCAAGAACGCGGCCACGGTGTTGTCGATGACTTTGACCACCACATCGCTGGTTTTGTCGTCCACGTCCACACTGCGGTGGATGAAGGGCACGCCTTCGCTCACCGTGCCGGCGAGTTTGAGTTTGAAGTCGCTCAGGCCGTCGTAGCCCATGCTGCGGCAAAAGCGCACCACCGTGGGTTTGCTCACGTGCGCGCGCTCGGCCAACTGGCTCACGGGCAGGCTGGCAAACACACGCGGATCCGACATGACCAGCCGCGCCACGCGTTGCTCAGCCGGGGCCAGCGAGGGAAGAGAGGCGCGAATTCGGTCAAGCATGGGGGTGGTTGGGTCAGGGTGAGGTGAGTGGGGCTGTTGGATACGCTGAGTTGGTACGATTCAGGCCGTGTTATGCCCCGAATTAAGTAACTTTGTTCCATCATAATGGAAAACATGAACCAGCTTGACGCACTCAAATTAGTCACCACCGTGGTGGCCGACACCGGCGATTTTCAGCAAATCGAGGCCTTTCGTCCGCAAGACGCCACCACCAACCCCTCGCTCATTCTGAAGGCTGCGCAAATGCCCGCCTACCAGGCTTTGCTGGCCGATGCGCGCGCCATGCAAGCCCCGATGGACGACAAGGTAGACCACCTCTTGGTGCGGTTTGGTTGCGAGATTTTGAAGCGCGTGCCTGGCCGCGTCTCCACCGAGGTGGATGCACGCCTGAGCTTTGACACCGCAGCTACGGTGGCGCGCGCGCGCAAAATCATGGCGCTGTACCAAGCTCAGGGCGTGGATGCGTCGCGCGTGCTCATCAAGATTGCCGCCACGTGGGAAGGCATCCAAGCCGCTGCGCAACTCGAGCGCGAAGGCGTGCGCACCAACCTGACCTTGCTGTTCTCGTTTTGCCAAGCGGTGGCTTGCGGGCAAGCCGGTGTGCAGCTGATTTCGCCCTTTGTGGGCCGCATTTACGACTGGTACAAAAAAGCCGCCGGCCCCAACTGGGTAGAAGCCGAGCAAGCCGGTGCCAACGACCCGGGCGTGCGCTCGGTCAAGGCCATTTACAACCATTACAAACGCTTTGGCATCGCCACCGAGGTGATGGGCGCGAGCTTTCGCAACGTGGGGCAAATCACCGCGCTGGCCGGTTGCGACCTGCTCACCATCAGCCCCGAGTTGCTCGCGCAACTCGCCGCCACCGAGGCACCGCTGACAGCCGCACTCAGCGCTGAGCAGGCCCGCACCTTGAACCTGCCCGAGGTGAGCTACAACGAAGCCTCGTTTCGCTTAGCCCTCAACCACGACGCCATGGCCACCGAAAAACTCGCTGAAGGCATACGCGCATTTTGTGCCGACACCGACAAACTCGAAGCCCTGCTCCGCGCATGACCACCGCTCACCCCTCTGTGCTGCCCTGCGACCAAACCCCGGCTTGGGCAGAGCTGCAAACCTTGCACGCACGCGGGTTTGACCTGCGCGCCGCCTTTGCCAGCAACCCGCAGCGTTTTGCGCAGTTCAGCTTGGCCGCGCCGTATGTGCTGGCCGACCTCTCTAAAAACCTGCTAGACGCCGACATTGCCCAGGCCTTGAACCGCCTGGCTGAGCAAACGGGCTTGCAAGCACAGCGCGCCGCCATGTTTCGCGGCGAGCTGGTGAACCGATCTGAAGGCCGTGCAGTGATGCACTGGCTGTTAAGAAAACCAGACCAAGCCCTTGCCAATGCTGATGGTGCAGCTACTGAATTTGTAGCAAAAGAATCGGCTGAGGTGCTGCAAACCCGCCACGCCATGCTGGCCTATGCAGAAAGCATTCGGCAAGACCAGCACATCACCGATGTGGTCAACATCGGCATTGGCGGCTCTGACCTCGGGCCGCAAATGGCTTATTTGGCGCTGAAAAACCAGGCCACACGCAAGATACGGTTCCACTTTGTGTCGAGCGTGGACGGCACCGAAATGAGCCAGGTGTTCACGCAAATCAAGCCGGAGACCACGCTGTTTTTGGTGGCCTCAAAAAGCTTCACCACGCTGGAGACCATGACCAACGCGCACACCGCCAAGGCCTGGTTTTTGGCGCAAGGCGGGCGCGATGTGGCGCGGCATTTTTGCGCGCTGACCACCAACATCCAAGCCGCCGCCGAGTTTGGCATCAGCACCACCTTTGGTTTCAAAGACTGGGTGGGTGGGCGTTACTCCATGTGGTCGGCCATTGGGCTGCCCATTGCCATTGCGGTGGGCACAGCCAACTTCATGAACATGCTTGCCGGCGCCCACGCCATGGACGAGCATTTTCTGCACGAACCCCTGGCCACCAATGTGCCGGTGCAGCTCGCCCTGCTCGATATTTGGTACCGAAATTTCCACGACTTCCGCTCGCGCAGCGTGGCGCCCTACCACAGCGGTTTGCGCCGCTTGCAGGCCTACTTGCAGCAGCTTGAGATGGAGAGCAACGGCAAGCAAGTCGACCAGCTGGGCCAGCCTTTGCATGTGGCCACCTCGCCCGTGATTTGGGGCGAGCCCGCAGCCAACGGACAGCACGCGTATTTTCAAATGCTGCACCAGGGCAGCGATGTGATTCCGGTGGAGTTCATCGTTGTCAAAGCACCCAACCACGGCCTGGCTGACCACCACACCAAACTGCTGGCCAACGCGCTGGCGCAGTCGCGCGCCTTGATGCTCGGGCAAGAAGACGCAGGCGGCCACCGCCACTTGCCTGGTAACCGCCCCAGCACCACTTTGCTGCTGGACGAACTCACGCCGCAAAGCCTGGGTGCGCTGGTAGCGCTGCAAGAGCACCGCGTGTTTGCCAGCGGTGCGATGTGGGGCATCAACAGCTTTGACCAATGGGGCGTGGAGCTGGGCAAGGTCATTGCCAAAGACATGGAGCAGCGCCTGCACACCGGCAGCACCGAGGGGCTGGATTCGTCAACCGCGGCGCTTTTGCTCAAGTTGCGAGACTAATCAGGCAGTAGCCCGCGCGCTGGTTGCTTGAGCCGCTATAAAATTGATAACGGCATTGCTGCCCATTTCAACGCAAAGGTCAACCATGAACATTCTGGTGCTGCACGGGGTCAACCTCAACATGTTTGGCAAACGCGACGCCTCGCAGTACGGCACGGCCACGCTCGCCGACATCGACCAACAGTTGCACACGCTCGCTGACCAGCTGGGTGTGTCGGTCACTTGCTTTCAAACCAACTTTGAAGGCGCCATGTGCGAGCGCATCCACCAGGCCTTTGAAGAAGGCGTGCACGCCGTGGTGATCAATGCCGGCGCCTGGACGCACTACAGCTACGCCATCCGCGACGCGCTGGCCATTCTGAAGTGCCCCATCGTTGAGGTGCACATGTCCAACATCCACGCGCGCGAGCCGTTTCGGCACGTGTCGGTGTTTGCCGAGATTGTCAAAGGCCAAATTTGCGGCCTGGGCGTGGACAGCTACCTCGAAGGCCTGCGCGCCGCCGTGAAAGCAGCGCGCGCGGTTTAGGCCTGTTCCCGCAGCTGCTGCATCAAGGCAGACAAGCCTATGGCGCAGCCACCATGCCGCAAGGGAAATGTCTCGCTGCCCGGGTAGACCACGAAACGTTGCGTGAGTGCCAAGTCGTCGCAGGCGATGTCAAACCCTTTGCTTACCGTGGGCGCGCTGGCGCGTTTGATTTCGACCGCCATCCAAGGCTGGCCTGCTCTCTCAAACACCAGGTCAATTTCAGCACCAGCATGGGTGCGGTACACATACGGTGTGCAACGGGGTCCCGCGGCGGCGATCAGGTTTTCAATGCAAAAGCCTTCATAACTTGGCCCACAAATCGGGTGCCCTAGCACATCGTCCAACGCGCACAAGCCCAACAAAGCATGCACCAACCCGCTGTCGCGCACGTACAGCTTGGGGGCTTTGACCAGGCGCTTGCCCAAGTTGCCGCTCCAAGGCCTTAGCCGGCGAACCAGTTGCAGGTCAACCAGCAGGTCGATGTACCGCTCTACTGCAGGGCTGCTGACGCCCAAACCACCGGCCAGGCGGCTGAGCTGCGCCGTCGCGCCTTGCTGATGGGCCAACATGGTCCACAAGCGGCCCACAGTTTCAGCCGGCAAACGGGGGGCAAACATGGGTACGTCGCGCTGTAAGTAGCTGCGAACAAAATCTTCACGCCAGGCCAAACTGGTGGTGTTATCGCTGGCCAGCAGGCTTTCCGGAAAACCGCCTCGCAACCACAAGGTATCGGCTGGCTGTGTTGCTGGCCATTCCATGGCGTTGATGGGGCCAATGTCCAGGTAGGCCACACGCCCGGCCAGGGTCTCGCTGCTTTGCTGCATCAAGTCCAAGGAGGCCGAGCCCAGCAGTAAAAAATGCCCGTAACGCTGGCCAGCGCGGCGACGTTCGTCGATGATGCCCCGCAGGATGTCAAACAAGCCAGGCAGCCGGTGAATTTCATCCAGAATCACCAGCTTTGAACCCTGCGCGCGCAGATAGGCATCGGCATCTTGCAAACGTAGGCGGTCTGAAGGCCGCTCTAAATCCAGGTACACCGCCTGCGAGGGCCATGTTTGGGCCACCGTCAACGCCAAGGTGGTTTTACCCACCTGGCGTGGGCCAAGCAGCACCACAGCAGGTGCTTGCTGCAGCTTTTTTTGGAGCTGAAGGAAGGTGTGACGGTCTATCATCCTTGAAATTTTAACGCTTGACGTTGATTTTTCAAGGTTGATAACAGGGTTGTATGGCCCCTGACCATAAAAAAACCCCGAAGTTCTCACTTCGGGGTTTTGTTTGCGCCAAGGCAAGGAGCAATTACATGCCCATGTCGCCCATGCCACCCATACCGCCCATGCCACCAGGCATGCCGCCGGCAGGTGCGTCGTCTTTCGGTGCCTCAGAGACCATGCACTCGGTGGTCAGCATCAAGCTGGCCACAGACGCGGCGTTTTGCAGCGCGGTGCGGGTCACTTTGGTGGGGTCCAAGATGCCCATTTCGATCATGTCGCCGTAGGTGTCGTTGGCAGCGTTGAAGCCGTAGTTGCCTTTGCCAGCCAACACAGCGTTGACCACCACCGAGGCTTCGCCGCCGGCGTTGTAAACGATCTCGCGCAGGGGCGCTTCGATGGCCTTGAGCACCAGCTTGATGCCGGCGTCTTGGTCAGCGTTGTCGCCCTTGATGGCGCCAGCAGCTTGCTTGGCACGCAGCAAAGCCACGCCACCACCAGCCACAATGCCTTCTTCCACAGCAGCGCGGGTGGCGTGCAGTGCGTCTTCCACGCGGGCTTTCTTCTCTTTCATCTCAACTTCGGTGGCAGCACCCACCTTGATCACGGCCACGCCGCCAGCCAACTTGGCCACGCGCTCTTGGAGCTTCTCGCGGTCGTAGTCGCTGGTGGCTTCTTCGATCTGGATGCGCACTTGCTTCACACGGGCTTCGATGTCAGCAGCAGCGCCAGCGCCGTCGATGATGATGGTGTTTTCTTTGCCCACTTCAATGCGCTTGGCTTGACCGAGGTCGGCCAAAGTCACTTTGTCCAGGCTCAGGCCCACTTCTTCAGCGATCACTTTGCCGCCGGTCAGGATGGCGATGTCTTCCAACATGGCTTTGCGACGGTCACCGAAACCAGGGGCCTTCACAGCCACCACTTTGAGAATGCCGCGGATGGTGTTGACCACCAACGTTGCCAAGGCTTCGCCTTCAACGTCTTCAGCAATGATCAGCAGCGGACGGCCGGCCTTGGCCACTTGCTCAAGTGTGGGCAGCAGGTCGCGGATGTTGCTGATTTTCTTGTCGAACAACAGCACGAAGGGGTTGTCCAACAGGGCAGCTTGCTTCTCGGGGTTGTTGATGAAGTAGGGCGACAGATAGCCACGGTCGAACTGCATGCCTTCAACCACGTCGAGTTCGTTTTGCAGTGATTTGCCGTCTTCCACGGTGATCACGCCTTCTTTGCCCACTTTGTCCATGGCATTTGCAATGATCTCGCCGATGCTGGTGTCAGAGTTGGCAGAAATCGAACCCACTTGGGCGATTTCTTTGGAGGTGGTGGTGGGCTTGGAAGCTTTCTTCAGCTCTTCGATCAAAGCGGTCACGGCCTTGTCGATGCCGCGCTTCAAGTCCATGGGGTTCATGCCAGCGGCCACGTACTTCATGCCTTCGCGCACGATGGCTTGGGCCAGCACGGTGGCGGTGGTGGTACCGTCGCCAGCGTTGTCAGAGGTCTTGGAAGCCACTTCCTTGACCATTTGCGCGCCCATGTTCTGGAGCTTGTCCTTGAGTTCGATTTCCTTGGCCACGGACACACCGTCCTTGGTCACGGTGGGGGCGCCGAACGAGCGCTCGAGCACCACGTTGCGACCCTTGGGGCCCAGGGTCACTTTGACCGCGTTGGCCAGAATGTTCACGCCTTCAACCATGCGTGCGCGGGCTTCGCCGCCGAAAATCACGTCTTTTGCTGCCATGTTTGGCTCCTAAGAATTAAGTTAAAAATCAGCGCTGAGCCTTGAAATACCAAGCAACTCAGCTATCAAATTGAGAGTGAATTACTTCTCGACAACCGCAAACAGGTCGTCTTCTTTCATCACGAGGAGTTCGTCGCCATCAACCTTGACGGTCTGGCCGCTGTACTTGCCGAACAACACGCGGTCGCCCACTTTCACCGACAGGGCCTTGGTCTCGCCTTTGTCGTTGGTTTTGCCGGGGCCCACAGCCAAGACTTCACCTTGATCAGGCTTTTCAGCAGCGCTGTCAGGAATGACGATGCCGGAGGCGGTTTTGGTTTCGTTTTCCACGCGCTTAACAATCACGCGGTCGGCCAGAGGACGCAGTTTCATTGAAATCTCCTTGAGACTAAGTTAAAGGCTGCCAGCAACCGGCTGGCAACCAGGATCACACGTGGAGCCTTGTTAGCACTCAACTCCATCGAGTGCTAATGATAAGGCCAAAACGACGCATTTCAAGAGCGATTGCGTGACACAGGTCAAACCAGACACCGGCGCACAGCGCGACCATCACCGCCTATCAACTCAGCAGGAGCAGGCGATGCACGTACGAAAAAGCGCAATGGTATGGGGTTTGTTGGTGCTGGCGGGCACCTCGGTCGCGCAAGTTAAGCCGCAAATGACGCGTGATGACGTCGGTAAGCGTGAATTTGAGGCCAACTGCGCCAGTTGTCACGGCATGGACGGCAAAGGCCGCGGCCCGCTGGTGGAGTTTTTGCGCAAGAGCCCACCCGACCTCACCCAACTCACCAAAAACAACCAGGGTGTCTTTCCCATGAACCGGCTCTACACCACCATTGAGGGCGAGAACGTGCCCGCCCATGGCAGCCGCGACATGCCGGTGTGGGGCCGCGACTACCGCCAAAAAGACGCCGAGTACTACATGGACGCCCCTTACGACGCCCAAGGCCTGGTGCGCGCCCGCATTTTGTCGTTGCTGGAATACATCCACCGTTTACAGGTGAAGTGAAAGTCGCGAGATGATTGGTTTGACCGCAATGTATCTCAATTGATACAATTGAGTATGCGGTCGATTTACACCACCGAAGTGTTCGATGCCGGGTTTTCGAGTGTATTTCACGCTACGTGGTCTCGAAATCGTCATCTTGCTTGCTGGCGGTGACAAGTCGACCCAACCCAAAGACATTCAAACTGCGCAGAATTTGGCGCGACAACTCAAGGAGTGAGCGATGACCGCTTTGAAGCTTCGTCAGTGGAACAGTGCCGAATACCTCAAGAGTGAGGAGGACATGGCCATGTACCTCGAGGCCTGCTTACAAGAGGCGGGCGACGATGCCGCCTTGATCGCCAAAGCCTTGGGTACCATTGCCCGCGCCAAAGGAATGACGCAACTCTCGCGCGACACGGGTTTGGGCCGTGAAAGTCTTTACAAAGCGCTTTCTGGCGAAGGCAACCCAAGTTTTGCAACCATACTGAAAGTCACGGCTGCGCTGGGCATCCAGCTGCACGCCCAGCCGTTACAAGCCGCAAGTTGAGCGCTGTCGTTTACACACCATTTGCACTAGAGGGTTAGCTCAAAGTAAGCTTTGATGTCAGTGATCAATAAGTAACTTAAAGCCACCCCCTGAAGCCCTGTTCACCTTAGCCGGTTGCAGGGCTTTTTCATGCCCATCCTTGCTCCTAGGTGATCGATGTCAAACCCACTGCTTTACTTGCAGGAGAGCATGGGCAGTCTAACAACGACAAAACGTGTTCACTTAGAAGCCAGAAAAGCTGCGCAATCGTGGTTTAAACCTGCTGGTTTGTTGCAAAAAACAAACGTTTTAAGCTGTATTTCAACCTAAAAATTCGTGAATAAGCCTTTTAGGTTGGACATTAGTCGCGTTCAAACAAGCCGACCTGAAATTTCGTCTTACGAAATGTTGCTCGAAACCCCCATCCCTCCGGCCAACGACGCCAAGTTCGGTTTACCGAGCCGAAGTCGCACCGTGCCGATTCCGGAAAGTATCACACCTGTGCCGGGGTACCCACGCAAGTTGGTGGTGTTCAAAATCACAGCCAGCAAGTACTGGCAAGTCCGGTGTTGGATAGGGGGGGCGCACCTACAAGCGCAGCTCGCACAGCATGAGTCTGAAAGTCGCACAGTCGTTTGCGCGAGTACTTTACGAGCAATTGCTGGCCCAAACACAACCTGCCAGCGCGGTTTTCAACCCGCCAAAAGTCTTCACCCGCGCCAAAGTTCACAGCCCTGAATCCACCTTTGGCCAGCTTGCAGAAGACATGTACCTGGCAGAAAAAGCCCGCACCGAACGCAGCGAATTTGCACGCGGCAGCTTGCAAGTGCTGCGCAACCGGCTTGATGCTCACATCTTGCCGCGTTGGCGCGACATGCCCATGGCCCAAGTGGGTTACCCGCAACTCATGGCGTTTTTGCAAGACATGAGCGTGGACATGAGCACCATCACATTGAGCCAATATTTCGTGGCTATTAGCAAGGTGTTTAACCACGCTTTTCGCATGGGGGTGATCAAAACCACGCCTGAATTTCCTAAGGTAAAAATAAAAACCCAGTCACGCGAGGCATTCACGCCCACCGAATATTGGCGCATTTTGCGCACCGCGCGCAGCCTGCGCGGCAACCCCCCCCCCCTGATAGCCAGCGGTCACTGCGTAAAAATTACAAACTCATTTACAGCGACGACCACATGCCGCCCGATTTGGCTTGGGCCGTGGGTTTCATGGTCAACAGCTTTATTCGGCCCAGCGATTTAAAAACACTCAAACACAAACACGTGGAGGTGGTCAAAGCGCACAACACCTATTTGCGCTTAACGCTGCCTGAAACCAAAAGCCACGACGCGCCCATCGTCACGCTGTTTCCGGCCGTGCGTATTTACCGGCAAATTTGTTTACACCAACAAGCCCTGAGCCGAGCCGGCCCCGATGATTATGTGTTTTTGCCACATTTGAAAGACCGCAACTACGCCCTCAATGTGCTCAACCTCATGTTCAATTGGGTGCTGAAAGTGACGGGTTTGAAAACCAATGCGCATGGCTTACCCCGCTCGATGTACAGCCTGCGCCACTCGGCCATCACGTTTCGTTTGTTGTATGGCCACGGTATTGATTTGCTGACCTTGGCAAGAAATGCACGCACCAGTGTGGAAGTGAACATCAACCACTACGCCAGCACAGTGAGCGGCGAACAAAACATTGCGTTGCTACAAAGTAGGCGAACGCGGCTGGGCACGACTTAAAAATAAAAACCCCGCCACATTGCTGTAGCGGGGTTTTAAGCTTTTAACCTTTAACTGGCTGATGCCAGCATGAGATTAGAAAGTGTGCAGGATACCAACTGAGGTCACCGAGCGCTTGGTGTCAACGTTAGCACCCGCTTGTGTGCCTTCCAGCTTGTTGGTCACGCCAGTTTTGACGTAGGCCAAAGTGCGCTTGCTCAGAGTGTATTCAGCACCCAACACGTAGTCGCTACCGCTGCGGTCGCCATTGGAAGCGGCGGCACCAGTGATATTTGAGGCAAAAGTGTTTCGGCCAATTTGAGCAATTGCTGTCACAGCACCAAAGGGCACGGCAACGCCAAGGTTTGTCTCAGTTGCGGTCGAGTCTTGAGCCAACAAGCTGCTAGGTGTGTTTTTGACGGTGATGTAGTTACCGTTCAGACGGAAAGAACCGAAGTCATAAGAGGCGGCAGCCAAAGTCATCTCTGTCTTAGCAGTCGCTGCGGTAGCAACAGCTTCAACAGAACCAAAGCCAACACCAACCATCAACGGGCCGTTGGAATAAATCGCTGTTGCGTTTGTATTGCGACCGATGTTATCGGCTGCTGCTTGAGCAGCAGTGGCGCCAGCAGCAGCGTTTGAGCCAGAGATAGAGGCATCATTGTTACCGATAGATGCCTTAATCACTACACCACCAATTGAAGGCGATGTGTAAATCACTTGACGATCAACAGTCGAACCAACACCAGCAGCTAAACCAACGGTGCTCAAATAGCTCTGCTTGTTGACATCGGTAGCAGTGGCTAAGGAGAAGGTAGGCAGGTAATCGCGACCCAAAGCGATGGAGCCGAAACCGCCAGACAGTCCCAGCAAGGAAGTACGGTTGAAAGATGTACCACCAGCGCCAGTACCAGTATCTGCACCAGACGCGCCAACACGACCATTAGCAGGGAACAAGTCCATTTCGAACTTGAAGTTGGCTTTCAAACCGCCGCCCAAATCTTCAGTGCCCATGATGCCCCAGTTGCTGGATGCATTATTGTGAGAAGTAACACCGGACAAACGGGCATCAGCAGAAACGCCATTCACAGAAGTGGTATTTACTTGATTTGCATAGCCAACATCAGCGCGGCCGTACAAAGTCACAGAAGATTGAGCAAAAGAAGCGGTGGCAGCCAGGGCAGCCAGTGCAGCTGTCTTGGCTGACCTGGGTCAAAGTGGCTTGAAGCGCCCCAAAATCGGGCGGGTCAGCGGCGCGCCTCATAATGTGGCCATGCAAGCTTGGATCGACCGACTGCATGGCTACACGCTGATCGCCGGCCTGGTGCTGGTGCGTTCGCGTCGCCTGCGTGAGCCGCTGATGCGGCGGGAGTTCGATCGCCAGCTCCACGAAATTGGCGTGGCGGCCATCCCTGTCATGGGCACCCTGGCCGTGCTCACGGGAGCAAGCCTGATGAACCAGGCCATGGCCATTGCCGGGGCCAACAACACCACGGCCATGCGCTGGCTGTTTTACGCGCTGGTGTTTGAACTTGCCCCGCTGATTTGTGCGCTGGTGACTGTGGCGCGTACCAGCGCCTCGATGGCCTCAGAGTTGGCCGTGATGAACCTGCACAACGAGTACGCATCTCTCAAGCGCTGGGGCATCGAGCCCGCCGACCACTTGTTGCTGCCTCGCGTGGCCGCGCTGGCCCTGGGCTTGCCCGCACTCACCATCTTGTTTCAGTTGGCCGCGCTGCTCAGCGGTTGGCTGGCCACGGCCTTGTTGCAAGACCTGCCCCTGGTTGAGGTGTTTGACGAGGTGATGGACGCTGCCAACGCCGCCCTGGTGCTGGTGGCGCTGCTCAAAAGCGCCTTGCTGGGCCTGCTCATTGGTGTGATCGCCACGCACCACGGCAGCACGGCTTCGCGCCACAGCCGCGCGGTGTCAGATTGCGGCATCCACGCGGTGGGCAACAGCCTGGTGGCGGTGTTTGTGGTGACGGTGGTGTTTGCCTTGCTGGTGTTTTGGGCGCGTTAAAAGGTAGTCATACCTATGAACTTAGACCGCCTTCAACTTGCTGCCGCCTCAGGGGTACGACGCGCCGGAGCTCGGGCTTACCTGGCGCTGGCGCTTTTGTTTTCTTTGTTGATGGTGGTGGACCTCGGGCTGGTCAAGCTGGTGGCAACGGCCGACACCAAGGTGTTTGACACCCTCATTTCCAAGCGCCTGTTCTACCCCAAGGCCGACCCGGAGATCGTCATCATCGACATCGACGAGGCCAGCTTGGCGGGCATGGCACCTGAGTTTGGCCGCTGGCCCTGGCCCAACCAAGTCTTGGGCGAGCTGGTGCAGGGCATCGAGCCGCAAAAGCCGCGCGCCATCGTGTTTGATATTTTGTTCTCTGACCCCGATGTGCAGCGCCCGCAAAGTGATGCTGCCTTCAATGCAGCCATTGAGCAATCGACCACCACGTTTTTTCCCATGCTGCGGCTTGACCCGCAAAACGACGCTCTGAGCAAAATCCCGGTGGGCGCCCTGCCAGGTGTGAGCCCTATCGTGCCCGGCAGCAACCCCAACCCCGACACCACGGTGGCCATGATCTTGCCCAAGGTGCCAGCCGCGCTCGACAACGGCCGCCTGGGCTCGCACCAGGTCACGCCCGATGCCGACGGCATCATCCGCCGCTACCCTGCCTGGATCGAGCACGCTGGCTGGCGTATTCCAGCTTTGCCCCAGCGCGTGGCGCAAGAGCTGGGTTTTGCGGGCTCGCCCCAGCAAGAGGTGCTGCTGAACTGGCGCGGCAAACCCTTTTCTTACACCTACCTCTCGTTTGTGGAGGTGTACCGCCAGATCAAAGCGCGCCCAGACGCCGCCAAGCCAGGCGACCCAGCCTCACGCCCCGCGTTTGATTTCCACAACAAAATCGTGCTGATCGGCTCCACCGCCCCAAGCCTGTTTGATGTGAAGGGCACGCCCATGGCGCACATCCACCCCGGGGTGGAAATTTTGGCCACCGCCATCGACAACTTGCGCCACGGCGACTACCTGCACGAGCGCCCCTCGTGGGTGATGACCAGCGTGGCGCTGTTGCTGATTTGGAGCATGGCCCTGGCCCTGTACAAGCAGGTGCGCATCGAGGTGTTTGACAAGGTCTTCGGTGTCTTGCAAGGTGCGTTGGTGGGCCTGGCTTTTGTGGTGCTCAATGTTTCGCACTGGTACATCGACACCTCGGCGCCGCTGTCTTTGGGTTTGTTGTACTTTGCCATTTGCCGGGTGTATTACGGCCTGTCGCAAAAATGGTTGGCCGATGCGCAGGTGCGCAGCCTGAGCCAAAGCACCGAAGGCGAGAGACTGCTGGGCGTGCTGGTGGTAAAGCTCGATGCCGTCACGCCGCAAGAGCGCCGCCGCCTCAAAGGGCACATCGACACGCTGGTGGCCAAGTCTCAACTGGGGGCAGGGCGCATCACCAACCTGGTGGAAGACCCGGGCTTTGTGCAAAGCGTGTTTGCCGACGTGATGCTGGTGTACTGGCTCACGCCCGACTTGCAAGCACCCTGGGCCGCAGAGGCGCAAGCCTTGCGCGAAGCCTTGCAAGCCGCCTGCGCCAGCCAAGCCAGCGCCGGGCGGCTGCACTTCGCCCAGGCCAGCCAAACCTTGCATTGGCAGGCGGCTCACGGATGGACAGCCCCTGCCTTTGCCACTATTCTCAACGCGTTAAGCCAAATCACACACGGGGACACACCTCATGAACCGACCCACACCCCTGCCTCTTGAGCGGGCAAGCCGCCCCCATCCCCACCCAACAACGATGCGCCATCAACCAGAGCCGACGTATGCGTCGCATGAGCCGCGTGCACTGGCCAAGCGCCTGCACAAGGCTGTGCGTTTTGCTGTGCTGGCAGCCCTCGTGCCTTGGCTGGCACAGCCCGTGTGGGCGGCCGACCCGCCGGCTGCCAAGCCTGTAACCAGCACACCTACCAATGCCTCTGCCAATACTTCTGGAAGTGCTGCAGCCCCCAAGCCCAGCGCCTCTTCCTTGCTCAAGCTTGACGACGGCCGCGCCGGGCGCGGCAACCTGATTGCTACCACCGGCATTCGTGGTTTTGCCAAGCCAGCCACCCCCACGGCCCACGCGCTGATCATGACCATTGGCGACTACCAAGGCGGCATCCCCAAGCTGCGTGGCGTGGTGTTTGACACCGCCACGGCCACCGCCATTGCCACGCGCATGGGTGTGCCCGAAGGCAACATCACCTCCCTCAAAGACGGCGACCTCACCTTGGAGGGCATGCGCAAAGCCCTTGATGATTTGGAGGCCAAGCTCGGTGGCAACGACCAAGTGTTCATTTATTACTCGGGCCACGGCGGGCGCCAGTTGGTGCAAGAAGAGGGCACCGAGCGCTGCGCCGAGTCGCTCATCAGCGTGGATGGGCGCGGGTTGCTCGACACCGAGGTCGAGGCTCGTTTGCGCCGCTTGTCTGAAAAAGCACAAAAAACCATTGTGTTTTTGGACGCCTGCCACTCGGGCGGTGTGACCACCCGCGCCGTGGCGGCCAACGCCCCCTACACCGCCAAGGCTTACACCCCGCCAGGCCAAAGCTGCACCCGGCCCAGCAACATGCTCACCCGCAGCGTGATGAACAACAAAACACCGGGCAGCGGCGGTGCCAACTTTGTGCACATTGCCGCAGCGCGTGACAGCGAAGTCTCGCTGGACCAGCCCAACCGCGGCGGCGTTGCCTCCCAGGCCTGGCTGGCGTGCTTGGCCGGCGAAGCACGCGACACCGACGGCAGCGGTGGCCTCTCCGCCCAAGAAATCCGTGCTTGTGCCCAGGCCCGCATTGAAAAGCAGCTGGCCAATGTGCAGGGCTTTTTGCCGCACCACGTGGTCATCAACGGCAACCCCGACATGGTGCTGAGCTACGCCGCCAAAGACGCCCTGCCCGCGTCCAGTGCTGCCAAACCTGTCGCGCAAAGTGCCAAACCCTCCCCGTTGGCTGCACTCACCGACATCTACAACAGCCGCGACGACCGCCGCCTGGTGACCATGACGACCACCAAGCCCGCACTCAAAATTGGGCGCGATGAGATTGATTTTTCAGTCACCTCGCGCGAGGGCGGCTACCTGTATTTGCTGATGGTGGGCTCAGACGGGCAAACCTTTGACCTGCTGTTCCCCAACCAGCTCGACCGGCAAAACATCATCGAGCCAGGTGCCACCGTGCGCTTGCCGCGTCCGTCGTGGGCCTTGAGCGCCGAAGGCCCGCCGGGTAAAAACACACTCTTGGCCATCGTCACCGACAACCCGCGTGACTTTGCCGATGCCGGCTTGCAGCCCTCAGGCCCGTTCTCGGCCGTGCAGGCGGTGGCCGCCAAAGACATTCAGTTGGTGACAGCAGGCGCTAGCGTGGCGCAAGACGCCGAATGCACTGGCCCGGCCGCCACCCGCACGCTGGCGGTGAAAAAGCGCTGCTCCAACAGCTACGGGGCAGCGCTGCTGACCATCGAAGAGGTGCGCTGAGGTGGGTGAGTTGAGCCACTTTGCGCTGCGCGCTGGCGCGCTGGCTTTGTCCATCCCGCTGGGGCAGGGCGGCAGCTACCGCCACGCCTCAGACGACCCCCAAACCTTGGCTGCGTTGGCCCAGGCTTTTGACGACGATCACGTGGCCACCGTCTTGCCACCCGACGGGGGCTTGCTCAGCGGCTTGAGTGCGGGGGCCAACCTGGCCTTGGCGCTCTCCAACGGCATTACCCCGGCGCAGGCCGGGCCGCTCGACCAAGCCTTGAGCGAGGCTTTGCTGCAAGCCGGCATGCCAGCCCAGCGTGTGGCCGCCTTGCATCGCCTTTTGCCCGCCGACCTCAGCCCCTTGGAGCGCTGGACCCTGGGCTGGGTGGTGGCTTACCTGCGCGGCGCCCAACTGCTGGTGCTTGACCGGCCCTTCATGCCCATGAACCATGCCCAGCAACACCAGGTGCTGGCCTTGGAGGCCATGTTTCGCACCCGTCACCCGCACACCCCGGTGGTCTGGCTGCACCTGACCGAACCCATCCCCATGCCTGCCCCCGCGCTGGGTGCGCAGCCCCAGGAGCGTGTATGTCTGTGCTGATTGAGCAGGACCGCGAAGCCGCGCTGTTTCAACGCGGCGCGCGGCGGTTTTTGTGGGCTGGTTTTGCCGCCACGCTGCTGGTGGTGGTGGCCATCATGTCGCGCCAGGGTTGGTTCAAAGACATGGCCGAGCTCAGCTTTGTGACCGACAGCGCGCAAGACCTCAACAAAGGCCAGCAGGTCAAGATTGCCGGCTTTCGGGTGGGCTCGGTGCGCACCGTGGCGCTGCAGCCCGATGGCTCGGTGCAGGTCACCCTGAGCATCGACGAAGACTACCTGCGCTTTGTCACCACCGATGCCGTGGTCGAGCTGCGCAAAGAGGGGCTGGTGGGCTCGGCCGTGCTCGAGATTGTGGCGGGCAGCGACAAAAGCAAACGCGCCGCCGACCAGGCCCAGTTGACCTTTGCGCGCGCCGATTCTTTGAGCGCCATTGCGCTGGATTTACGCAGCCGCATCACCCCAGTGCTCGATGATGTCAAGGCCATCACCGGCACCATTGCCGACCCGCAGCAAGGCCTGCCCGCCACGCTCAACCAAATCAAGGTGACCACCCGCTCGCTCAATGCGCTGCTCGACACTGGCGCGCGCCAGACCGACCAGGTGGGCGATTCGCTCAAGCAAACCCTGGAGAGCACCCGCAACGACATGGCCGCCCTGGGCCGCACCATCGAGACCGTCAACCAACGCTTGCCCGGCATGCTCGAGCGTACCCAGCAGGTGATCGACCAAACCTCCGGTGTGCTGCGCGATGTGCAAACCATCAGCTCGCAAGCCCAAACCACCGTGCCGCCCACGCTGCAAAGTGGCCAGGCCATTGCAGCCGATGTGCAACAGGTGCTCAGTGGCGCCAAAACCACCTGGCCGCTCAACAAGCTGGTGGACGCCCCTGCTGCCCAGCGGCTCAAGCTCGACAGCGAGCCGCCCCTGGCCCCCGCCGGGCCAACCGTGTTGCCAACGTCACCAACATCGCCTGCACCGTCAGCCTCGCCAGGAGCCCCACATGCGCGTTAACCTGCCCGCTGACCTGCGCGCTGTCCTGCACACTGACCTGCGCTGGCTCGGGCTTGCTGCGCTGGTTTTTCTCGGCGCTTGCAGCAGTGCGCCCCAAGCCAGTTTGTCGCCCCTGGCCCTGCAAGCCCTCGAGGCCGAAACCCAGGGCGCGCAGCGCTACGACCAGGGCCAGTTTGACCTGGCCATCCGCAGTTTTGAGCTTGCCCAGCAACTGCATCGGCGCGTGGACGACCCAGCTGGCGTGGCGCGCAACCTCACCCAACAAGCCCGCAGCCAACTCAGCGCAGGCCGCCCCCAAGCCGCGCTGGATGCTTTGGCCACCGTGCCCAGTCCAGGGGCGGACTTGCTGCAACTCCAAGCCACCATGGCGCTGGGCGATGTGGCCAAGGTGGAGCGCTTGATGCCCGCTGTTGCGCAGGCTTGTCCGGCCGCGTGTGCCGACCACGCGGCTTTGCGCGTGTTGCAAGCGCGTTGGGCCTTGAGCCGCGCGCAGCCTGAGCAGGCCTTGGCCCACGCCCAGGCCGCCGTGCCTTTGCTGCAAGCGCGTCAAGAACACCGTGAGCTGGCCAACGCTTGGCGCTTGAGCGCCCAGGCCCACGGCCAGCTCGGTGCCACCGCCTTGGCCCTGCAGGCCGCCAACCAGGCGCTGACCCTGGACCGAAGCTTGGGCTTGCCCGAGCGCATTGCGGCCGACTGGCTGTTGATGGGGCGTTTGCAGCACACCAGCGACCCGCAACAGGCGCGCGCTGCCTACGCCCGCGCCAAAGATGTGGCCCTGGCAGCCGGTCTGCATGGTATGGTTGCGCAGATTGATCAGATTGATCAAATTGCCCCCAGGCTCAAGGAGACGGCCCCATGAACACCTTGCAACGACTCTGCGCCGCTGTGCTGGCTGTTCTGATCTTGCCGGCGCAGGCCCAGGCCCCGATCCAGGCCGCTGCCCCGTCGCCTGTGTCAAACCCCGCTGCCGGTGCACTTGGCAACAACAATGACGAGGGCACCGAGGTGCAGCCCAAATTCATTTGGGGGCTGATCATCAACATCGCCTTCAAATTTGCCATGTCGGCCTTCACCCAGTGGGTGAGCGCCAAAGCCAGCAACGACCTGAAAAACCCCCTGACCCTGAGCTCCTTGCTCGCTAACTCCGCCAAATCCACGGTGGTGAGCTTGGCCGGTGGCTCCTTGTTTGGTTTCAAGGGGGTGGGCGCGGAAGAAAACACGGTGCTGGGCCTGCAAACCAAGGCGCTGCAGGGCGAGGCTGGCAAAGAAAATTACCAGGGTGTGCACGTGGCCGTGGTGGGCTTTGACCGCGCCGGCAATGTCACGGGTTTGCAGCCGGTGGCGGCGGGCTTTCGCTCGGGCGACCGCATCAAGCTCAAGGTGCTGCCCACTTTCGATGGCCTGCTGGTGATCGACAACATCAACCCGCAAGGCAAGCGCCAGCAGATTTACCCCGGCAGCAGCAGCCAGGCCATTGCCGTCAAAGCTGGCCTGGAAATTTTGGTGCCGCTGGGCCGCGATGAGTATTTTGAATTTGCCGGCGTGCAAGGCGACGAGCAGTTGCTCATCACCCTGCGCGACCCGCGTGCCCAGGGCGATGCCGCCTCCAAAGCCGAGGTCAGCCGCAAAGACGAGGCCGGTGGCTCGAGCTTTGTGCAAGAGCTCGTGCCGGGCACCTACCCGGTGATCGCGCAGTCGCTGCGTTTTAAACACGGTCAGTGATGGGCCGCAGCCGCAGACTGGCTTGGGTCCTGCTCGGGCTGCTGCTGTTGCTGGCCTTGGACCAGACACAGCGCGACCAGCCTGCGCCCGAGCCCCGCGGGGCCTGGCTGGACAGCACGCCAGCGGCCCCCGCCTTGCCCAAGGCCTGGGTTAAAACCGGCGGCGGGCTCATTCCCATGCCGGCGGACACGCCTGCTGCGCACGCCAGCACCTTACTCGCGTTGGGTTCGGCGTCGCCCTCGAGCGTGATGGCGTTTTGGTTTGCCGGCTCGCGCGAAAGCGGGCCAGATGTGCAAATCGCCATGTCTCACTTCGACCGCCAAAGCCAAGCCTGGCAAGCCGCGCGTTTTGTGGTGCAACGCGATGCGGCTTGGCAGCGCACCGACTATGGTCTGCGTCGTCTGGGCAACCCGGTGGCTTGGCGCGATGCGGCGGGGCGCATCCACCTCTTTGTGGTGGGCACAGGCTTGGGTGGCTGGGCGGCGGGGCGGGTGGTGCATTACGTGCAAAAACAGATGGCCACGCCCAACGAGCTGCAATTTCGGTTTGAAGGCGTGCTGCCTTTGTCGTGGCTGTGGAACACCAGCCACCTGGTGCGCGCCATGCCCTTGCCCCTGGAAGACGGCGGCATGGTGCTGCCGGTGTATTTCGAGTTGGGCCGAAAGTACTCCGTGGCTTTGCGCTTTGACGCACAAGGGCGCTTTCTGGGCATGACGCGCATGTCGCAGCGCCCCTACCTGCTGCAACCCACCTTGCTCATGACCTCGCCCACCGACTGGCTGGCCCTCATGCGCGACAACAGCCCCGACAACATCTTGCGCCTGGCGCACAGCCGCGATGCTGGCCGCACCTGGGCTGACCTGCCCGACTCGCCGTTGCGCAACCCCGACGCCTCGGTGGTGGGCTTGTCGGTGCGCCCGGGTTTGCATTTTCTGGCGCACAACCCCCGGCCCGACAGCCGCGCAGAGCTGCGCCTGAGCCAATCCGCCGACGGCCTGACGTGGCAGCCCCTGGCCACCTTGGCCCAAGCCCAGGGCGAAGGGCGCTTTGAGTACTCTTACCCCTCCATGGCCTGGGTGGACGGCAGTGTTTGGGTGAGCTACACCGACCAGCGTCGCGCCATTGCTTGGCAGCGCTACAGCCCAGGCACACCATGACCCTGCACGACCTGCAACTTTGGGTACAAACCCTGGACCTGGCCAGCCCGGTGCTGCCCGCCTCAGGCCTCTTGTGGTGGGCCAGGCGTTTGAGCTGGGGTTTGATACTCGCAGCCTTGCTCATCAGCCTGTGGAATTTGGCAGGACGCCGGGCCGCATCGCGTGGGGTGCCCGTGCGCACGCTGTCGCAACTGCTGCTCTTGCTCTTGGTGTGTGCGCTGTGCATGCTGCCGGGGGGGTGGTCGCCAGCCTATTGGTTGGGGCTGGCTTTTCAAATGCCCAGCCTTTTGAGTGTGGCGCTGGCCTTGCACGCCTTGAACCTGGCGTTTGATGCCCCAGCACGCACCGCCTGGCGTTCAGCCTTCAGGCGCCAAGCCCCGCACGACGTGCTCAACAGCCCCACCGGCTTGGCTGCGCTGCTTGGCGTGTTGGGCTGGGTGCTGCTGGGCGATGTGCTGGCTTGGTGGCCCATGGATGTGTATGCCACGGGCTTTCATGCCCTGACCCTGGCGCTGGTGGCGGGTGTGGTGAGCCTGCCTTGGGTGGTGTGGGGTCGCCACACGCACGGGGTGTGGCGTTGGGTGATGGCTGCGCTGGTGCTGTTTGTGCTGACCCGCTGGCCCACAGGCAATGTGTGGTCGGCTCTGTTGGACCCGTTGTTGTGGGGCCTGTGCCAAGTGTGGGTGCTGTGGCGCTTGTGGCGTTACCTCAGGGCTTAGCAGCAGGGGCTTGTACCCACCATTCGCGAGCCAAGAGCCAGTCTTGCGGCGTCCATAAGTTGTCGGCGCGCACCTCGCCGGCCAAGTGCCTGCTTTTGAAAATCCAGCGCACACCCAGCACCGCGCAGTGTGGGGCGCAATCAGGCGCAGTTTGCGCAGCGCTTTGTACCCACAGCGCCGCGCCGTGTTGTGCCAGCAAATCGTTCAAACCCGCTGGCCCAAGAGCTGCGCGCGCGCCCACGTCGTAAGGCTTGAGGGTGGGCTGGCCTGGCAAGATGTAGCGGTAGCGCTCGTATTGCCCATTGAAGTTGTTGGGCACGGCCAGCGTGCTGTGTTGCTGGGGAAGAGCCGGCGCGCTGAATTGCCCGCGTGGCCCGTCCAGGGGCATGAGCACCGCGTCCATCAGCGCATACACCCCCAGCACCGCAAGCAAGGCGCTGATGCGGGCCTTGCTGCTTTGGGTGAACACAAGCAAAGCGCAGCCAGCCACGCCTGCGGCCAAGCCCAAGGCCAGGGCCATTTCCAACGATGTGCTGATGCTGAGCTCGCCCATCACCCAGGCCACGCGTGCGAGCAGCAGCGCCCCCACCAGGCTGAGCAACGCTGAGAGCCTGAACCACCCCAGCCCGATTCGTCCCCAGTAAAGGGCCAACAAAATGGCCACGGCTGGCATGGCTGGGATCACGTAGCGTGCCGAGCGTTGGCTGGGGATGGTGAAGGTCAGCAGCCACACCAGCAACCAAGCCAGGGCCAAGGCCACCAGTGGCGACATGGTTTGCAGCGCGTTGCCACCGTCCAGCGCGTTCCGGGGCTTAAGGAGGCGGCGCACCCCCAGCACCATCAAGCCCAGCACCACGGGTGCGAGCAAGCCCGCGTTGACCGCGTAAGCCAAAAGCTGAGACCAGATGCTCGAGCCGTTCAAGCCCAGGGCCTCGGCCCAGTAGCCGCGTTGGTCGGAGAATTTTTTGGCGTTTTCCGCCACGATGAACTCTTGCCACACCGCACCTGGCTCGGGGTCCAGCACAAACCACAGGCCAAACACGCCCAATGCCAACACTGCCGCCACGCCCACCTTCACGCTGAGCAAGACCAGCGCACGCCAGCCCATCCAGGGCTGAGAGGCCAGCACCACCAACCACCAAGCCGCCGCCGCCGGGGCCACCAGCGCAAATGATTTGTAAGCCAAGCCTATGCCCAAACCCAGGCCCAAGAGCAGCACACTTAGCCACGATGGGGTGAGCGCTGGCAAGGCGTGGCGGGTTGGGGCGTTTGCTCCTGAAAAAAGAGCGCTACCTTGAGGATAGACGTGGCTTAGCTGTAGAAACCACATGAAAATTGGCAAACTGAACCAAAAGGTTTCGGGCGCGCTGGTGAGGTAGGCGCGGTGGTAACGCAAGGTGCTGAAAAACGCCAAAAACACCACGGCGGCCAGCAGGCCAGTGGTCCAGGGTGCGAGCTCAGGCGCCTGCATCGGCACTTTCATAGGCACTTGCATAGGCACTTGCATAGGCGTTTGGCCAGCGCCTTGTGCGTGCCTCGCTAAGCGTCCTGGCTGACCCAGCCCATGACCCCGCAAGCCCAACGATCGCGCCACCAGCCAAGCCAAAGCAGCCGCCACCGCAAAGGTGTAGATCAGCCCGGGCGTGCGCAGGGCGGCCATGGTCCAGCCGCCCAGGTCGCCAGCCACCATGGCTTGCCAAAACAGCATGGGGGGTTTGGTGTTGCGGGTCTCAAACAGGTCGGAGGCCAGCGGCAGCCAGTGCCCACTTTCCGCGGTTTTTCGGGCGATGTGCGCATACACCATCTCATCGCCGTTGCTGGGGATGTACTGGCCGTCCAGGCCCCACACATAAGCCAGCACAGCCAGGCAAGCAGCCAACACAAGAATGGTGCGATTCATCCTTCGATGATAGCCAAGCGAAGCAACTCGGCGGTGTCTCAGCCTTTGCGCCGAAAGGTCCAGCGGTCGTTGGCCAAGAAGTTGCTCACGCTGGCCGCCACGATCGCGATGATGTTGGCCAAGCGGTAGTCCATGCTCCCCGACAACAGCAGCGTGAGCACGTATTGCAACAAGCTGCCAAAGGCCGAGGCTGTCACATACTGGCCAAACTCCATGGCCAGGGTGCGCAGGCTCACGTTGGGCATCTCGCTGGCTTCAAGCTGCTTGACGCGGTCTGACCAGGTCCACAAGCGGTTCCATGTGAAGTTGTTGAGCGTGGCCAGGGTGATGGCCAGGGCCAACGAAAAATACGGTTTGTTGTAGCCCTGCTCGATGTGCGCAAACAGGTACTCATGCCCGAGGTAGAGCACCCCGAGGTTCACCACCGTGCCACTGGCGCCCACAATGCCGAACTTGATGTAGCGGTAGCGCTCGATCCAGCCCAGCACCTGCAACACCACGCTTTGCAACGCGGTTTTTTGTGTGCTCATACGCCCCTCTTCATGCGCCAACCGCAGGCACGGCCAGCGCGCCGAGTGCTTCTTGCAACACGGGGTCGGGGGCGATGCGCTTGAGGCATTGGTTGTCGCCATCGCAAAACGTCAGGCGGTGGTTGTAGGCGCTCAAGCACGGCGAGCAAGCAATGCCCGACTCGAAAATTTTGGCTTGCGCGCCACGCAAACCTGGCAGCGGGCCGTAGAGCTTGCCGGTCTCAGGCCCGAAAAACACCATGGTTTGGATGGGCGTGAGCGTGGCGAAATGCCCTGGGCCGCCATCGTTGGTGATGAGCAAATCGGCCGCGTGAAACAGCATCAACAATTCGCGAATCGAACGTGTGTAGCCGGTGAGGTTCAAGCACAGATCGCTGGCCACGCGAGACTTCAAATCAGCGGCCAAGGCGGCGTCGTCTTTCAAGCCAATGAGCCCCACCGCATGGCCTGCGGCCACCAGGCCTTGGGCCACGCGGGCGTAGTGGTCGGCCGGCCAAGCGCGCTCGGGCAAGATGCCGCCGCCCGCGTACAACAACACCAGTTTTCGGCCCACCGCAGACGGGTGATCGGCCGCGAGTTTGGCCTTGTAACTGTTCAACTCGTCAGCGGTGAAGTCCACGCTGAGCTCGGTGCGCGCGGGCAAGTCGCGGATGGGGGCAGCCTTGTGCACGGGCGCGCCTTGCACAGTGTCCAAAGCATCGACCAGCGACAAAAACTGTTTGCTGATGTGCTGGTAGGGGTTGTAGGGAATGGCGCGGTTGATGAAGCTGCCGCGGTACAGGCCCTCTTGCGTGTGCGGCGTGAAACCCGCGCGCAACTTGGCGCCGCTGAGGTAAGACAAGAGCGCACTGATGCGCGAGAACAGCTCGCAGTCCACCACCACGTCCAGGGGCAGGGCGCGCATGGTTTGCATGAAACGCCAAATGTCTTTGACGAGTTGCACGCCCGACTTGTCATCAAGCGCGTGCAGGTGTTCGTCGGCCGCCAGGCCCAGCATGCGCGAGACCTCTTGGTTTTTCTTGAGCTGCAGCACATGCAGCGTGGCCCCGGGGTATTTGGCGCGCAGCGCGGCAAACATGGGGCCGGCCAGCACGATGCTGCCCATCTCTGAGAGCAAAATCACCAGCACATGGCGCACCTGCGCGGGCGCCTTGGGGTTGGCGTTGCCGCGCCAGCGCGCCCACACCGAGAGCCCTGCGCACAACAACTGGCCTACCCAGCGGTCGATCCAGCGTTGTGTTTGCAGTTTCATGGTGTGGGGTTCGGAATAAAACCCCGATTATTTCAGACCGGCAGCCGCACGCAGCGCGGCGGCCTTGTCGGTGCGCTCCCAGGTGAACTCGGGCTCTTCGCGGCCAAAGTGGCCATAGGCGGCTGATTTTTCGTAAATCGGGCGCAGCAGGTCGAGCATCTGGATGATGCCTTTTGGACGCAAGTCAAAGTGCTCGTTGACCAGCGCGGCGATTTTCTCGTCGGCAATCACGCCCGTGCCTTGGGTGTTGACGGTCACGTTCATGGGGCGTGCCACGCCAATGGCGTAAGCCACCTGAATCTGGCACTGCGTGGCCAAGCCGGCAGCCACGATGTTTTTGGCCACATAACGCGCAGCATACGCGGCCGAGCGGTCCACCTTGGTGGGGTCTTTGCCGGAGAACGCACCACCACCGTGCGGGCAAGCGCCGCCGTAGGTGTCCACAATGATTTTGCGACCGGTCAGGCCGCAGTCGCCCTGGGGGCCACCCACCACAAAACGGCCGGTGGGGTTGATGAGGTATTTGGTGTCGAGCAGCCACTCTTTGGGCAGCACGGGCTTGATGATTTCTTCAATCACCGCGTCCACGAACTCTTGCTTCATGGTGCTGCCGTTGCTCATCTCGGGGCTGTGTTGGCTCGAGAGCACCACGGTGTCGATGCTGTGGGGCTTGCCGTCCACATAACGCATGGTCACCTGGCTCTTGGCGTCAGGGCGCAAAAAGGGCAGGCGGCCGTCTTTGCGCAACTGGGCTTGGCGCTCGACCAAACGGTGGGCGTAGTAAATGGGGGCGGGCATGAGCACCGGGGTTTCGCTGCAAGCGTAGCCAAACATCAGGCCTTGGTCGCCCGCACCGGTGTTGAGGTGGTCGTCGCTGGCTTGGTCCACGCCCTGGGCGATGTCGTTGGATTGCTTGTCGTAGGCGACCAGCACCGCGCAGCCTTTGTAGTCAATGCCGTACTCGGTGTTGTCGTAGCCGATGCGCTTGATGGTGTCGCGCGCGACCTGGATGTAGTCCACATGCGCGTTGGTGGTGATCTCACCGGCGAGCACCACCAAACCGGTGTTGCACAGCGTCTCGGCCGCCACACGGCTGCGGGGGTCTTGCTTGAAAATCGCGTCCAAAATCGCGTCAGACACCTGGTCTGCCACCTTGTCGGGGTGGCCTTCAGAGACGGATTCAGAGGTAAAGAGGTAATCGTTCGCCATAAAAACTCCAAGGTTGAGGTTGCGCGTTGCCGGGCCTTGGGAGCTGTCAGCGAACGCTTTAGCAGAAATGCCCGGTGTCCCGAACAAGGCACAATCAATGACCATCAAAGCCTGTGCTGTGTCGCCCTGCAAGTAGTTCTGTAACTCAGCGACAGGCCTAAGTTTATCCGACCATGAAGCTTTTGTTCAGAACATTTGCCAGCCTTCCCCTGGGTCTATTGCAGGCTTTAGGGTGGGCTTTGGGGTGCTTGGTGGCGGCTGTGTCACCCACCTACCGGCGCCGCATGCTGGCCAATGCCGCTCAGGCTGGCTATGGCGCGGACATGGCCTGGCGAGGGGCTGCGCACGCCGGCGCCATGGTCTTGGAGTTGCCCCGGCTGTGGCTGGGCGCGCCGGTGCCCATCACCGCTGAGGGCGATGCTTTGGTGGCCCAAGCCTTGGCAGAGGGCCGCGGCTTGTTGTTTCTCACCCCGCACCTGGGCAGCTTTGAAGCGATGTCTCAGGCTTACACCGAGCGCTTTGGCCAGCACAAGCCCATGACGGTGTTGTTTCGCCCGCCGCGCCAAGCTTGGCTCAGAAGCGTGGTGACCCAGGCGCGCCAGCGCCCCGGCCTCTTGACCGCGCCCACCACGCTGGCTGGGGTCAAGCAACTCATCCAAGCCCTGCGCCGCGGCCAGTGCGTGGGCCTCTTGCCCGACCAAGTGCCCCCGCAAGGCCAGGGCGTGTGGGCGCCGTTTTTTGGCAAAGACGCCTACACCATGACCCTGGCGGTGCGCTTGGCCCAGCAAACCGGCGCGTGTGTGCTGTTGGCCTGCGCCGAGCGGCGCTGGGGCAAGTTTGTGGTGCACGTGCACGCGCTCGATGAGCGCCTGGAAGGCCTCTCGCCCGAGGCGGGGGCTGCGTGCATCAACCGCGCCATGGAGCGCCTGATTGCCATTTGTCCGCAGCAATACCTGTGGGGCTATGCGCGCTACAAAACCCCGCGGCAGGAAACCCCATGAGCTGGGTGTTGAGCCACCTTGGCGTTGTGTTCATGCGCTTGTTGGGCGTGCTGCCCCTGGCTTGGGTGCGTGCGCTGGGGTGGGTGTTGGGTTGGGTTTTGTACCTGCTGGTGGTGCCGCGCCGCCGGGTGGTGATGACCAATTTGCGCTTGTGTTTTCCGCAGTGGACGCATGCGCAGCACGTTCGCGTTGCAAAGGGTGTGTTTGTGCATTTCGCACAAGCCTGGTTAGACCGCGGTTGGTTGTGGCACGGTAGCCCTGAGACGACCCGTGCGCGTTTGCGTTTGACCGGTGATGTGGCAGCCCTGCAAGACAAGCAACCCACCGTGATTTTTGCGCCGCATTTTGTGGGGCTGGACGCGGGCTGGACGGCGCTCACCCAACAGCTGGATAGGCGCTTTACCACCATCTACACCAACCAGGCCAACACCACCATTGACGCGTGGATTCATGCAGGCCGCAGCAGGTTTGGTCAGGGTCGTTTGTTCGGCCGTGCCGATGGGGTCAAAGACATCGTGGCCGCGTTGCGCCAAGGCGAGCCGCTGTATTTGCTGCCCGACATGAACTTTGGCCCGCACGAATCGGTGTTTGTGCCTTTTTATGGCGTGATGGCTTGCACCGTGCCGTCTCTGTCACGCTTTGCCCGCCTGGGCCGCGCGCAGGTGGTGCCGGTGGTCACGCGCATGACGCGTGAAGGTTATGAGGTGCAAGTGATGCCCGCTTGGACCGACTTTCCCACCGCAGACGCCACGGCCGATGCGGCCACCATGAACCTGCGTTTGCAAGCCTGGATCGACACCATGCCCGAGCAGTATTACTGGGTGCACAAACGCTTCAAAGACCGGCCCGAGGGCGAGCCGTCGGTGTATTGAACGGCTGGTTTGACCTGATTTGTTTGAAACTCGCTGCTATTTTTTAGATAGCAAAAAAGCGCCTATTTCTTTGGCGATCAGCTCAGGTTGCTCATGCACGATCCAGTGCGTGGCATCGTCCACCTTCACCAGTTTGAGTTGCGGCAGGTAGTCGTCCAAGCCCTCAATCAACTCGGGCGGCAGGGCGGTGTCTTGCATGCCCCACACCACCAGCGTGGGCAGGTTCACGGTGAGCATCTCGCGCGGCAGGGTGATGGCCGCTGCGGCCGGGTCTTCGGGGCGCGGCGGGCGCAGGGGTGAGGCGCGGTAGTAGTTGCAGCCGCCGGTCAAACCCAGGCTCCACACCGCGCGGTACTGGGCTTTGACCGCATCGGTCAACCAGCCAAAACGCTCGGCGCCCGCGCCCATGTTGGTGAAGAATTCCCACAGACGGCGAAAGTCATCTTGGGCCAACAGTTGTTCCGCATCCGGGCGGATGAGGAAGTTCATGTAGGCGCTGTGGTCTTGCTGCTTGGGCTTTTGCAGCTCGCGCAAAAACGTGCCGGGGTGCGGCGAGTTGATGATGACCAGCCGCTCGATCAGCTCTGGTTTTTGGTTCGCCAGGTTCCAGGCCACCGCACCACCCCAATCGTGTGCCACCAGCGCCGCCAAGCGCGCGCCGGGCGACTCGATGGCAATAAGCGCAGCGATGTCGGCCACCAAATGTTTGGCGCGGTACAGGGCCGGGTCAGCAGGGGCGCTGGAATGCTCAAACCCACGCAAATTGGGCGCGATGCAGCGGTAGCCGCCATGTTCTGGCTTCGAAAAATGACGCAACAGCGCGTCCCACGCAAAGGCCGCTTCTGGAAAGCCGTGCAAAAACACCAGCACCGGGCGGCCCCGCTCGCCGGCAGCGCGGCACGACAGGCGAATGCCATGGGGCAGGTCAACGGTGTAAGTGTCGATGCCGGCGGGCGACAAGCCGGGGGTGGTCAAGCTGGAGGTCATGGACGGGCCTTTGTGGATCTGCCCACCACTTTACAGGCTTGATTCAAGCAAGTCTTGAAGCCTTGATCAGTCTTCGTCCAGCGCCGGAGGTTCGTCGACAGGGGCGTCTGACATTTTGGGCGCGGTGGCTGGCAGGGCGTTGGCGCCATTCGCGCCATCCGCTGACGCAGCTGGGTGCGTCCAGTCCCACAAAAGGGTGGCCACCTCCTCAATGCCCATGCGTTTGGTGGCCGAGAACAGCCGCACCTCGCCGCCGCCCGCGTTGAGCTTCATGATGGACAAAGCCTTGGCCGCTTCGCTGCGGGTGAGTTTGTCGGCCTTGGTGAGCACCACCAAAAACTTCAGGCCTTCCTCCACCCGGGGGCGAATGACCTCGAGCAGCACCTCGTCAAGCTCGGTCAGGCCATGGCGCGGGTCGCACATCAGCACAATGGCTTTGAGGTTTTCGCGGGTCACCAAATAGTTGGCCATCACCTGTTGCCAGCGGATCTTGTCTTGCTTGGGCACAGCCGCGTAGCCGTAGCCTGGCAGGTCGGTGAGCACCGCGTCCATCACGCCTTGCTTGCCCAAAGAAAACAAGTTGATGTGCTGGGTGCGCCCGGGCTTTTTGGAGGCAAAGGCCAGCTGTTTTTGCTGCGTCAAGGTGTTGATGCAGGTGGACTTGCCGGCGTTGGACCGGCCCACAAACGCGATTTCTGGCACGTCCAGGGCGGGCAAAAAGTGCAGCTGCGGCGCGGTGGTTAAAAACTTGGCGGTGTGCAACCAACCCAGGGCAATGTTGGCCGCAGATTTTATGGGTGCGGCAGAGGGGCGGGGGGCTTGGGTCATGGGGTGGGGCACATATTTGCCGCGGGGGGCAGGATCAGCATTGTAGAATCTACGGAGTTTTTGCTATCCAATCACATCATGAAGCTTTTTGCTCACCTGTTGATGGCCGCCGTTTTGGCTGCCCCTGTCGTTTCTTTTGCCAAAGAGGCAGCGCCCAAAGTGGCCAAGCCCGATTTGGTGGCTGGCGAAGCCAAATTCACCGCCATGTGCGCTTCTTGCCACGGCGCCGACGGCAACTCCAGCACCCCGGTCAACCCCAAGCTGGCTGCCCAGCACCCTGAGTACCTGGTCAAGCAGCTGCAAGAGTTCAAATCTGGCAAGCGCGCCAACGCCATCATGTCGGGTTTTGCCGCCACTTTGAGCGACGACGACATGCGCAACATCGCCTACTGGGCCGCTGCGCAAAAAGCCAAGCCTGGTTTTGCCAAAGACAAAGAGTTGGTGGCCTTGGGTGAGCGCATTTACCGCGGTGGCATTGCCGACCGCCAGGTGGCCGCTTGCGCCGGTTGCCACAGCCCCAACGGTGCTGGCATTCCTTCGCAGTATCCCCGTTTGAGCGGCCAGCACGCCGACTACACCACCGCCCAGCTGACCTCTTTCCGTGACGGCGTGCGTAAAAACAGCCTGCAAATGAACCAAGTCGCTGCCAAGCTCAACGACCGCGAAATCAAGGCCGTGTCTGACTACATCGCTGGCCTGCGTTGATCGCGCGGCAGCGGTTGGGGTCTGGCTGGCCTTGTTATGAGGCTTTTCAAGGCCTGAATCGCGAAAAACAGCCCAACCCCAGCCAAGCCCCGCAAACACGGTGAACAAGGCAGGTCTTTCTCCCAAGACCTGCCTTTTTTCATGCCCGTGGGCACAATTCCCCCTATGACGGCTTCTACCCCGGCCCTGAGCCCTTCCCCCCAGCGCGCGCAGCACCTGCGCGCCGCGGTGGAGTTGCTCGCGTCCATGCGCTTTTCGATCTCGCTGCTCACCATCATTTGCATTGCTTCGGTGATTGGCACGGTGCTCAAGCAGGGCGAGCCCATCAACAATTACATCAACCAGTTCGGGCCGTTTTGGGCCGAGGTGTTTGAGGCGCTGAGCCTCTACAAGGTCTACAGCGCCTGGTGGTTTTTGCTGATTTTGGCCTTCTTGGTGGTCAGCACGTCTTTGTGTGTGGCTCGCAACACGCCAAAAATCCTGCAAGACCTCAAGGTTTACAAAGAAAACATCCGCGAGCAAAGCCTGCAAGCCTTTGGCCACAAGGCGCAGGCCCAGCTGAGTGAAACGCCGCAAGCCGCAGCCCAGCGCATTGGCGGCTTGCTCGCAGGTGGGGGCTGGAAGGTCAAGCTGCAGCAGCGCGACACCCCCCAAGGCCAAGGCTGGATGGTGGCTGCCAAAGCCGGTGCGGCCAACAAGCTGGGCTACATTGCCGCGCACAGCGCCATTGTGCTGGTGTGTGTGGGCGGTTTGCTTGATGGCGACCTGATGGTGCGCGCGCAAATGTGGCTCGGTGGCAAAACGCTTTACAGCGGCGCTGGGCTCATCGGCGAGGTGCCTGCACAGCACCGCCTGGGCGCGGGCAACCCGACGTTCCGTGGCAACCTGATGGTGGGCGAGGGCATGATGTCCAACACTGCCATCCTCAACCAGCCTGGCGGCGTGCTGCTGCAAGATTTGCCCTTTGGCATTGAGCTGAAAAAATTTGTGGTGGAGCACTATTCCACGGGCATGCCCAAGCTGTTTGCCAGTGAGATCGTCATCCACGACCGCGAAACTGGCGAGCAAATTCCCGCGCGCGTGGAGGTCAACCACCCGGCGAGCTACAAGGGCATTGAGATTTACCAATCCAGCTTTGACGACGGCGGCTCCAACGTCAAGCTGCGCGCCCTGCCCATCTCCAGCAAAGCCAAGTCTTTTGAGGTGGACGGCGTGATCGGTGGCACCACCGAGTTGTCCAACGGCAAAGAAAAACTCACCCTGGAGTACACCGGCCTGCGCCTGATGAATGTGGAGAACTTCTCTGGCAGTGGCTCGGGTCTGGACCCACGCAAAGTGGACTTGCGTGCCTCGATCGACGCGCGCATGGGTGCGGCCAACAAGCCCGGCGGCAACAAAGACCAACGCAATGTGGGCCCGAGCATCACCTACAAGCTGCGCGACGCCGCTGGCCAAGCCCGCGAGTACCACAACTACATGCAGCCCATCGACTTGGGCGACGGTGCGCCGGTGTTCTTGATGGGTCTGCGCGACACCCCGGCCGAGCCCTACCGCTATTTGCGCATTCCTGCCGATGGGCAAGGCAGCAAAGACGATTTCTTCCGCCTCAAAACCAGTTTGGGCGACGCTGCTGCGCGCGACCGTGCCGTGGCCAGCTATGTGAAAAAAGCCGTGCCGTCTGACCGCGCCGACTTGGCGGCCCAGCTCAAAATTTCTGCCTCGCGCGCCGTGGGTTTGTTTGCCGGTGTTGGCCCCGATGGCCAGCTGCTGCCTGCCAGTGGCCTGCAAGCCGTGGCCGACTTCATGCAAAGCAATGTGCCCGAGGCCGAGCGCGACCGCGCCAGCGAGGTGCTGTTGCGCATCCTCAATGGCGTGCTGTTTGAGCTCATGCAGGCCGCCCGTGTGCAGGCCCAATTGCCGCCTTTGCAGCCCGATGCGGTCACGCAAAGCTTCATGACCCAGTCGGTCATTGCCCTGAGCGACATGGACGCTTACCCCGCCCCGGTGGCGTTTGAGCTGGTGGACTTCAAGCAGGTGCAAGCCAGCGTGTTCCAGGTGGCCCGCGCGCCTGGTAAAAACGTGGTGTATCTGGGCTGCGCCTTGTTGATTCTGGGTATTTTCGCCATGCTGTACGTGCGTGAACGCCGCCTGTGGGTGTGGCTGGCGCCCGCGCAGGGCGACGCTGCCACGCAAGCCACCATGGCTTTGTCGACCAACCGCAAAACCATGGACGGCGACCGCGAATTTGAGCAGCTCAAACACAAACTGATCCAGGCTTAGGAGTTAACGGATGAACACCACCACCCTGACCTTGAATGAGAGCTACTTTGCCAAGCGCAACCTGCTCGACTGGTTGTTTGCTGCCTTGGTCACGCTCGGCGCGTTGTTTGCGTTCTCGCGTTACAGCGGCAACATGGACGGCTACGAGCAGGCCATCCTGTTGGGCACCGTCCCCGCAGCCATTGCCCTGGGTTGGTTTTGGCGCCCGCTGCGCACCTTGATGGTGGTGGTGGCGGCTTTGTCGCTGCTGGGCATCAACCTCTACCAAGGCGACTTGGCACAGGCTGAGAAAGTGTTTTTGCTCAAGTATTTCCTCTCCAGCCAATCGGCGATTTTGTGGATGAGCATGGTGTTTTTCATGAGCACCGTGTTTTACTGGATTGGCCTGCTCGCGCGCGGCAGCCAAGGCCCAGCCATGAGCCTGATTGGCTCGCGCCTGACCTGGGTGGCCGTGGGCATGGCCCTGGTGGGCACGATGGTGCGCTGGTTTGAGAGCTACCTGATTGGCGCCGATGTGGGCCACATCCCGGTGAGCAATTTGTACGAGGTCTTCGTGCTGTTTTGCTGGCTCACCGCGCTGTTCTACCTCTACTTTGAAGCCACTTACAACACCCGTGCCATGGGCGCGTTTGTGATGTTGGTGGTCAGCGCGGCCGTGGGCTTTTTGCTGTGGTACACGGTGGTGCGCGAAGCCCATGAAATCCAACCCCTGGTGCCGGCGCTGCAAAGCTGGTGGATGAAGCTGCACGTGCCGGCCAACTTCATTGGCTATGGCACCTTTGCGCTCTCGGCCATGGTGGCCTTTGCCTACCTCATCAAAAGCCAGGTGGGCGAGAAGCGTTGGTACAAACTCACGCCCCTGTGGCTGCTGGGCCTGTTGGTGGCGTTTGTGCCCATGGCGTTTCGTCGCAGCACGGCCGAGGCCGGTGGCAGCTACTGGTTCATTTACTTTGTGGTGGCTGGCCTGATTGTGGCGGGCATTTTGTGGGGCCGTGAGCGCATTGCCGCCAACCTGCCCAGCCTTGAAGTGCTCGACGACGTGATGTACAAGTCCATCGCCGTGGGCTTTGCGTTTTTCACCATCGCCACCGTGCTGGGCGCTTTGTGGGCCGCCGAGGCCTGGGGCGGCTACTGGAGCTGGGACCCCAAAGAAACCTGGGCGCTGATTGTCTGGCTGAACTACGCTGCCTGGCTGCACATGCGCCTCATGAAGGGCCTGCGCGGCACCGTGGCCTCGTGGTGGGCCCTGGCTGGCCTGGGCGTGACCACCTTCGCCTTCATTGGCGTGAACATGTTCTTGAGCGGCCTGCACAGCTACGGCACGCTTTGATTTTTATCGTTTAAGCCTGCCTTGCCCCACTGCCATGTGGGGCTACTGCATCTTGGGCGCGCCAGGGTGCGTAGTTGAGCTACAAACGAAGCACAGGCATTTGCCTGGAGCCGTCAGAGGGCATGCCCATGTTGATCAAAACCCAGCGCAGTGGTTTTAACCACCCCATCGCCAGTGAAATTACCTCGCAGCAGGTCTACCAGGAGCGGCGCACCCTCATGCGCCTGATGGCCGGGGGCGTGGCCGGAGCGGCTTTGGCCTCGTGGGCTGGGCGCGATGCGCTGGCACAAAGCGCGCCTGCTGCACTTGGCGCACCCGGGCGGCCCGGCAAACTCGCGGCCTTGCCGGGTGCAAAAAGCAGCGTGGCTGGCGCCATGGCCATGGACAAGCTCACCCCTTACCAAGACGCCAGCACCTACAACAACTACTACGAGTTCGGCACCGACAAGGCCGACCCCGCGCGCAACGCCCACACCCTCAAAACCAAACCCTGGACGGTTGAGGTCGAAGGCTTGGTGAAAAAGCCCGGCAAGTTTGGCATTGAAGACCTGCTCAAACTCAGCGCCCAAGAAGAACGCATCTACCGCCTGCGCTGCGTGGAGGGCTGGTCCATGGTGATCCCCTGGGTGGGCTACTCGCTGGCCGAACTCATCAAAAAAGTCGAGCCCCTGGGCAGCGCCAAGTTTGTGGAGTTCATCACCCTGGACGACCCCAAGACCATGCCCTTTGTGGGCTCAGCCGTGCTCGACTGGCCCTACCTCGAAGGCCTGCGCCTGGACGAGGCCATGCACCCGCTGACCCTTTTGAGTTTTGGCATGTACGGTGAGGTCTTGCCCAACCAAAACGGCGCGCCGGTGCGCCTGGTGGTGCCTTGGAAATACGGCTTCAAGTCGGGCAAGAGCATTGTGAAAATTCGCTTCACCGACAAGCAGCCCATCACCGCCTGGAACCGGGCGATTCCGCAGGAATACGGCTTTTACTCCAACGTGAACCCCGAGGTCAGTCACCCCCGCTGGAGCCAGGCCACCGAGCGGCGCATCGGTGAAGACGGCTTGTTTGCCAAGAAGCGCAAAACCCTCATGCTCAACGGCTACGAGGCGCAGGTGGGGCAGCTTTACGCGGGCATGGACCTGAAAAAATTCTTCTGATGCTCGCCTGGCGCGGCTGCTTGCTCAAGCCTTGGGCCAAGCCTTTGGTGGCGGCTTTTGTGTTGTCGCCCTTGGCCTTTTTGCTCTACGCCGCCTTGTTTGACGAGCGCTTGTTGGGTGCCAACCCGGCGGAGGCTTTGATACGCGACACCGGCGAGCTGGCCCTGCGTTACCTGTGTGTGACCCTGGCGATCACACCCTTGCGTGTGCTCACCCACACACCACAGCTGGCGCGCTTTCGCCGCATGATGGGCTTGGTGACCTACACCTACGCAGTGTGCCATGTGCTGGCCTACAGCTGGCTGGACATGGGCTTTGAACTGAACGACATCATCGACGACATACCCAAGCGGCCGTTCATCTTGGTGGGCTTCTTGGCCTTTGTGTTGCTCACACCTTTGGCGCTGACCTCGTTCAACGCGGCCATCAAAGCGCTGGGTGCTCAACGATGGCAGCTGCTGCACAAGTGCGTGTACGCCATTGCCGGTTTGGCCGTGTTGCATTTTTTTTGGATGCGCGCGGGCAAACAAAACTTCGCCGAGGTGTCGGTGTACGCCGCGATTCTGGCGGTGTTGTTGGGCTGGCGTTTGTGGCAATGGATACGTCAAAAACGCCTTTAGGCCACGTCCTGACTTGCTAATTTGCTATCATTAAAATAGCAAAATCATTCAAAGCTCACACAAAGCTCAAACCAGTTGCTCGTTACGCAGCTGGTCGGCCACGGTGTCGCGCTGGCGAATCACATGCGCTTTGCCGCCACTCACCAGCACCTCGGCCGCGCGGCCTCGGGTGTTGTAGTTGCTCGACATGCTCATGCAGTACGCGCCCGCAGACAAGACCGCTAGCAAATCGCCGCTGTGCACATTGAGATCTCGGTCGCGGCCCAGCCAGTCGCCGCTTTCGCAAATGGGGCCCACCACGTCCATCACCTCACCTTTGCCGGCACGAGGTGACAGCGGCACGATTTGGTGGAAGGCCTCGTACATGGCGGGGCGGGGCAGGTCGTTCATGGCCGCGTCCACAATGCAGAAGTTTTTTTGCTCGCCGGGCTTCAAGTACAGCACCTCGGTCACGCACACACCGGCGTTGCCCACCAAAGAGCGGCCAGGTTCGATCATGAACTGGCGCTCGCCATAGCCACGCGCATCAAGCTTGGCCAAGAGTTTGGCCCACAAGGTATCAGCTGCCGGCGGCGTGTCGCCGTTGTAGTTGATGCCCAGGCCGCCACCGAAATCAATGTGGTGGATGGGCACACCCGCCGCCTCGATGGCTTGCACCAAATCGAGCACGCGGTCCATGGCGTCGAGGTAGGGGCCTTCGCTGGTGATTTGCGAGCCGATGTGGCAGTCAATGCCCACCACTTTGAGGCCTGGCAGTTGGGCGGCGCGTTGGTAGGTTTGCAGCGTGCGTTCATGCGCGATGCCAAATTTGTTGCCCTTGAGGCCCGTAGAAATGTAGGGGTGGGTTTGCGCGTCCACATTGGGGTTGACGCGGATGCTGATGGGCGCGCGCACGCCCAGGCCCAAAGCCACCTCGTTGAGCACGTCAATTTCCGCTTCGCTCTCCACGTTGAAGCAGCCTATGCCCACTTGCAAGGCGCGCTTCATCTCAGCGCGGCTTTTGCCCACGCCTGAAAAAATCACCTTGGCCGCATCGCCACCAGCAGCCAGCACGCGCTCGAGCTCACCGCCCGAGACGATGTCAAAACCGCAGCCCGCTTTGGCAAACACTTGCAGCACGCCCAGCGAGGAGTTGGCCTTCATGGCGTAGCAAATTTGCGCTTTGCGCCCGGCAAAACCGCGCTGGTAAGCGGCCAGGGCATCCAGCATGCTTTGCTGGGAGTAGACAAACAAAGGCGTGCCGTGGGTACGCGCCAGGTCCGCCAGCGGCAGGCCTTCAACGCACAGGGCGTTGTCGACGTAAGCAATGTGCGGGTGGCCGGGGAGTTGAGCGGTCATGGTGAATTTATTTGTGGTTGTCCGCAGCAGGGGCTGGGGAGGCGTTGGCGGTGTCGGGTTTGCGCCAGGGCTTGAGGGTTTCTGGCAGGGTGGCGCGATTGGCAGCGGCGGGGTCGGTGGGCAGGTACAGCGGCCCGGGTTGGCCGCAGCCCGCCAAGGTCAACCCCACCAAGGTCAAGCCCGCCCAAGCGGCCACCACCGCTGATGGTCGGCACAAGCCCAAGCGGGCTGGCCAGGGGCGCAGAACCGAGGCGGCCTTGCGTCTGCGCAGTAATTGAGGCGCTCTTAGAATGCCTGAACGAATCTTGAACATCCTCAAATTGTAATGACCGACCTAGAATTTCAGGCCCAGGCCGACGCCGTGCTCAAAGCGGTGGAGCGTTGCTGCGACACGCTCAACGACGATGCCGACACCGACATCGACAACCAGCGCAGCGGCGGCATGATCACGCTGACCTTTCCCAACCGCAGCCAGATCATCATCAACCTGCAAAAACCCCTGCACGAAATCTGGCTGGCCGCCAAATCAGGCGGCTACCACTACAAGTTTGATAGCAAACAATGGATGGACACCAAGGGCGGCGGCGAGTTTTTTGCCAACCTCTCAACATTTGCCAGCGAGCAGTCGGGCTTGTCGCTGCGCTTTGAGGTCTGAGCCTCACGTGAACTTCAAGTGAGGTTCACGGCCTGCGTCAGTTCTTGAACAAATCAAGAATACGGCGTTTTTCGTCGTTGGCTGGCAGGCTTTGCGGGCTGGCTTTGTCGGCGCTTTTCGCCTCATTGCCAAGCTGGTTCACACCGCCGCCTTTGGCGAACTCTTCGTAAAACCACTCGCCGCCCACATTCACCACGCCTTCGGGCGCGGGCAGCTCGGCCACGGGCACGCCTTTGAGGGCGTGCTCCATGAAGCTGATCCACACCGGCAAGCTCAAGCCCCCGCCGGTTTCTCGGTCGCCGAGTTTGCGCGGCGTGTCGTAGCCTATCCAAGTGACGGCCGCCAGCGTGGGCTGGTAGCCGGCAAACCAAGCGTCCATCGAGTCGTTGGTGGTACCAGTTTTGCCATAGACATCGGTGCGTTTGAGCGTGGCTTGCGCGCGCGCTGCGGTGCCTGAGCGTGTAACTTCTTGCAAGAGGCTGGTCATCACAAAGGCGTTGCGTGCATCGATGGCGCGTACCGATTCATCGGTGAGCACGGGTTGGGTTTGCACCAACACCTTGCCGCGCTGCTCGCTCACCTGGCTCACCAACCAAGGGTTGACGCGGTAGCCGCCGTTGGCAAACACCGCGTAGCCCGTGGCCATTTGCATGGGGGTGACCGAGCCCGCGCCCAGTGCCATGGTGAGGTAGGCGGGGTGCTTGTCGGCCTCAAAGCCAAAGCGCGTCACCCAGTCTTGCGCGTACTGCGTGCCCACGGAATTGAGGACGCGGATGGAGACCATGTTTTTCGACTTGGCCAGGCCTTTGCGCAGGCTCATGGGGCCATCGAACGTGCCGTCGTAGTTTTTCGGCTCCCAGGGCTGGCCACCGGTCACGCCTGCGTCGAAAAACAGCGGGGCGTCATTGACCACCGTGGCCGGTGTGAAGCCTTTTTCCAGCGCAGCTGAATAAATGAAGGGCTTGAAGCTCGAGCCGGGCTGGCGCCAGGCTTGGGTGACGTGGTTGAACTTGTTTTTCACAAAGTCAAAGCCACCTACCAGCGCTTTGATAGAGCCGTCGCGCGGGTCGATGGCCACCAGGGCGCCTTCGACCTCGGGCAGCTGGGTGATTTCCCAGGTGCCTTTGGGCGTTTTGACCACGCGGATGATGGCGCCACGGCGCAGCTTGATGTTGGGCGGCGCTTTGTCTGACAGGCCCGACTGCACGGGCTTGAGGCCTTCGCCGCTGATGTCGAGCACCTCGCCATTGGCACGCATGGCGCGCACCAGCTTGGGCTCGGCGCTGATGACCACCGCAGCGAGCAAGTCGCCGTTGTCGGGCTTGTCGTCGAGCGCGTCGTCCACCGCGTCTTCAAGCTCGTTGGGGTTGGATGGCAGGCTGACAAACTTCTCAGGGCCACGGTAGACCTGGCGGCGCTCGTAATCCATGATGCCGCGGCGCAGGGCCTGGTAAGCGGCGGTCTGGTCGGCGGCGTTGATGGTGGTCACCACGTTGAGGCCGCGGGTGTAGGTCTCGTCGCCGTACTGCGCGTACATGAGCTGGCGCACCATCTCCGCCACGTACTCAGCGTGGATGCGGTTGGGGTCGCTGAAGGCTTTGATCTTGAGCTCTTGCTTCTTGGCGGCAGAGGCTTGTTCGGCGGTGATGAAGCCGTTGTCTTGCATGCGCTCAATGATGTAGAGCTGGCGTGAGCGCGCGCGCTTGGGGTTGTTGATGGGGTTGTAGGCCGAAGGCGCTTTGGGCAGACCTGCGAGCATGGCGGCCTCGGCCACGGTGATGTCTTTGAGCGGCTTGCCGAAATACGCATCGCAGGCGGCAGCAAAACCGTAGGCGCGGTTGCCCAGAAAAATCTGGTTCATGTAGATCTCAAGGATCTGGTCCTTGGTGAGCATGTGCTCGAGCTTGAAGGTCAGCAAGATTTCGTAAATCTTGCGGGTGAAGGTCTTCTCCGAGGACAAGTACACATTGCGCGCCACCTGCATGGTGATGGTCGACGCCCCTTGGCTTTTGGCGCGGCCCACATTGGCCAGGCCAGCGCGAATCACGCCGAGGTAATCCACCCCGCCATGCTGGTAAAAACGCGCGTCTTCGATGGCCAGCACTGCGTCCGTCATGACCTTGGGGATGTCTTTGATGGGCGTGAGCTGGCGACGCTCTTCGCCAAACTCACCCAGCAGCTCGCCATCGGCCGAGAGCACGCGCAGGGGCAGCTTGGGGCGGTAGTCGGAGAGGTCGGTGATGTCGGGCAAATTTGGAAACGCCACTGCCAGGGCAATGGCCACCAGAATCACCAGCGAGAGCACGCCCGCCACCGACAAGCCAAAGGCCCACATCAGCCACATCAGCATCCAGGACTTGAGTGTGTGACCGTCAATGGGCGACGATTTTTGGGGTGGGTTGGGTGGCATAAGTTTTAGGGTTGCCCCTGATTATAAAAACCTACGGGTTTTGCAAAATCTTGACAAAAGGGCCAAAGAGCCTAAGCAATCAAACCCTTGCAGCGGTGTCAACGGCCTCAGAGCCGATCTGCTGCAAGCGCGTCATACAGGGAGGAGACGTGATGATGCATCGCTGGTGGGCCGCGCCATGGGCGGCTTTGCGTTGGGCTATTCGGCCCGGGCCTGCCCCATTGGCCGGGCTGGATGTGGGCCCGCTCGATCTGCGCTGGGTCGAACTGGGCCGCCACCCTCAAGGCCACCTTACCTTGCTGCGCCACGCCTGCGAGCCACTGGTCCTGGGCGATGGGCCGGGCCAGCGGCTAGAAGCAGTGCGTGCCGCTTTGCGCAAACTCACAGACCGCTTTGCTGAGCGAGGCTTGCCATCGTGCACATACATCGCCATGGCCCTGCCCGATGAGGCGGTGTGGCAGCACCCGTTGGCCCTGCCCGCCCACTGGCAAGACGCGCAGCGTTGGCAAGCCGCCCGCAGCTGGGCGCCCGACTTGTTGCCTTGGCCAGTGGAGCAAACCAGCCTGGACATAGGGTTGCTGGAGGTGGGGCCGCAAGAAGTGGGGCACCTGGGCGTGGGGCGGCAAGTCCCCAGCCTTGGCGCCCCCGCTGAGCCAGGCATGGCCCAGGCTTGCCTGGTGGCAGCGCGGCGCGACGATGTGCAGGCCTTGCAAGCCCTGAGCGAGTCAGCCGGCCTGAGCCTGGCGGTGCTGGAGATGGCCAGCACCGCCACCGCGCGGGGCGCAGCCGGTTTGTCAAACATCGACACAAACCTGCTCGGCCACGAGCTGGCGCACTACCAAACCGCCGTGGGCTTGGCCATGCGCCGTTTTCACCCCTGGAGCGCGGCGTGCTGATCAACCTCTTGCCCCACCGCACCGAGGCCCAACCGCACCAGCGCGCGCGATGCTTGCAAGAGTTGGGGGTGGGCGTGCTGGCCGGTCTGTTGTTGGGCGGGTTGGTTTGGGTGTGGCAAACACACCAAGCCAGCGAGGTGGCCAGCAGCAACGCTGCTTTGCAAGCCCGCATCAACGAGGCGGCCGGGCTCGAGGCGCAGCTGGCCGCGTTGCACCGACAAGGCACGCAGGTGCACACGCAGCTGCAGGTCATGCAAGCCTTGCAGGATCGCCGCAGTGGCGCGGCCCATGTGGCTGGCTTGTGGGTGCCCGAGTTGCCCGTGGGCGTGGTCATGCAAAGCCTGCGCCAAGAGGGGGACAAGGTTTGGCTGCAAGGGCTGGCCATCGATCCACAGCGTGTGAGCGACTGGCTCCAGCAGCTCAACGCCCACACCCACGCCGAGTTGCTCGAGATCAAGGCCGCGCCCTGGCGCTGGGGGCGCCATGCGAGCGCCACGGTGAGCCGCTTCTCGGTGCGGCTTTCGCCTTTGCCCAACACACGCGATACGCGTGATACGTCAAACACGTCAAACATATCTAAGGCGCCCAACCCGCTCAAGTAGCACGCACCGCTCCTAGAACCCATCCTAGAACCCATGCTCAAAGACCTCTCAAGCCAGCTGCGCACGCACCCCGCCTTGTGGCCTCGCGCGTGGCGCCGTGGGTTGGCGGTGGGTGTGGCCTTGGGCACCGCAGTGGGCGTGGCCTGGCTCAGTGTAAGTTGGGGCGAGGGGGCGCAGGCAAGGCAGCAAGCGCAGCAGCTGGAAGGCCGCTGGCAAACGGTGCAGGCTCGCCAAACGCAGCTGCAAACCGCCCGGCAATCGCTCAGCGAGTTGCAAGCGCGTTTGCAGGCACAGCAGGCGGCTTGGCCAGCACCGGGTACGTGGTCCATGCACACGCTGCTCCAAGGTGTGCAGCACGCAGCCCGCGCGCATGGTGTGGTGGTGCACAGCATGCAGCCCGGGGCGCCAACGTTGCAAGACACCCATGCCGAGTGGCCAGCGGCTGTGAGCCTGCAAGGCGCTTACCCGCAGTTGCTGGGGTTTTTGCGTGCCATGGCCGAGCTGTCACAAGCCAACCAGGTGCAAGACATGCAGTGGCGCGCCCAAGACCATGGCCAGCTTCATGTGGAGGCGCGGGTGGTGTTCTTGCGCTTGCTCACCCCAAGCGAGCAGGCGACCAGGCCCCAAGCTCAAGCTCAAGCTCAAGCTCAAGCTCAACGGGCCAACGCCCCAGTTGCCGCCCATGACAAAACCCACGCGCAGGCAGCGGTGAAACCCGCTGGACCAGCCCCCGTGCCGGTTTGGGCGCAGCCTGTGTGGCGCGCGGGTCTGGACGACCCTTTTGACACTGCGCGCCTGAGCCGCGCCTTGCAAGAGCACCAGGCCCTCAACACCGAGCCCACCTGGCTGGCCGCAGAGCGTGCGCGCGCGCCGCAGTGGCTGGAGCGCTACACCCTGGCGCAGCTCGAGCTGGTGGGCAGCTTGCAACAAGGCACAGATCGCCTGGCCCTGGTGCGTGCCGAGCAGCGCATCCACCCTGTGCGCCTGGGCCAGTACCTGGGGCCGCACAGCGGGCGGGTGGTGGCCCTTGACGAGCGCAGCCTGACCCTGCGCGAGCTTTACCAAGACGAGGCCGGCCAGTGGCAGCAGCGGTTGGTCAAGCTCGAATTGGTGCGGCCGTCATGAGACGTCTTGGGGTGCTCGGGCCATGTTTTTGAGGGGAGCGTTTGATGCGTGAATATTTAGCGCGGTTGTTGACCCGTTGCTTGGCCTTACGTTACTTAGCCTTACGCTGTTTGGCCCTGCGATGCTTGGCCCTTCTTTTGGGCGCTGGCCTGGCTAGCTGGGCTTTACCGTCGCTGGCCAGCCCGGCCGAGCCAGGTTGGTTCAACACCCCGCCGCGCACCTTGGCCGACGATGCGCCTTGGCCCAAAACTGTGGTGCCTGGGGCGCGCAAGCTGGTGCAAGAGGTGAGCTTGCGCAGGCTGGGTGATGGCACGGTCGAGCTCACGGTGGAGACCGACCAGCGCGCGCAGGTCGAGGTCACGCAACACGCGGGTGTGCTCACCGCCGAGTTTGTACAGGCTGAGCTGTCTCAAGGTTTGGCGCGGCAGTGGGGTGTGGCGCACCAAGGGCAAAACCTGGTCACGCTGCAGGCCACCCAGCACGGTCCCGCCGTGCGGCTGGTGGCGCAGTTTGCCCATGTGGGCGTGCACAGCGTGCAGCAATCTGACCGGCAGTGGGTGCTGGTGTTCAAGCCGCTGGGCGCCCTGGCCAAGCCAGAGGGGGAGCTGCCGCCAGGCGGGTATGAGGGTGCCAAACTCTCGCTGAATTTTCAGAACATCGAGGTGCGCGCCTTGCTTCAGGTGATGGCCGACTTCACCAAGCTCAATGTGGTGGCCTCAGATGCTGTGACCGGGCAAGTGACTTTGCGCCTCAACGACGTGCCTTGGGACCAGGCCCTGGACATCATCTTGCAAGCCAAAGGCCTGGGCATGCGGCGCAGCGGCAATGTGATGTGGATCGCGCCGCGCGAGGAAATTTTGGCGCGAGAAAAACTCGAGCGTGAATCTGCCTTGGCGCTCGATGCCATCGAACCCTTGCGCACGCAAACCTTTGTGCTCAATTACGCCAAGTCGCAAGACGTGGCGCGCCAGCTCATGGGCGTGGCCTTGGGCAGTGCGGCAGTGCCGGTGAATGCGTCGGCGCGTTTGCTCTCGGCGCGCGGCAGCGCCATTGGCGAGGTGCGCACCAACCAGCTGTTTGTGACCGACACCGCCCAGCGCTTGCAACAGGTCGCCACGCTGGTGCGGCAAGTGGACATCCCGGTGCGGCAGGTGCTCATTGAGGCGCGCATCGTTGAGGCCTCAGACACCTTCAGCAAAGCCCTGGGCGCGCGTTTGGGTGGGGGTTCTGGCGCGCCCGACGTGGCCAGCAGTGGTGGCGTGCAGTTTGGCGGCGGCTACAGCGCCACGGCCGCGGGTGTGGCCGGTGGCGCCATGGTCAACCTGCCCGCTGCTGGCGCGGCGGGGGTGTTTGCGGTGTCGATTTTTGGCGAAGGGGCTGCGCGGTTTTTGAACCTGGAGCTCTCGGCCCTGGAGGCCGATGGCAAGGGCAAGATCGTTTCAAGCCCGCGGGTGGTCACGGCCGACAAGGTCAAGGCGGTGATCGAGCAGGGCACCGAGCTGCCTTACCAAGTGGCCTCGGCCAGCGGGGCCACGGCCATTGCCTTTCGCAAAGCCAACTTGGTGTTGGAGGTCACGCCGCAAATCACCCCTGAGGGCGCGCTCACCCTGGAGCTTGACATCAACAAAGACTCGGTGGGCCAACTCACCACCGCGGGCTACGCGATTGACACCAAGCACATCAAAACCCAGGTGCTGGTGGACAACGGCGGCACGGTGGTGATTGGCGGCATTTTCACCATGAACGAGATCACCACCGACAACAAGGTGCCTTTCTTTGGCGACCTGCCTGGCGTGGGGCGCTTGTTCAAGAGCCAGGTGCGCAGCTCGGAGAAGAAAGAGATGCTGGTTTTCATCACGCCTAAAATGGTGGCTCGTTAGCCCCGAGGGGTTCCCGCGCTGACTGCTGCGCTCTATTTTGTCTGCTCGCGTGCTTGTTTGTCTTGTTGGCCTGCCCGGTTCGGGCAAAACCACGGTGGGTCGCCAGTTGGCGCGTCGCCTCGGGGTGCCCTTTGTCGACTCCGACCACGTGATTGAAGAGCGACTGGGCTGCGCCATTCGTGAGTTTTTTGAGCGCGAGGGTGAAGACCGTTTTCGTGACATCGAGTCTGAGGTGATTGACGACCTCACCCTCAAGCACGACGGCGTTTTGTCCTCGGGCGGTGGCGCTGTGTTGCGCCCAGTCAACCGCCAGGCTTTGCGTCGCGGGCGGGTGTTTTATTTGCGCTCCACGCCCGAAGAACTCATACGCCGGCTGCGTCACGACACCAACCGCCCCCTGCTGCAGGTGGCCGATCCTTTGGCGCGCCTGCGCGAGCTCTACCTCAAGCGCGACCCGCTTTACCGCGAGGCGGCCCACCACGTGGTGGAAACCGGCCGGCCCACCGTTGCGGGTCTGGTCAACCACATCGTCATGCAGCTGGAGATGGAAGGCCAAAGCTCCCGCGCACCCACATCGCCATGAACACAGTCCACATTGCGCTGCAAGAACGCAGCTACCCCATCGAAATCGGCACTGACCTGCTGGCCCAAGCGGGCACGTTTGCAGGTTTGCCGCGTGCTTCGCAAGCGCTGATCGTCACCAACACCACGGTCGCGCCGCTCTACGCTGCGGCCCTGCAAAGCGCCTTGCAGCCGCATTACCCCAAGGTGCATGTGGTGGCGTTGCCCGATGGCGAGGCTTTCAAGACCTGGGAAACCCTCAACCTGATTTTTGACGCGCTGTTGGGCCACGCCTGCGACCGCAAAACCGTGTTGTTTGCCTTGGGCGGCGGGGTGGTGGGCGACATGACCGGTTTTGCCGCGGCCAGCTTCATGCGTGGCGTGCCTTTTGTGCAGGTGCCCACCACGCTCTTGGCGCAGGTGGACTCCTCGGTGGGCGGCAAAACCGCCATCAACCACCCGCTGGGCAAAAACATGATTGGTGCGTTTTACCAACCCCAGCGTGTGATTTGTGATTTGAGTTCGCTCCAAACCCTGCCTGAGCGCGAATTAAGCGCTGGCCTGGCCGAGGTCATCAAGTACGGCCCGATTGCCGACATGGCTTTGCTCGATTGGCTCGAGGCGAACATGGACGCGCTCATGGCGCGCGAGGTCAGCGCCTTGGCCCACGCGGTCAAGCGCAGTTGCGAAATCAAAGCGCACGTGGTGGGCCAAGACGAACGCGAGGCCGGCTTGCGCGCGATTTTGAATTTTGGCCACACCTTTGGCCACGCCATTGAGGCCGGCATGGGCTACGGCGCTTGGCTGCACGGCGAGGCGGTGGGTTGTGGCATGGTGATGGCCGCCACGCTCTCGCAGCGCCTGGGCTTGGTGGACGCGGCGTTTGTGCAGCGTTTGACCGCCCTGATTGCCCGCGCCAAATTGCCGGTTCGCGGCCCTGTGCTCGATCCACAAGACAACGCGGGGCGCTACCTTGAGTTCATGCGCGTGGACAAAAAAGCCGAGGCCGGCGACATCAAATTTGTGCTGATTGATGGCCCGGGTAAGGCGGTGGTGCGGGGCGCACCGGACGCGCTGGTGCGCGAGGTGATCGATGCCTGCTGCGCTTAATTGCTCTCTTTTTAAGAGCGTCTTATTAAGACCAGGCAAAGCCTGAGCCCTGATTTGACCTCGATGTTGGCCGCCTACGCTTGTGACCCGCTGCACAGCCGTGGGCGTCGGTTTGCCGAGCCGCCTGCACCAACGCGCACCGACTTTCAGCGCGACCGCGACCGCATCGTGCACGCTTCGGCGTTTCGGCGGCTGGTGTACAAAACCCAGGTGTTTTTGAACCACGAGGGCGATTTGTTTCGCACGCGCCTGACGCATTCCCTCGAGGTTGCGCAGCTGGGGCGCTCCATTGCCCGCGCCCTGCAGTTGAACGAAGACCTGGTGGAAGCCATCGCCCTGGCGCACGACCTGGGGCACACGCCGTTTGGTCACGCCGGGCAAGACGCGCTCAATGCGTGCATGACGCCTTTTGGCGGCTTTGAGCACAACCTGCAAAGCCTGCGCGTGGTGGATGTGCTGGAAACCCGTTACCCGCAATTTGATGGCCTGAACCTCACGTTTGAAACCCGTGAGGGCATTCTCAAGCACTGCTCGCGCGCCAACGCGCAGGCCCTCATCGCGCAAGAGCCCGGCGGCGTGGCCCAGCGTTTTTTAGAGCGCACCCAGCCCTCGCTCGAGGCGCAGTTGTGCAACCTGGCTGATGAAATTGCCTACAACGCGCACGACATCGACGACGGCGTGCGCTCGGGCCTCATCACCATGGCCCAGCTCGAAGAGGTGCCGCTGTTTGAGTCACACCGCCGCGCCACACTGGCCCAGTACCCCCATCTGGGGGATGCCTCGCAAGGCCGGCGCCTGTTGTACGAAACCATACGCCGCATGCTCAGCCAGCAGGTGTACGACGTGATCGAGGCCAGTGCAGCAGCCCTGCGCCTGGCTGCACCTGCGCACGCGGATGCGGCCCGCTTGCTGCCTCCCATGGTTGGTTTTTCAAGCGCCATGCGCGAGCAGTCGCAGGTGCTCAAAAGCTTTTTGCTGCGCAACCTCTACCGCCACCCGCAGGTGATGCACACCACGGGGCAAGCGCAGCAGGTCATTGCCGATTTGTTTGCCGCTTACATGGACGCGCCACACACCATGCCGGCCCGCCCAGCACCCATCCACGGCGATCAGCCTGAGGTGTCGGTGGCGCGTCAAGTGGCCGATTACATCGCCGGCATGACCGACCGTTTCGCCTCGCGCGAGCACGCGCGCATCACAGGCTTGCAACTGCTGGCATGAAGCTCAGTTGGCTTTGCCCGCGCTGTGGGTTCGCTTCGCTTATTTGGCGTACTTGGCGAAATTGTCGTCATTGGCGCAATTGGCGTTTCAAGCGCTGGATCAGCGCATGAACCTGGCCCGCACGCGCCTAGACCCTGCCACCTGGGTGGTGCTTGCCGGCGTGAGTGCGGCCCTGCATGTGGGCAAGCTCTCGCCGGCTGTGCCGGTGCTGCGTGAGGCCTTGGGGGTCACGCTTTTACAAGCCGGGTTTTTGCTCTCTACCGTGCAGCTCGCAGGCATGGCGCTGGGCCTGTTCATTGGTTTGTTGGCGGATGGCTTGGGTTTGCGCCGCAGCTTGTTGTGGGGCTTGTGCATCTTGGCATCCGCTTCCATCTTGGGCGCTGTGGCGCGGAATGCGCAAGACTTGCTGCTGCTGCGCGGCATCGAGGGCTTGGGCTTTTTGCTGGTGGCCATGCCCGCGCCCGGGCTGATTCGCCGCCTGGTGCAGCCCGAGCGTTTGAGCATCACCCTGGGGCTGTGGGGCACTTACATGCCTACCGGTGCGGCGCTGGCGCTGTTGCTGGGGCCAGCGCTCATGGCTTGGGATGGATGGCAAGCTTGGTGGGTGAGTTTGGGGGCCTTGAGTGGGGCCATGGCGTTGGTGATTGCGCGGGTGGTGCCATCAGATCAAGTGTCCACATCTTCACCTGCGAGTGATCAAGGCTCAAAACCTGTCTCAAACAATCCAAATCAACCCCCGGTGCTACAAACTTGGAAGCAGCGCTTGCGCCGAACTTTGCGCGCTCCTGGCCCGTGGTGGGTCGCCCTGGCCTTCACCTGTTACTCCAGCCAATGGCTCTCGGTGGTGGGGTTTTTGCCCACCATGGTGGCCCAAGCGGGCTTTGCCAATGGCACAGGCCTGATCAGTGTTGTCGCGGCATGCACGGCTTTGGTGGCGGGTGTGAATGGCTTGGGCAATGTGGCTTCAGGGCGGCTCTTGGCGCGCGGCTGGCCTGCAGCGCGTTTGCTGCGCATCGGTTTTGTGAGCATGACCTTGGGGGCCGCCTTGGCCTTCGTACCCTGGTCGCTGGGGCAGGGTACGTCCGTTGAGGCTTTGAGTTGGGGTTTGCGTTTGTCTGGCGTGCTGGTGTTTTCGATGGTGGGCGGTTTGATTCCCGGTACCTTGTTTTCGCTGGCGGTGCGTGTGGCGCCCGACGAGAGCACGGTGTCCACCACCGTGGGTTGGATGCAGCAGCTCTCGGCTGCTGGGCAGTTTGGCGGCCCGCCGCTGGTGGCCTGGGTGGCTGCACGCCAAGGGGGCTGGGAGCTCACCTGGATGGTGACGGGCTTGGCCAGTGCGGTGGGGCTGGCGCTGGCGTGGTGCATCGCGCGCGAGTTGCGCCCCAAGGCCTTGCGCCGCGCTTGATGCATCACGTTTGATACTGGCCGCCCCCACAAGCCCTAGACTAGCGCCATGAACGAGCCCCTGCTGCGCATGACACATTGGTTAGAACAAGCCGTGATCGGCTTGAACCTGTGCCCCTTTGCCAAAGCGGTGCATGTCAAGCGGCAGATTCATTGGGTGGTGAGCGATACCCAAGACGACGCGCAAGTGCTATCAATTTTAGAGCGAGAGTTACAAGGTCTACAAGGCTTGAGCGCCAATGTGCGCGACACCACCTTGATCGTGTTGCCCCACGCCTTTGCCGACTTTTATGACTTCAATGACTTTTTAGGCCGGGCCGAGCGTTTGTTGAAAAAACTCAAGCTTGAAGGTGAGTTTCAGATCGCCAGCTTTCACCCGCGCTATGTGTTTGCGGGGACAGCCGAGGACGACATCACCAACGCCACCAACCGCGCGCCTTACCCCACGCTGCACTTGCTGCGTGAGGCCAGCGTGGACCGCGCGGTCCAAGCCTTCCCGCAGGCCGAAGACATTTTTGAAAACAACATGCGCACCTTGGAGCAGCTCGGTGCTCAGGGGTGGCATGCTTTGATGACCCTGCCAAGTCAGCAGCCCCCCAAGGCGTGAGTTGCTTGGCGAAGACACTACCCCTGTGAACCACGTGAACAACAAAGCCCAAGCGCATCAAACATCCAAGGGCCAGGCCGCGCGCCCTGGCACCGACTTGGCCGAGGTGTTGCGCCCGGGTCAGTCTATAGAGCTGCTCAAGGCGCTGCATATCCTCACGCGTGAGGGCAAGCTCAACCAAGATTCGCGCCGCAAGCTCAAGCAGGTCTACCACCTGTTTGGTTTCATTGAGAAAACCCTGCGCGAGTTGACGCCTGCAGATGCCAACACAGGCTTCACCCTGGCCGACCACGGTGCGGGCAAGTCATACCTGGGCTTTATCGTTTACGACCTGTTTTTCAAAGCCTTGGGGCAGGGGCACATTTACGGCATCGAGACCCGCGCTGAGTTGGTGGCCAGCTCCCAAGCCTTGTCCGCGCAGCTGGGCTTTGAGCGCATGTCGTTTTTGAACCTGAGCGTGGCCGAATCGGCGCAGTCAAAGGCTTTGCCAGATCGCATTGACCTGGTGACCGCTTTGCATGCGTGCGACACCGCCACCGACGACGCCATCGCCTTTGGCCTGCAAAAACGTGCGCAGGCCATGGTGCTGGTGCCGTGCTGCCAGGCGGAGATGGCGCGCGCGCTCAATGCCAGCAAGGCGCTGCAACTCTCGCGCACACCCTTGGCCGAGCTGTGGCGTCACCCGCTGCATGCGCGTGAGTTGGGCAGCCAGGTCACCAATGTGCTGCGCTGTTTGTACTTAGAAGCCTGGGGTTACAGCGTGACCGTGACCGAGCTGGTGGGCTGGGAGCACAGCATGAAAAACGAGCTGATTTTGGCGCGCCACACCGGTCAGAAAAAACGTGCTTCGGCACTGCGGCTGCAGAGCATTTTGCAAGAGCTGGGGGTGCAAGACGCCATGGCTGCACGCTTTTCGCTGCCCGAGCCCATCGGAATGCCTGTGGGGCGTCAACCCGTCTAAGTGTCGCGCGTTGCTCTAGAGCAAGCGCGCTGCGCCCCAGTAGCGGACAATCTGAACCAAATACTTACCCTGAATTTTTTGAAAGTTAGACCTCCCATGAAAACCAAATCCACCCTGTCGGCCCTGGCCTTGGCGCTGTGCACCGTGCTGGTGGGCTGCGCCACGAGCAGCCCCGACGTGATCAGCCGTGAAGACGCCCAGCGCATGAGCAAGGTGGAAGACGCGGTGGTGCTCTCTGTGCGCGCCGTGACCGTGCAAGGCAACCAAAGCGGCGTGGGTGCCGCGACGGGTGGCGTGGTGGGCGGTCTGGCCGGCTATGGCGCGGGTGGTAACCAACGCGAAGCCCAGGTGGCCGGCATCTTGGCCGCAGCCGCCGGTGCTGCTGTGGGCAATGCGATTGAGAAGTTCAGCAGCAAAGACGAAGCGCTTGAGCTGTTGGTGCAACTCAAAGGCGGCGAGCGCCGCGCCATCGTGCAAGGCAAGGGCAGCGAAAACTTCGCCCCGGGCGACGCGGTGCTGCTGATCACCACCGCCGGCAAAATCCGCGTGGCCAAAGCCCCCAAATAATTAATTGGGGTCAGACCCCAATTAAATTTATCATCGGGCCGTTTGCCGGCTCTGTCATGTCGGCTTGAGGGAGTTTCATGGCCAGACAGCCGCGCCTGACAGTGGCCGGTTACCCGCACCACATCATCCAGCGGGGCAACGACCGGCAATGGATTGTTCGCAGCGACCGCGACCGCGGGTTTTTGCTCGAGCTCATGCACGACTACGCCAAAGAAAACGCGGTGGCCATCCACGCTTATGTGTTGATGGACAACCACTTCCATTTGCTGGCGACACCTGCCACCACCGAGGGCCTGCCGGTGATGATGCAAGCCGTTGGGCGACGTTATGTGCGTTATTACAACGGTTGGTACCAGCGCACCGGCGCCTTGTGGGAGGGGCGCTACAAGTCCACGCTGATTGAAACCGAGCGCTACTTGCTGGCCTGCATGGCCTACATCGACCTCAACCCGGTGCGCGCCGGCATGGTGGCCCAGGCGGCGGACTATCCCTGGTCCAGCCACCGGCACCATGTGGGCTTGAATGTGGATAAGCTGGTGACCCCCCATGCTTTGTACTGGGGGCTGGGCAACACCCCGTTTGCGCGCGAGGCGGCTTACGCAGCCTTGGTGCAAGCGGGGGTGAGTGCGCACCAACAAGAGGCGTTGACCCAATCCACCCTGCGCGGTTGGGCGCTGGGGGAGGCCCAGTTCATGGACGAGCTGCAAAAAAACACCGGCCGGCGCCTCACCCAAGCCAAGGCTGGACGGCCGTTCAGCGTGAACTTTCCCAACAATCCTGACGATCTTTAAGGGTTAAATTGGCTCCTAAGCCAATACGGACCTTGTTTTGATGCTCCTGATTTTGATGTGTCCCCAATTAATTCCTGATTGAAAAAATCGGTAATTAATTGGGGTCTGACCCCAATTATTTTGCTTGGCAAGGGGTTTGCTTTGCACTATGCTCGTTAACCCTGACATTTTGAAGGACTGCGCCATGACGACGGCTGCCTCACGCGAGCATTTGCAAAACAACGGTTTGTATTCCCCCGACAACGAGCACGACGCCTGTGGCGTGGGCTTTGTGGCGCACATCAAAGGGGTGAAAACCCACGCGATCGTTCAGGGCGCGCTCAAGATTTTGGAAAACCTCGACCACCGTGGCGCCGTGGGCGCTGATGCCCTGATGGGCGACGGTGCCGGCATCTTGATTCAGCTGCCTGATGCGCTTTACCGCGAAGAAATGGCCAAAAACGGCGTGGCGCCTGACGGCTCCAAGGGCGTGACCTTGCCCGCCCCCGGCGAGTACGGCGTGGGCATGATTTTCTTGCCCAAAGAGCACGCCAGCCGCTTGGCTTGCGAGCAAGAGATGGAGCGTGCCATCAAGGCCGAAGGCCAGGTGTTGCTCGGCTGGCGCGATGTGCCCGTCAACCGCGAGATGCCCATGTCGCCCACCGTGCGTGAAAAAGAGCCGGTGCTGCGCCAAGTTTTCATTGGCCGCGGCAGCGACGTGATCGTGCAAGACGCGCTGGAGCGCAAGCTGTTTGTCATTCGCAAAACAGCCAGCGCCAACATCCAGGCGCTCAAGCTCAAGCACAGCTCTGAATACTATGTGCCCAGCATGTCCAGCCGTACCGTGGTGTACAAAGGCCTGCTGCTGGCCGACCAGGTGGGTACCTATTACCTCGACCTGCAAGACCCCCGTTGCGTCTCGGCCCTGGGCCTGGTGCATCAGCGCTTCTCCACCAACACCTTCCCCGAGTGGCCGCTGGCTCACCCCTACCGCTACGTGGCGCACAACGGTGAAATCAACACCGTCAAGGGCAACTACAACTGGATGAAAGCGCGCGAAGGCGTGATGTCGTCCCCCGTGCTGGGCGAAGACCTGCAAAAGCTCTACCCCATCAGCTTTGCCGGCCAGTCCGACACCGCCACCTTTGACAACTGCCTCGAGCTGCTGACCATGGCGGGCTACCCCATCAGCCAGGCCGTGATGATGATGATCCCCGAGCCTTGGGAGCAGCACACCACCATGGACGAGCGCCGCAAGGCCTTCTACGAGTACCACGCCGCCATGCTCGAGCCCTGGGACGGCCCAGCCTCCATCGTGTTCACCGACGGCCGCCAAATTGGCGCGACCCTGGACCGCAACGGCCTGCGCCCCTCGCGTTACTGCATCACCGACGACGACTTGGTGATCATGGGCTCCGAGTCGGGCGTGCTGCCCGTACCTGAGAGCAAGATCGTGCGCAAATGGCGCCTGCAGCCCGGCAAGATGTTCCTCATCGACCTGGAACAGGGCCGCATGATCGACGACGAAGAGCTCAAAGCCAACCTGGCCAACAGCAAACCCTACAAGCAGTGGATCGAGAACCTGCGCATCAAGCTTGACGACATCCAAGCTGAAGCTGCCAAGTTGGCCCAGCCCGCAGCCCAGCCCCAAGCCACCTTGCTCGACCGCCAGCAAGCGTTTGGTTTCACCCAAGAAGACCTCAAATTCTTGATCGCCCCCATGGCCGCCGCTGGCGAAGAAGCCATTGGCTCCATGGGCAACGACAGCCCGCTGGCTGTGCTGTCCGACAAAAACAAGCCGCTTTACAGCTACTTCAAGCAGCTGTTCGCGCAAGTGACCAACCCGCCGATCGACCCGATCCGCGAGGCCATCGTGATGTCGCTGGTGTCCTTCATTGGACCCAAGCCCAATTTGCTCGACATCAACCAGGTCAACCCGCCCATGCGCCTTGAGGTGGCCCAGCCCATCCTCGACTTTGCCGACATGGCCAAGCTGCGCAACATCGAAGCCGTGACGCAAGGCAAATTCCGCAGCGCCACCTTGGACATCACCTACCCGCTGGCCTGGGGCCACGAGGGCGTAGAAGCCAAGCTGGCCTCGCTGTGCGCTGAAGCGGTGGACGCGATCAAGAGCGGCAAAAACATACTCATCATCAGCGACCGCGCGGTCAGCGCCACCCAGGTGGCCATTCCCGCGTTGCTGGCCTTGTCGGCCATTCACCAGCACCTGGTGCGTGAAGGCCTGCGCACCACCGCCGGCTTGGTGGTGGAAACCGGTTCGGCCCGCGAAGTGCACCACTTCGGCGTGCTGGCTGGCTACGGCGCCGAAGCCGTGCACCCCTACCTGGCCATGGAAACTTTGGTCGAGTTGCACAAAGACCTCTCCGGCGACCTGTCGGCCGAGAAGGCGATTTACAACTACATCAAGGCCATCGGCAAGGGCCTGTCCAAGATCATGTCCAAGATGGGCGTGTCCACTTACATGAGCTACTGCGGTGCGCAGTTGTTCGAGGCGATTGGCCTGAGCAGCGAAACCATCGAGCAGTACTTCACCGGTACCCCCAGCCGCGTCGAAGGCATTGGCGTGTTCGAGATCGCTGAAGAAGCCATCCGCACCCACAAGGCCGCCTTCAGCAACGACCCGGTGCTGGCCCACATGTTGGACGCTGGCGGCGAGTACGCCTGGCGCGCCCGTGGTGAAGAGCACATGTGGACGCCCGATGCGATTGCCAAGTTGCAGCACAGCACCCGCGCCAACAACTGGAACACCTACAAAGAGTACGCGCAGATCATCAACGACCAGAACAAGCGTCACATGACCTTGCGCGGTTTGTTCGAGTTCCGCGTGGACCCCGCCAAGGCCATTCCCCTGGACGAGGTGGAGTCTGCGGCTGAGATCGTCAAGCGTTTTGCCACCGGCGCGATGTCGCTGGGCTCGATCTCCACCGAAGCCCACGCCACCTTGGCCGTGGCCATGAACCGCATTGGCGGCAAGAGCAACACCGGTGAAGGCGGCGAAGACCCCGCGCGTTACCGCAACGAGCTCAAGGGCATCCCGATCAAGCTGGGCGACACCCTCAAAACCGTCATCGGTAACGATGTCGTGGAAGTGGACATGCCTTTGAACGCCGGCGACAGCCTGCGCTCGAAAATCAAGCAGGTGGCCTCAGGCCGCTTTGGTGTGACGGCCGAGTACCTCTCCAGCGCTGATCAGATCCAGATCAAGATGGCCCAGGGCGCCAAGCCCGGTGAAGGCGGTCAGCTGCCTGGCGGCAAGGTCTCGGACTACATCGGCAAGCTGCGTTACTCGGTGCCTGGTGTGGGCCTGATTTCGCCCCCGCCGCACCACGACATTTACTCCATCGAAGACTTGGGCCAGCTCATCCACGACCTGAAAAACGTGGCACCCCACGCCAGCATCAGCGTCAAGCTGGTGTCGGAAATTGGTGTGGGCACCATCGCTGCAGGCGTGGCCAAGTGCAAGGCCGACCACGTGGTGATCGCCGGCCACGACGGTGGCACCGGCGCTTCGCCCTGGTCGTCCATCAAACACGCTGGCAGCCCATGGGAAATCGGTTTGGCCGAAACCCAGCAGACCCTGGTGCTCAACGGTTTGCGCGGTCGCATCCGCGTGCAGGCCGACGGCCAAATGAAAACCGGCCGCGACGTGGCTATCGGTGCCCTGTTGGGTGCCGACGAGTTCGGCTTTGCCACCGCCCCGCTGGTGGTGGAAGGCTGCATCATGATGCGCAAGTGCCACCTCAACACCTGCCCGGTGGGTGTGGCCACCCAAGACCCGGTGCTGCGTCAAAAATTCAGCGGCAAGCCCGAGCACGTGGTGAACTACTTCTTCTTCATCGCTGAAGAAGTGCGTCACATCATGGCGCAGCTCGGTATTCGCAAGTTTGACGACATGATCGGCCGCGCCGACCTGCTCGACATGCGCAAAGGCATCTCGCACTGGAAGGCCCAGGGCCTGGACTTCGCACGTTTGTTTGCCGTGCCGCTGGTGGGCAACGACGTGCCGCTGTTCCACGTGCAAAACCAAGACCACGGCCTGGAAAAATCGCTGGACAACGTGCTGATTCAAAAATCGCGCGCGGCCATCGACAAGGGCGAAAAAGTGCAGTTCATGGAAGTGGCGCGCAACGTCAACCGCTCGGTGGGCGCGATGCTCTCCGGCGCCTTGACCAAGGTGCACCCCGAAGGCTTGGCTGACGACACCATCCGCATCCAGCTCGAGGGCACCGGCGGTCAGTCGTTTGGCGCCTTCTTGGCCCGCGGCATCACCTTGTATTTGATTGGTGACGCCAACGACTACACCGGCAAAGGCCTGAGTGGTGGCCGTGTGGTGGTGCGCCCCAGCTTGGAGTTCCGTGGCGAAGCCATTCGCAACACCATCGTGGGCAACACCGTGATGTATGGCGCCACCTCAGGTGAAGCCTTCTTCAGCGGCGTGGCCGGTGAGCGTTTTGCGGTGCGTTTGTCGGGTGCCACCACTGTGGTGGAAGGCACCGGCGACCACGGTTGCGAGTACATGACCGGCGGCACCGTGGCGGTGCTGGGCAAAACTGGCCGCAACTTCGCAGCCGGCATGAGCGGCGGCTTGGCTTACGTGTACGATGAAGATGGTCAGTTCGCCTCGCGCTGCAACACCGCCATGGTCTCCATGGAAAAGGTGTTGACGGCTGCCGAGCAGGAAAAAACCATCAACCGAGCCGTGTGGCACCGTGACCAAACCGACGAGGCACAGCTCAAAAAGCTGCTCGAAGACCACCACCGTTGGACCGGCAGCAAGCGCGCGCGCGAGTTGCTCGACAACTGGAACGAGTCACGTGCCAAGTTTGTGAAGGTCTTCCCCAACGAGTACAAGCGTGCCCTGGGTGAGATCAACGCCAAGAAGCTCGCCGCCCCTCAAGAAGTGGTCGCCGCCAAGTAAAAAAGTTCAGGGGCAGGCGTGGCCTGCCTCTTTAGGAGTTCATCATGGGAAAAGTCACAGGTTTCATGGAGTTTGAGCGTTTGGAAGAGGGCTACAAGCCCGTGCCCGAGCGTTTGAAGCATTACAAAGAGTTCGTCATTGGTTTGGACGATGCGCAGGCCAAAGTGCAAAGCGCGCGCTGCATGGACTGCGGCAC
>DKJZ01000016.1 GCA_002454975.1 Hylemonella sp. UBA6679
GACAGCGGCACCTACACCTGCGATTCGCTCATCATTGCGACCGGTGCTTCTGCCAAGTACCTGGGCTTGCCATCGGAAACCGCCTTCATGGGGCGCGGTGTGTCGGGCTGCGCCACCTGCGACGGCTTTTTCTACCGCGACCAGGTGTGCTGCGTGGTGGGCGGCGGTAACACCGCGGTGGAAGAGGCCCTGTACCTCTCCAACATCGCCAGCAAGGTGTATTTGGTGCACCGCCGCGACAAGTTCAAAGCCGAGCCCATCTTGGTCGACAAGGTCATGGAAAAAGTGGCCGCTGGCAAAATTGTGCTCAAAACCTTCCAAACGCTCGACGAGGTGCTGGGCGACCAAAGCGGCGTGACCGGCATTCGCCTCAAGAGCACCGTGGACGGCAGCACCGAAGACCTGGAACTCAAGGGCTGCTTCATTGCCATCGGTCACGCGCCGAACACCGAGATTTTCCAGGGCCAACTGGCCATGGAAAACGGCTATATCATCACCCAAGGCGGCTTGAAAGGCTTTGCCACCCAAACTTCGGTGCCTGGGGTGTTTGCCGCGGGCGACGTGCAAGACCACGTGTACCGCCAGGCCATCACCAGCGCTGGCACAGGCTGCATGGCTGCCTTGGACGCACAACGCTTTCTCGAGCAAAACGCCGCTTAAAACTCGGCGCCAAACCCGTGGCGCCGTGGATCAGCTACAATCGTGGGCTTTTCGCAACTTGGTTGCAGGGTTACCGCCACCCTCATTGGCGAGGTGAGGCTGTTGAAATTTCGCAGAACGTGTGTCTGCAGTCTTTAACAGCTGTTTATTCGGAGTGTCCTCATGGCACGCGTATGTGAAGTTACGGGCAAAGGCCCCATGGTGGGAAACAATGTTTCTCACGCCAACAACAAAACCAAGCGTCGTTTCCTGCCTAACCTGCAGTACCGTCGTTTCTGGGTCGAAACAGAGAACCGTTGGGTGCGTCTGCGCGTTTCCAGCGCTGCCCTGCGCCTGATCGACAAAAACGGCATCGATGCTGTGCTCGCAGACCTGCGCGCACGCGGCCAAGCTTAAGGAGAACACACATGGCTACCAAAGGCGGACGCGAGAAAATCAAACTGGAATCCACAGCGGGTACCGGTCACTTCTACACCACGACCAAAAACAAGAAAACCATGCCCGAGAAAATGCTGATCACCAAGTTTGATCCAAAAGCTCGTAAGCACGTGGAATACAAAGAAATCAAGCTGAAGTAATTCAGCCTGTTCTGATCAACCCGCCAACCTCTGGTTGTGCGGGTTTTTTCATGCCTTTTTCACCGATCAGACCCTCTGGCAAGTGCTAATCTGACAAGTCGTGCCCCGTGGGTCACGGCTGTGTAGTGGCACTTTGGGAGACCCTGGTTTGAACAATCTGAGCTCGCGCGATAAATTCTTTTTCCAGCTGCAATGGGTGCTGGCTTTGGAGAAGCGCTACGTGAACATCCTGCAAGCAGGCTTGGTTCACATCGCCTGCGACCCTGTGGATGTTCAGAAAATCACCTTTGGCGCCCAGGATGCCGCTGTGAATTTCGACGATGCCGAGACCATCATGCGTGAGGCTTTTCGAGCCACCGATTTGATCGCGCGCGTGGGCTTTGACTTCTGGATCCTCACCCCCTTCACCGAAGCTGACCCCGTCACGCAAAAAATAGAAAACCTCTTAGGTGCGGCTGCGCAAAGCGGCGTGGCCATCGCACGCCACCAAATCAAGGTTCATTTCCTCAAAGACTATTTGGCGGGTGAGAAAAAAGGCGCGCCAGACGCCATGGCCCTGCTCCAGCAAATCAAAAGCACCAACAGCCTCAAGCCATAAAAAAAGCCCCTCAGGCACACAGCCGAGGGGCTCTTTGAGAAGCGTTGGCGCTTAGACGCGGGCAGCGCGCAGTTTGCGCGAGAAGTCCTGCAAAGCAAAAATACCGCTCTCTTCGGCACGCAAACACCAGGCTTGCAGCTGCGACAACAGTTGCTCACGGTTCAAGGAGGTGTTGAGCCAGAGCTGACGCAACTCGGCACGCATGGTGACCATGGTGTCGAGCACAGGCGAAGCCTGGCGAACCTGGGCCAGCTGGGGCAGCGCTGAGGCGGGCACTTTCTCTTCATCGCGGTGCAGCCAGCGGTTGGCCGCCTTGATCACAGCAGCGTCTGCACTGCGCGCTTTGAGGGATGCCAGCTCTTGTTGCGCGGCACTGCGCATGCCACGGGCGTAACCAGCCATGATTTCATAGCGGTTGGCGATCAAAGCCTCGAGGGTTTTTTCATCAGCCACTGGCTTGACGTCACCGTAGGCCAGTTTAGGGGGCGTCTTTTTAACCTTGGCCCAGCCGATGGCTTGCATGGCACGGATGTAGACCCAACCAATGTCTAACTCGTAAGGCTTGACCGACAGCTTGGCCGAGGTGGGGTAGGTGTGGTGGTTGTTGTGCAACTCTTCACCGCCAATGAGGATGCCCCAAGGCGAAATGTTGGTGCTGGCATCGGTTGCTTCAAAGTTACGGTAGCCCCAATAGTGGCCAATGCCGTTGATGATGCCGGCTGCGGTGACTGGGATCCAAGCCATCTGCACCGCCCACACGCTCAGGCCAGCAATGCCAAACAAAGCCAGGTCGATGATCATCATCAAGCCCACGCCTTGCCAAGAAAAACGGGTGTAGAGGTTGCGCTCAATCCAGTCGTTGGGTGTGCCGTGGCCGTAACGGGCCATGGTGTCTTTGTTTTTAGACTCAGCGCGGTACAGCTCAGCGCCTTGCCAAAACACCTTTTTGATGCCGTAGACGTGGGGCGAGTGTGGGTCTTCAGCTTGCTCGCATTTGGCGTGGTGTTTGCGGTGAATCGAAGCCCACTCTTTGGTCACCTGGCCGGTGGTCATCCACAGCCAGAAACGGAAGAAATGCGAGGGAATAGGTCCCAAATCCAATGCGCGGTGCGCCTGGTGACGGTGCAGAAAAATCGTCACACTGGCAATGGTGACGTGGGTCAGCCCCAGCGTGACCAGCACAAGCTGCCACCAGCTCAAATCCAGCAAGCCATGGGCCAGCCAGTCGATCGCCGCGTTCAAAAGTGCCCAATCAGGTAACAGCATGTGTGTATCTCAAAAGTAAATCGCCGTAGGTGTCAGCACAACGTACTGACTTGCTGATTTTACCCCTTATGGGGGTTTTCTGGGGGCAGCTTGTCGCCAAGGCCCCAGACAGCCCAGGTCAGCGGCGCGCCCAGGCTGCTGCAAAAAACCCATCGGTCTGATGCAGGTGCGGCCACAAGCGCAAATAACGCTGACCGGCGTCGCCACCATTGCACAACACATCGGCGCCGGGCACCTTGAGTTGGGTCAAGAGCTCACCCACTTCGAGGGGTTGAAAGTCTGGGTTGGCGTCACTGAAAGCCTGCGCGATGGCCTCGTTTTCCTCGGGCAGCACACTGCAAGTGGCATAGACCAAACGACCGCCAGACTTGAGCAGGCGCTCTGCACTTTGCAAAATGGCGGCTTGCTTGAGGGCCATTTCCTGCACCCCTGCAGCGCTTTGACGCCATTTCAAGTCAGGGTTGCGGCGCAAGGTGCCCAAGCCGGTACAAGGCGCGTCCACCAGCACCCGGTCGATCTTGCCAGCCAGCCGCTTGATGCGTTCGTCGCGCTCGTGGGCGATGGCGGCCGGATGCACATTGCTCAAGCCACTGCGCGCGAGCCGAGGCTTGAGCGCATCCAGCCGGTGCCCGGAGGTGTCAAACGCGTAAAGGCGGCCGGTGTTGCGCATGGAGGCGCCAACAGCCAAGGTTTTTCCACCGGCACCCGCACAAAAATCCACCACCATCTCGCCTCGTTTGGCATCGAGCAACAAGGCCAAAAGCTGCGAGCCTTCGTCTTGGACCTCAATCTGTCCGCTGGTGAATACGTCCATTTTGTTGAGTGCAGGCTTGCCGTCGATGCGCAAGCCCCAAGGGGAAAACGGGGTTTCGCGTGCGCTCACGCCCTGCGCTTTGAGGGCTTTGAGCACATCGGCGCGCTTGGCGTTGAGCGCATTGACGCGAACATCCAAGCCCGCAGGCGCTTGCAGGCTCTCCACCAAGGCCCAAAACCCATCGCCCAGCTGCGCCTTGAGGGGTTGCACCAGCCATTCGGGCAGGTTGTGGCGATGGCGGTCCATCAAATCTTTGGGGTTGACCTGGTCGCACTGCTCGAGCCAGCGCTTTTCCACATCGTTCAGGGCGCTTTTGAGAAAGTCGCGCGGCCCGTGGAAACCCAATATGGCCATGCGGCGCTCTTTGGGGCCGCTGCCCGAGGGGCTGAGGTGGTCAAACAAGAGTTTTTTGCGCAGCACGGTGTAGACCGTTTCTGCCAGGGTCGCCCGCTCACGGGGGCCAAGGCTGCGGTGGTCGCGGAAAAAACGCGACACCACGGCGTCGGCAGGGTGTTCAAACGTCATCACCGCTTTGACCAATTCGGCCGCGGTATCGAGCAGGGCTTTAGGATGCATAGACTTGCATTGTCCCACGAGCATCTCAAGCCATGAACACCTTTGCTTCTGCCTCCGACACCGATCTGCCCGAGCTCATCACCACCCCGGCCGGTTTGTACCGGCATTACAAAGGCGGCATGTACGAGGTGATCGACACCGTGCGCCACAGCGAAACCTTGGAGCCCATGACGCTGTACCGCGCTTTGTACGGCCAGCGCGGCCTGTGGGTGCGCCCATCTGCCATGTTTGAAGAGCGCGTGGTGATCGACGGGGTCGAACAAGCCCGTTTCACGCGGGTGCAGACAGACCAAACCAGCCCCAGCACTTGAGGCAAGAAATCAGCCTCTAGACCTCACCATTATTGGGCTATTAGCTATATTTTTGAGAGCAATTCAGCCACTGCACGTGGGTACATCTGATGCTCTTGCGTGAGCACCCGCGCAGCCAGGGTGTGTTCGTCGTCGTTGGGCAAGACGGGCACCACCGCCTGGGCCAAGATGGGGCCGTGGTCGAGCTCCGCGGTGACCTGGTGCACCGTCGCACCTGCAAATTTGCACCCCGCTTCTATCGCACGGCGGTGGGTATGTAAACCGGTGAATGCAGGCAACAAAGAGGGGTGGATGTTGAGCAACCGCCCAGCGTAATGGTCCACAAACGCAGGCGTAAGGATGCGCATGAAGCCCGCGAGCACCACCAAGGCTGGGCGACCCTGCGGGTCTTGCGCATCAATGCGGGCCATCAGGGCTGCATCGAAAGCCTCACGAGAGTCAAAGTTGCGGTGATCCAGCACCTCGGTGGCAATGCCCTGCCCTTGGGCAAACACCAAGCCTTGGGCCTGGGCCTTGTTGCTGATGACCGCGGCCACACGGGCGCCCAAGGTGTCTGCCCATCGCTCACACACCGCGGTTTGAACGATGGCTGCCATGTTGGAGCCACCGCCGGAAATCAGGATCACAATGTTTTTCATAGGTGTTAGCGATTATCTGCGCTCAAAGAGGAGCGGCGATAATCGAACGACCGTGCTAAAACACAGCGCAACATTTGACCTCACCACTGCCTGGAGACATTGATGGATTTGGCTTTTACCCCGCAAGAACAGCAGTTCCGCGAAGAAGTTCGTGATTGGGTTCGCAGCAACCTGCCCGCTGACATTTCCCACAAGGTGCACAACGCGCTGCACATCAGCCGCGACGATCACCAGCGCTGGGCCAAAATTCTTGGCAAAAAAGGCTGGCTGGGCTGGGGCTGGCCCAAAGAATTTGGTGGCCCAGGCTGGAACGCGGTGCAAAAGCACCTGTTTGAAGAAGAGTGCGCCTTGGCCGGTGCGCCACGCGTGATTCCTTTTGGCCCGGTCATGGTCGCCCCGGTCATCATGGCTTTTGGCAACCGCGCGCAGCAAGAACGTTTTTTACCCGGCATTGCCAGCGGCGAAGTGTGGTGGAGCCAGGGTTACAGCGAACCAGGCTCGGGCTCAGACCTGGCGTCCATCAAAACCCGCGCCGAACGTGTGGGCGACACCTACATCGTCAACGGTCAAAAAACCTGGACCACCTTGGGCCAGTACGGCGAGTGGATTTTCTGCCTGGTCCGCACCAGCAGCGAAGGCAAACCGCAAACCGGCATTTCCTTCTTGCTCATCGATATGAAGTCCAAGGGTGTGACGGTGCGCCCGATCCGTTTGCTTGATGGCGAATGCGAGGTCAACGAGGTGTTTTTTGACAACGTCGAGGTGCCCGCCGAGAACCTGGTGGGCGAAGAAAACAAGGGCTGGACTTACGCCAAGCATCTGCTGTCGCACGAGCGCACCAACATCGCCGATGTGAACCGCGCCAAGCGCGAGCTCGAGCGCCTCAAACGCATCGCCAAAACCGAGGGTGTGTGGGAGGACCTGCGCTTTCGCGATGAAATCGCCAAGCTCGAGGTGGATGTGGTGGCCCTGGAAATGTTGGTCTTGCGTGTGCTCTCAGCCGAAAAATCGGGCAAAAACTCGCTGGACATCGCCGGTCTGCTCAAAATTCGCGGCAGTGAAATTCAACAACGCTACGCCGAGCTGATGATGCTGGCCGCCGGCCCCTATGCCCTGCCCCTCATCCGCGAAGCCATGGAAGCCGGTTGGCAAGGTGACTTCCCTGGCGCCGTCACCGCCAATGCACCTTTGGCGTCCACCTACTTCAACATGCGCAAAACCACCATTTACGGTGGCTCCAACGAAGTGCAGCGCAACATCGTGGCGCAAACCATGTTGGGCTAAGGCTCGTCTAGACACAAGGAACTAAAAATGGATTTCGACTTTTCTGACGATCAAGTTCAACTGCGTGACGCCGTGCGCAAATGGGTGGACAAGGGCTACGACTTCGAGCGCCGCCGTGGCATTGAGCGTGCCGGCGGGTTCTCGCGCGAGGCCTACACCGAACTGGCTGAACTTGGCTTGTGCGGCCTGTACATTTCAGAAGACGATGGCGGCCTGGGCATGGGGCCCATCGAAGGCATGGTGGTCATGGAGGAGTTGGGCCGCGGCATCGTGCTCGAGCCCTTGGCCCAAAGCCTGATGGCCGGTGGCGTGTTGTCGGGCTATGCGCCTGCTGAACTCAAAGCCGCTTGGCTGCCTGGCATTGCTTCGGGCGAAGCCTTGGTGGTGCTGGCGCACCAAGAGCGCAAAGCGCGGTACAAACTCGAGCGCTGCGAGGCGGTGGCCCAGGCACAAGGCAATGGCTGGGTGCTCACTGGCGTGAAAAACATGGTGAGCGCAGGCGACCACGCTGAGGCCTACCTGGTGCCAGCCATGGCGCAAGGCAAGATGGCGCTGTTTTTGGTCGAGCGCAATCAAGCTGGCGTGACCACCCGCGGTTATGGCACCCAAGACGGCTCGCGCGCCGCCGATGTGACCTTGCAACTAGCCCAAGCACAGCTCGTCACGCTTGACGGCCTCACAGCCCTGAACCATGCCGTGGACATTGGCATTGCAGCCACTTGCGCACAAGCCGTGGGCGTGATGGACAAAGCCACCGACGTGACGGTGGACTACATGAACACACGCAAACAATTTGGCGTGACGATTGCCAGCTTTCAGGCCCTGCGCCACCGCGTGGCCGACATGAAAATGCAACTTGAGTTGGCCCGCTCCATGAGCTATTACGCCAGCCTCAAGCTCAATGCCCCCGAGGCTGAGCGCCGTCGTGCCATGGCGCGTGCCAAGTACCAGCTGGGTACTGCCATGCGCTTTGTGGGCCAGCAAGCGGTACAACTGCATGGTGGCATTGGGGTGACCGACGAGTACATCGTGAGCCATTACTTCAAGCAACTCACCCAACTCGACATCAGCTTTGGTGACACCCTGCACCACCTCGGTGAGGTGTCAGCGCAGATGCAAGACAGCGCAGGCGTGTTTGCTTGAAGGTCTCAAACCCGTGACACGGGTTTGAGCACCATGGCAATGCCGCCGATCACGGCCACCGATGAGCCCACCAGCAACCAGGTGATGGGCTCATCGAGCCACAGGGCCCCGCCCAAGAGCACCAGCACAGGCACGCTGAGCTGCACCACCGAGGCGGTGGTGGCCTTGAGCCCTCGCAAGACCACATACCACAGCGCATAACCGCAGCCCGAGGTCACACCCCCTGAGAGCATGGCCCAAGCCACGCCCTGCACGTCCCACTGCCACCAAGGCCAGGTGAGCACGCTCAAGCCCAAGGCCAACAAAGCACCACGCCAGAAATTGCCTGCCGTGACCGCCGTCGGGTCCAGCGCGCCGCGCCCCCGCAAGGAATACACGCCCCAAGCCACCCCAGCCCCCATCATCAAGGCAGCATCCAACCAAGGTGGGGTATCCAGGCCCGGCCACAACAAGGCCAAGAGCCCAGCTGCGGCTAGCCCCAAGCCTGCGGTTTGAAAACGGTTGAGGCGCTCGCCTTGGCGCAGGCCCCAGCCAATCATGGTGATTTGCACCATGGGAAACAACAAGAGCGTGCCAGTCGCCGCCGTCATGGCCGCGTACGCGTAAGAAAACATCACCGCATAGGCGAACAAGGCAGCGCCCGACGCCCAGTTGCCCTCACGCAGGGCATGCGTCACCTTGTGGGCTTGCCGGTGCTGCCAGGCAACGATGAGCGCCAGCACCAAAGCCCCACTGGCTAAGCGCACCAGGGTGTAGTTGGCTGGGTCAATGCGGGTGTGATGCAGTGCTTGGCGACCAATCAGGGAGTTGCCTGAAAAAGCCATCAAAGCCAAGGGCGTGAGCCACCAGCGCCAAGCGCCTGGCCCCAACCAAGAGAAAAAAGCGTTTAACAAACCAAAATCAACACAAACTCAGGCCGCATTCACATGAGCAAACGCGACGAACTGGGCACGTGGGCCATCAAAAACTCCATCTGGTCAGAGAGAATTTTTCGGTTGCGCAAAATGAAGTCTTCCCACAGGCTGGGCACATAGGGTGTGTAGAGCAGCGGCATGCGCGCCTGCTCGGGTGTGCGGCTGCTTTTGCGGTGGTTGCAAGCCCGGCAAGCGGTCACCACGTTCATCCACGTGTCCACACCCTGTTGGGCAAAGGGGATGATGTGCTCGCGGGTGAGTTCCCCCTCATGGAAATGGTTGCCGCAGTAGGCGCACACATTGCGGTCGCGTGCGAACAGCTTGCTGTTGGTCAGTCCCGGGCGCAAATGAAAGGGGTTGATGTTGGGCACACCGCGCGTGCCAATGATGCTGTTGACCCGGATGATGGACTGACGCCCCGTCAGCGCGTTGTGGCCGCCTCGAAACACCGCCACTTCAGCGCCAGACTCCCAGCGCACCTCGCCAGCAGCGTAGTGAATCACGGCTTGCTCCAAGGTGATCCATGACTGGGGCAACCCTTGAGCGGACAACTTCAAGACTTTCACGCAACGCCTCCATCAACGGTTGAACAACCACCAACACAGTATGCAAATCTCGTGGGCCAGAACTTGCCGGCAAGGCAAACATCAGCTCAGTCACAATATAACCTGTTTCCATGACACCACCATCACACCGCCTTGTGCCTGTGATTTGATTGCTATCAAAAAGATAACAAGATAAACCTTCGGTTCACGATGAAGATATTTCGCGGGTTCAACCACCCTGGCATCGCCCCTGCTTGCGCCTTGACCATCGGCAACTTTGATGGTGTCCACCGCGGCCACCAAGCCATGCTTGCCCTCTTGCGCAGCGAGGCCGCACAGCGCGGCGTGCCCAGTTGCGTGCTCACCTTTGAGCCGCATCCGCGCGACTTTTTTGCCGAGCAAACCGCCAACCCAGCGCTGGCCCCCGCCCGCGTGGGCACGCTGCGCGACAAATTGGCGGAGCTCGCGCGCTGCGGCGTGGACCAGACCGTGGTGCTGCCTTTTGATGCGCGCTTGGCTTCGCTCTCCCCGCAGGCCTTCATTGCGTATGTGCTGCAAAAGGGCTTGGGCGCGCGCTATGTGCTGGTGGGTGATGACTTCAGATTTGGTGCCAAACGCGCGGGCGACTACGCCATGCTGGATGCCACCCCCGGCTTGGATGTGGCCCGCATGAACAGCTACGAGGTGCATGGCCTGCGGGTCTCAAGCTCGGCGGTGCGCGAAGCGCTGGGCCAAGGCCGCATGCAAGACGCCGCCCGCCTCTTGGGCCACCCCTACCATGTGTCGGGCCATGTGCTGCATGGGCGCAAACTCGGCCGCGAGCTCGATTGCCGCACCCTCAATTTGCGCTTTGCCCACTGGAAACCCGCGGCCAGCGGCATTTTTGTGGTGCAGGTGCATGGCCTGGCCGACCAGCCTTTGCAGGGCGTGGCCAACCTGGGCGTGCGGCCCTCGCTGGACCCCAACGATGTGAACGGCGGGCGCGTGCTGCTCGAAACCCATTGCTTGGATTGGCCTGCCCACCTGGGTGCCGAGGGGGGCTACGGTAAAATCATCAAAGTTGAACTGCTCCACAAACTGCACGACGAGCTCAAGTATGACGGTCTCGATGCCTTGAAAGATGGCATCGCTCGTGACTGCCAGGCTGCGCGTGCCTACTTTGCGTCCGCGCACCCCCTGACAACATGACTGACTCCAGCGCCAAAACCGATTACCGCGCCACGCTGAACCTGCCCGACACGCCCTTCCCCATGCGTGGCGACTTGCCCAAGCGCGAGCCGGCTTGGGTCAAGCAGTGGCAAGACCAAGGCATTTACAAAAAGCTGCGCGATGTGCGTGCAGGCGCGCCGAAGTTCGTGTTGCACGACGGCCCACCTTATGCCAACGGGCAAATTCACATCGGGCACGCAGTCAACAAAATCCTCAAAGACATGATCGTCAAGGCGCGCCAGCTCAAGGGCATGGACGCGGTGTATGTGCCCGGTTGGGACTGCCACGGCTTGCCCATCGAGAACGCTATCGAGAAGTTACACGGCCGCAAACTCAGCCGTGACGATGTGCAGGCCAAGAGCCGCGCATTCGCCACCGAGCAAATCGCGGGCCAGATGGCCGACTTCAAACGCTTGGGTGTGCTGGGCGAGTGGGACAACCCCTACAAAACCATGGATTTTGGCAACGAGGCCAATGAAATCCGCGCGCTCAAACGCATCATGGAACGCGGCTTTGTGTACCGAGGCTTGAAGCCCGTGTACTGGTGCTTTGACTGCGGCTCGTCCCTGGCCGAGTTTGAGATTGAGTACCAAGACAAAAAGAGCACCACGCTGGATGTGGCCTTTGAATGCGCTGAGCCCGAAAAGCTCGCCGCCGCTTTTGGCTTGAAGACCATCACCGAGCCGGCCTTTGCGGTCATCTGGACCACCACCGCTTGGACGATTCCTGCCAACCAGGCCCTCAACCTCAACCCTGAGCTGACCTACGCTTTGGTGAAAACCGAAAAGGGTTTACTGGTGCTGGCCGAAACGCTGGTGGAAAAATGCATGGGTCGCTATGGCCTGAGTGGCGAGGTGCTGGCCACCACGCTGGGCAAAAACCTGGGGCTGATCAACTTCAAACACCCGCTGTATGACGTGGCCAGCGAGGACGGCAGCCACGGCTACCGCCGCTACTCGCCGGTTTACCTGGCCGACTACGCCACCGCTGACGACGGCACGGGCTTGGTGCACTCCTCACCCGCCTACGGTGTGGATGACTTCAACAGCTGCGTGGCCCATGGCATGGCCTACAACGACATCCTCAACCCGGTGCAGGGCAATGGCGCTTACGCCCCTGACTTTGCCTTGTTTGGTGGGCTCAATATTTGGAAAGCTGTGCCTGTGGTGATCGAGGCGCTGCGCCATGCAGGCCGCCTGATGGCCACGCACGACATCACCCACAGCTACCCGCACTGCTGGCGCCACAAAACCCCGGTCATCTACCGCGCGGCAGCTCAGTGGTTTGTTCGCATGGACGAAGGCGTGGGCGTCTTCACCAAAGACAAAGCGAGCCAAACCCTGCGCCAACTCGCGCTGGCCGCGATTGAAGAAACAAGCTTCTACCCCGAGAACGGCAAAGCCCGTTTGCGCGACATGATTGCCAACCGGCCCGACTGGTGCATCAGCCGCCAACGCAACTGGGGCGTGCCCCTGCCGTTTTTCATCCACAAAGATTCGGGCGAGCTGCACCCCAACACCATGGCCATCATGGACCGCGCGGCCGACATGGTGCAGGCCGGAGGCGTGGAAGCCTGGAGCAAGGTGAGTGCGCAAGACATCTTGGGCGCCGATGCTGAGCACTACACCAAGGTCAACGACATTTTGGATGTGTGGTTCGACTCCGGCACCACCCACGACCATGTGCTCAAACACAGCCACGCGCATCAATCGGCCTGGCCGGCTGATTTGTACTTGGAAGGCCACGACCAGCACCGCGGCTGGTTCCACAGTTCCCTGCTGACCGCCTGCGCCATGTACGACCACGCGCCCTACAAAGGCCTGCTGACCCACGGCTTCACCGTGGACGGCCAGGGCCGCAAGATGAGCAAAAGCGTGGGCAATGTGGTCGCCCCGCAAACCATCAGCGAGAAGATGGGCGCAGAGATCATTCGCCTGTGGTGCGCTTCCACCGATTACTCGGGCGACTTGGGCATTGACGACAAAATTTTGGCCCGCGTGGTGGACGCTTACCGTCGCATCCGCAACACCCTGCGCTTTTTGCTGGCCAACATCAGCGACTTCGACATCGCCAAAGACGGCGTGCCGCTCGATGAGTTGTTGGAGATCGACCGCTACGCCTTGAGCCGCGCGGCTCAATTGCAAGCCGACATTTTGGCGCATTACGAGGTGTATGAATTCCACCCGGTGGTCGCCAAGCTGCAGGTGTATTGCAGCGAAGACTTGGGCGCGTTTTACCTCGACGTGCTCAAAGACCGGCTCTACACCACCGCCGCCAATTCGCACGCGCGACGCAGCGCACAAACCGCGCTGCACCACATCACCCACGCCCTGGTGCGTTGGATGGCGCCCTTCTTGAGCTTCACTGCTGAAGAAGCCTGGAGCTTGCTGGGCACGTCCGAGTCCATCTTCATGGAAACCTATGCGCAGTTGGGTCAGCCCAACGCTGAACTGCTGGCACGCTGGGGCCGCATTCGCGAGATCCGTGATGCGGTCAACAAAGACATTGAAACCCTGCGAGCTGCGGGTGAGGTGGGTGCGTCATTGCAAGCCGAAGTCACCTTGACGTGCAACGCGCAAGACCACGCTCTGTTGTCGGCCTTGGGGGATGATTTGAAATTCGTGTTCATCACCTCCGCTATTGAATTGGTAGCAGGTGAAGTCCTAAGTACGCAGGTTACAGCCTCAAAACACCCAAAGTGTGAACGCTGCTGGCACTACCGTGCCGATGTCGGCGCTGATGCCGCTCACCCCACGATTTGTGGTCGATGCACCAGCAATTTGTATGGTGCGGGTGAACAGCGCCACATGGCCTAACGCAAATGGCAAGCCCTACGAAAGCCAAAAAATCCCCAGCCAAGCTCAGCAGCTCAGGCATGCTGCTTTGGCTGGGCCTGGCCTTGCTGCTGGTGCTGCTTGATCAGTTTTTCAAGGTGCTGATCTTGGGCAACTACCAGCTCGGTGAGGGCACGGTGGTCACGGGCTTTTTTAACATCGTGCGGGTCCACAACACAGGCGCGGCCTTTTCATTTCTGGCTGGCGCTTCGGGCTGGCAACGCTGGTTTTTTGTAGGCATTGGCGCAGTGGCTGTGGTGGTTATGGTGTGGATGCTCAAGTCGCACCCAGGTCAGCGGCTGTTTTCTCTGGCGGTGTCTTGCATTTTGGGTGGCGCCGTGGGCAATGTGATTGACCGGCTCATCCACGGTTATGTGGTGGACTTTCTGGACTTTCATGCCGCCGGCATCCACTTTCCGGCGTTTAACGTGGCCGACAGCGCCATCACCTTGGGCGCCATCTGTCTGATTCTTGACGAATTTCTGCGGGTGCGACGCGCCGGCCGCTAACGCGCCCGCATCGGCTTGGTGCGCGCAGCTGCCGCGTCAAACCAGGCCACATCGGTGTCACCCACTCGACTCGATCAGGGGGTAAATACCCGGTTGCCTTGTGCATGTTCTTTCCATAATGGCTCAGGCTACGCGCACACGCGCGTGGATCTTGAACGCACGCCTGCCCAACAGGCCACAGACGGAGAACACGGATGGCACAGATGAATTTGAAGGTCAACGGCAAAGGACGCACCCTTGATGCCGAGCAGGACATCCCCCTGCTTTACGCCTTGCGCGACCAACTGGGTTTGAACGGACCCAAATTCGGATGTGGACTGGGGCAATGTGGCGCCTGCACGGTGTTGGTGAACGGCCAAGCCACGCGCTCATGCATCACCCCCGCAGCCAGCGTGCAAGGCAAGGCCGTGACCACCCTCGAAGGCCTGGGCAGCGCCAACAAACCCGGGAAATTGCAGCAAGCCTTCATCGACACCCAGGCGGTGCAGTGCGGCTATTGCATCAACGGCATGATCATGACGGCCACGGCCTTGCTTGCGAGCAACAAATACCCCACCGACCAACAAATCAACGACGCCTTAGCGGGCAACCTGTGCCGCTGCGGCACCCATCAACGCATTGTGGCCGCCGTTAAACGCGCCATCACCGCTTAAGGAGACCACGATGAGCAACTTCAATCGACGCCAATTTCTCGGTGCAGCCGGCGCTGGTGTGCTGGCTGTGGGCTTCTCGCTGACCGGTGAGGCCAACGCTGCCAATTTGCCCGCTGCCAAAAGCGTGGCCAAAGACGCGCTGGACTCCTGGCTGACCATCGACAACAAAAACCGCATCACCTTGTATGTGGGCAAAGTTGATTTGGGAACCGGCACCAAAACAGCGCTCAGCCAAATTGCAGCTGACGAGCTTGACGTGTCCTTCAACCGCATTGACATGGTCATGGGTGACACCGCCACCACCCCAGACCAATGGCTCACCGGTGCAGCCATCACCATCTCGCAAGGCGGCAGCGAGTTGCGCATTGCTGCGGCTAACGCGCGCCAGGCTTTGCTGCAACGCGCATCCCAGCAATGGGGCGTGCCCGTGAGCGAACTGGTGGTGAGCGACGGTGTGGTGGCCCATGAAGCCAGCCGCAAATCAGCCACCTATGGCAGCCTGATTGGCAAGGGTTTTGAGATCAAGATCGACCCCAAAGTGGCGGTCAAAAAACACACCGACTACACACTTGTGGGCAAATCGGTGCCGCGCGTGGACATTCCCGGCAAGGTCAGCGGCGAGCACCTGTATGTGCACGACATGCGGTTGCCGGGCATGTTGCACGCCCGCGTGATTCGCCCCACCCAAATCGGCGCCACCTTGCAAAGCGTGGACGACGCAGCAGCCAAGCGTGTGGGCGGCTTTGTGCAAACCGTGCGCCAGGGTAATTTCTTGGCGGTTGTGGCAAAAACAGAATGGGCTGCTGTGAAAGCCTCGCAAGCGCTGCAAGCTGTCTGGGCCAGTGGCCCCGACCTGCCGGCTCAAGCCACGATTTTTGATGCTTGGCGGACCATGCCTGTGGCCAAAGAAGAGGCCACCCAGAAAGTTGGCGATGTGTCGCAGGCATTGGGACAGGGCGCTCGCGGCGTCAAAGCCACTTACAACTTTGCGGTACAAACCCACGCTTCCATCGGCCCTTCATGTGCAGTGGCGGACTTTAAAAATGGTCAACTGGTGTGCTGGTCGGCTTCGCAGGCCACGCACTCCATGGTGCATGAGTTGGCCGTGGTCACTGGGCTGCCCAAAGAGGCCATCCGCTTGGTCTACCTCGACGGCTCAGGGTGCTACGGTCGCAACGGGCATGAAGACGCTACTGCGGATGCCGCGCTGATTGCCATGAAGATTGGCAAACCGGTGCGTGTGCAATGGTCGCGCCAAGATGAAACCGCCTTGGCTCCCAAGAGCCCACCCCGCTCCATGGACTTGGAGGCCAGCCTGGATGCCAATGGCAAGATCACCGGTTGGAAGGGTGACTTCTACATTGCTTTGAACCACATTGCAGCCTTCAAACCACTGGACTTCCCCCTGCTGGCAGCCACTGACACTGGCATCGCACGGCCAGGCAACTGGGTGGGCTTTTTGTTCCAAAACGCCGGCGCACCTTATGCGGTGCCCAACATCCAAGTCACCACCAAGCACATTGCGCAAACCTTCCTGCGCTCATCACACCTGCGCAGCCCAGGGCGCATTGAGAACAGCTTTGCCAACGAGTCTTTCATGGACGAGGTGGCAGCAGCAGCCGGCGCCGATGCCGCGGCTTTCCGCCTCGCGCATTTGAACGATGCCCGCGCCAGCGCCGTGATCCAGGCTGTGCTCAAAGCGTCTAAATGGCAAACACGACCTTCGGCCTCACAGGTCAACCCGGGCAACATTGCACGTGGACGCGGCATCGCTTATGTGCGCTACAACAATGCCATCACCTATGTGGCCACGGTGGCAGAGGTGGAAGTCAACCGCAGCACTGGGCAAATTTTGGTCACCAAGGTGTATGTGGCGCACGACTGCGGGCAAATCATCAACCCCGATGGCGTGGAAAACCAAATCCAGGGTGGCGTGATTCAAACCGTGAGCCGCACGCTCATGGAAGAGGTGCAGTGGCGAGGCAGCACCATCCAAAGCGTGGACTGGGCCAGCTACCCGATCATTCGTTTCCCAGACACACCCACCGTGCAAACCGTGCTGATTGACCAGCCCGGCATGCCCGCTTGGGGCGCGGGTGAGCAGACCCCCACCACGGTGCCTGCAGCCATCGCCAATGCGTTTTTTGACGCTACGGGCGTGCGCTTGCGCAGCATTCCTTTCACACCCGCCAGCGTCAAGACCGCGCTGGCGCAGTCTGAAAAGAAAGCCGCCTGAGCGCGTTTGACACCCAGATGTGACCAAGGCCTCGGTGCAGTGATGCACCGAGGCCTTGCTACTTTTGCGCCATCAGGCGCGGGCTGCTGCGCTTAGAGCGTGATGATGGTGCAGCCAGTGGTCTTGCGTGCTTCAAGGTCGATGTGCGCTTGCTGCACGTTCTCCAGGGTGTAACGCTGGTCAATGCGGATCTTGACGGCACCGCTGGTCACCGCTTCAAACAAATCTTCGGCCATGGCCTGGGTGCTTTCGCGTGTGGCAATGTGCGTGAACAAGGTCTGGCGCGTCACATACAAAGAACCTTTGGGGCCCAAAATACCAGGTGCAAACGGCGGCACTGGGCCTGAGGCGTTGCCAAAGCTGGCCATCAAACCAAAGGGCTGCAAGCAGTCCAGCGACTTGTCCCAGGTGTCTTTGCCCACCGAGTCATACACCACCTTCACCCCTTGGCCGCCAGTGATCTCTTTGACACGTGCGGCAAAGTCTTCCTTGGCGTAGTTGATGGCGTGCGCAGCACCGTGCGCCAAAGCCAGTTGGCATTTAGCATCCGAACCAGCCGTACCGATGAGCTTCAAGCCCAGCGCCTTGGCCCACTGGCAAGCGATCAGGCCCACACCACCGGCCGCAGCATGGAACAAAACAAAGTCGCCGGCCTTGAGGCCCTGAACCGGCAGGGTTTTCTTCAGCAGGTACTGCGCGGTCAGGCCTTTGAGCATCATGGCCGCACCGGTTTCAAAGCTGATGGCATCGGGCAATTTGCACACGCACTTGGCTGGCATGACCCGCACATCGCAGTAGCTGCCTGGGGGCATGCTGGCGTAGGCCGCACGGTCACCCACGTTGAGGTGTGTGACACCCTCACCCACCGCCTCGATGACACCGGCGCCTTCCATGCCCAGTTGCAAAGGCATGGCGCCTTGGTACAAACCGCTGCGCTGGTACACATCAATGAAATTCAGGCCGATGGCTTTGTGGCGGATGCGAATCTCACCAGGGCCGGGCTCGCCCACCTCAACGGTGACAAGCTTGAGTTTCTCGGGGCCACCGTGCTCGGTGATTTGAATGGCGCGTGATGCAGTCGTCATGAAGGGTCTCCAATAAAAACCTCGCTATCGTGCCACGGATTATTGGTGATCTCGCAAGGTCAACCACGTACAGGCCTGTCAGGCGTGCGACACCACAGGCTGCACGCAACACCGCGCCCCTGAACTTGCTACAGTCCCACCATGACTGCTCATCTGACCCTCTCGACTGCCCTGCTTCTGACCGTGCCACCTCTGATGTGGGCAGGCAACGCGGTGGTGGGTCGTCTGGTCGGGGACTGGGTGCCGCCCATGACGCTGAATTTTTTCCGCTGGGCCATCGCTTTTGTTTGCCTCTTGCCTTTGGCGGCCTGGGTCATGCGCCGCAACAGCCCTTTGTGGTCTGCCTGGCGACGCTTTACTTTGCTCGGTGGCTTGAGCGTTGGTCTGTACAACGCCTTGCAGTACTTGGCGCTGCAAACCTCCTCGCCCATCAATGTGACCCTGGTGGCGGCCAGCACCCCGATCTGGATGCTGGCCGTGGGGCGTTTGTTTTTTGCCGCGCGCATCTCACGCCAGCAACTCATGGGCGCGAGCCTGTCGCTGAGTGGTGTGCTGTTGGTGCTCTCACGTGGCCAGTGGGAAGTGCTGGCCCACTTGAAGCTCGTGCCTGGTGACGTGTATGTGCTGCTGGCCTCGGTAGCGTGGGCGTTTTACAGCTGGATGTTGGCTCAACCTGGGCGCGAACCCAGCGAGATTCGCAGCAACTGGGCTGCTTTTTTATTGGCGCAAATCGTGTTTGGCCTGGCTTGGTCGGGCCTGTTTGCCGCGGGCGAATGGGCGCTGACCCCAGCAACCATCCACTGGAGCTGGCCTTTGGGCGCAGCCTTGTTGTTTGTGGCTCTGGGCCCGGCCGTGTTGGCCTACAGGTGCTGGGGCGCAGGCGTGCAACGCGCTGGCCCCACGGTGGCAAGCTTTTTCGCCAATCTCACCCCACTCTTTGCAGCGCTGCTGTCTTCAGCGCTGCTGGGCGAGCCACCACGCACCTACCACGTGCTGGCGTTTGCACTGATCGTAGGCGGCATTGTGGTGAGTTCACGGCAGCGCTGAGCCAGCGCTAAGTACTTGTGAGCTCAGTGCTTGTGAGCTCAGTGCTTGTGCGCTAAATGCGTGTCTCTGGCATCGGGGCTGAGCTGGGCCATGGCGGCATAAACCGCCATTTCTGACTCGCCCATGAGGGCTGCTGGCCCTTGTGCTGCGCCCATCACGCGACCTTTTTCAAGTTGCAGCACAACGCCCACGCCGGCATACAAATAACGCTGCCCAAAGGAAGCTTGCAGTCCGGCAAAGGTCGGCTCGCCGGTGCAATGCCCGGGTGCAATGTTCTGAACTTTCCAGGTGTCACGCAAGGACGTGGCAACTTTGGCAATCACCGCATCGGTTGCGTTCACCATGTGGAAGCCACCGGCAATCAACTGAATGTTTGGGTTGATTTTGCTGGCTTCTTGCACGATGTTTTCAATGCCGGGGTGCGAGCAACCAACCAACAACACCACACCGTCGGGTGTATCAATGGCCAAAGACAATTCTTTGAGTTCGCGCGTACCGGGGACATCAGACACCAAGGCGATCAGCGTGATGCCCGGGGCAATTTGGGTGGTTTTGTCGATCGGCACAAAATTGGCGTGAGGCCACGCCGCACCAAACACCATGGTGGCTGGGGGCTTGCCGTCGTAGTAGCGCATCTCGGGAGGCAACTGGTCGTTTTTACGGTAAAAACTGCTGGGCAGTGAAGCGCCGTAAATGCCAAAACCTTCTTGGGGACCGTAAATTTTCACCTTGGGGTTGGCTGCCAGAACTTGGTTGAGGCCGGCCATGTGATCCCCATGGCGATGTGACATCACCACAAAATCAATGGTGGAAAGATCGATACCCTTGGCTTTGACATTCTTGGCAAACAGCGCGTCATCATTGCCTGTGTCGAACAAGATTTTTTTGCCATTCACTTCCACCAAAGCCGCGTAGCCCCAGTCTTTGGCCATGGCCGGGTCTTTGCCGAAGGCGTCGTACAACACCGTCACGCGGACTTGACCAGGCTGAGGTGGCGCAAGCGAGGTTTTCACCGCACAGGCAGACAGGCCAAGCGCCAGCATCAACGCGATCCAACGCCAAAAGGTTTTTGTAAATTTCACAGGTGTCTCCTCTATCACGACAGGGGTTTGAGGTTGCCCCTGAAAAGTGGAGTTCTTAGCCCTTGTTGAAAATGTCGACAAGGAGTCAAGGAATGACAGCAGCAAAGCAGGTGCGTGCGCAGTACACGCAGGAATTCAAACTGGAGGCGGTTCGCCAAGTGAAGGCAGGACAGGCCATTGCGGTTGTGGCCAAGGTTCTGGGTATCCCCAAGGCCAGCCTGAGCAACTGGGTGAGGCTGGCCGCCAAGGGCAAGCTCGACGGTGGGGACGTCACTGGCAAGGCTGTGAAGGTCACCCCCGAGCAGATGGAGATAGCTCGTCTGCGCGCCGAGGTGGCACGTCTTCGTATGGAGCGTGACATCGCAAAAAAAGCCGCGGCGTACTTCGCGCAGGACACGCTGCGAGGTACGCCTGGATACACCAAATGAGACGGCAGTACCCGGTGAGCGTGTCATGCGAGGTGCTGGAGGTCGGTGCCAGCGGTTACTTCAACTGGCTGCACCGGCGTGAGTCTGGCCAAGGTGGGCCGGCACACCGTCTCAGCGACGAAGCCCTGCTGGCACACATCCGTGCCATCCATGCCGAGGTCAAGGGGGAATATGGCTGGCCGCGGATGCACAAAGAATTGTTGGCCCGTGGAATCCGGGTGGGCAAAGACCGGGTGCGAAAGCTCATGCAGCAGCACGGAATTCGTGCCAAGACCAAACGCAAGTTTGTGGTGACGACCGACAGCAAGCACAGCCTGCCGGTGGCGCCCGACCTGGTGCAGCGGCGATTCAATCCGCAGGAGCCCAATCAACTCTGGTGTGGTGACATCACCTACATCCAGACCGGCGAGGGCTGGCTGTACCTGGCTGCGGTCATTGACCTGTTCAGCCGTCAGGTGGTGGGCTGGAGCCTGCAGCCGCATATGCAGACGGGCCTGGTCAAGGACGCACTGGCCATGGCGAAGTGGCGCCGACGCCCGCCACTTGGTTTGATATTCCACAGCGACAGGGGCAGCCAGTATTGCAGTCATGAGTTCCAGCAGGCCTTGAAGGACTGGGGCATGCGCTCATCGATGAGCAGGAAGGGCAACTGCTGGGACAACGCGCCGACCGAGAGTTTCTGGGGCCGGCTGAAAACGGCCAGTGTGCACGGGCACAAATTCGCGACCCGAGAGCAGGCCAGGCAGGCGGTGATGGACTGGATGGCCTTCTACAATCACCGCAGGCTGCATTCATCGCTGGGCTACCTCAGCCCGATGCAGTACGAAAAACGCTGGTACGAGGCACAGCGCAAAAAGGCCGCGTGAACCGTGGGTTATGAACTCCACAAAACAGGGGCAAGGTCA
>DKJZ01000089.1 GCA_002454975.1 Hylemonella sp. UBA6679
GGATTTTTCAACGGCCTGTTAGGCCGACTCACCTCTTACCTGGCCATGATCCAGGGCATTGAGAAAGCCGGCGTGGTTGACCGTGAGAAGGTCAAAGAAGCGCTCTTCAAGTCCACCATCAAGTCTCCCGCGGGTGATGTGAGTTTCGACGAGCGCGGCTTCCCCAACACCGGCGCTTTCACCGTGCAGATGAACGGTGGCAAGGTCAATGTGGTGTGGCCGCCCGAGGCTGCGACGGGCAAGCTGGTCTGGCCTTCGCCAAGCTGGCAGTAAGCGAGCATCACAATGGAAGTCCTGCTCCAAGTCCTGATCGGCGGGATCTTGCTCGGCGGTCTGTACGCGCTGGTCGCGTTCGGGCTGTCGCTGATCTACGGTGTCGTGCGCATTCTTAACTTTGCGCACGGCACCCTGCTGGCTGTCAGCGGCGTGCTTGCCAGTCTGGTCTTTGCCAGCTGGCAGTTGCACCCACTGCTGATCGCAGCACTCCTCGCGCCACTGATGTTCGCCTGCGCCTACGCTTACTACCACGTGTTGCTGCGCCCCTTGACTCGGCGTAGCCACTTTGAGGCCACGGTGGGTACGGTGCTGGTCACGGTGGGCACGCTGATGATCCTGTCAGATTTGACGGCGATGGCCGCTGGGGCTACGCAGCGCAACATCCCTGTGCGGCTCGAGGCCCTGGAGTTTGGTGACATCGTGGTCTCCACCACGCAGTTGCTGATTCTTTTGGGCATTGCCTTGCTGACCGCAATGATGCATGTGATCCTCAAGCGCACGTGGTTCGGTCGAGCGGTGCGTGCGGTCACCCAAGAACCTGTGGGCGCCGAGATTTGCGGTGTGCAGAGCACCCGCCTGAAGGCCTTGACCTTCGCCTTCGGTTCAGCCACGGTGGCCATCGCTGCGGTGCTGTATGTGCTGTCGTTTCCGGTGGATCCCTACATGGGCTTTGGACTGACGGTTAAAGCTTTCACCATCATTGTGGTGGGTGGCGTCGGGAACTTGCCCGGTGCCTTGCTGGCCGGCATCTTCTTAGGTGTCGCCGAAGGCTTAACAGGGCTTTACTGGAAGCCTGAATGGGCACCAGCATTGAGCGTCATCCTGATGCTGCTGATTTTGGTGGCTTACCCCAAAGGTGTGGGAGCGAAGACATGAGCAAGAGCTTGAACGCAGTGACTGGCTGGGCACTGGGCACCTTCGGTGTGGCAGCACTGGCCAGCCTGCCATTCCTGGGCAATGCTTACCTGACCACCATCGGGTTCACGGTGTTGATTGCCTACATTTTGGGTCAAAGCTGGGACTGGGTCGCTGGTGAGATGGGCTACGTGAACCTGGGGCACTACTGCTTTTACGGTATTGGGGCTTATGCCTTTGCCATCTTGCTTGTGGGCAATTGGCCGCTGTGGGTGGCCATCGGCTTTGCGGTTGTGGTCACGGCCTTGGCTGCGCTGGTGATTTCAGTGCCGCTTTTCAGATTACAGGGTGACTATTTCGCCTTCGCCACATTGGCTCTGCTGCCACTCATGGAGGTGCTGGCTTACAACCTGACTCCGATCACCAACGGAGCCGATGGCATCGTGCTGCCAGTGGCGCAGGTGCTGCAGCCGGCTTACCTGATTGCGTTGGGTGTGTGCGTGCTGACGTTCATGGTCACCTTGCGCATCAACGCCTCACGTTTTGGGTATGCCCTCAAGAGCATCCGTAACGACGAGCAAGTGGCCGAGACCGTGGGTGTGCGCATCGCACCTATCAAGCGACGTGTGTTGGTGCTGAGTGCCGCTTTTGGCGCAGTAGCAGGTGCAGTGCAAGCCTGGCAGATGAGCTACATCGACCCAGCCACGGTGTTTGGTCTGAACGTGGCGCTGGTGCCGGTGGCGATGGTGCTCTTCGCAGGTTCGGGCTTGCGCTGGGGTCCAGTGGTTGGCGTGCTGGTGCTCGCAACCTTGCAGCAGTGGTTGCTGGTCAACGTCAAGGGTTTCCAAGCCACGCTGTATGGGCTGATTGTGCTGCTCATCGGACGCTTCATGCCCGGCGGTTTTCTGCGCGCGCGTTGGGTCAAGAAGGTGCCGCTGTTGCGCGCTCTGGCGCGTGAGCACCATGAGTACATGGGTGAGACCGCCACGGTAGCGCAGACTTCTGCCGCATCGAAGGAGCTGCCACTGCCACGCTACGCTGCGGTAGGAAGCACGCCGCTCATCCAGCTCGAGAACGTGCGCATGCAGTTTGGCGGCAACGTGGCGGTCAAAGATGTGAGCTTGCAGATTCAGTCAGGCGAAATCGTTGGCTTGATCGGCCCCAATGGCTCGGGCAAGACAACCTTGTTTAACTGCATCTCGCGGGTTTACACCCCTACCGCAGGCCGCGTGTTGTTTGCAGGGCAAGACCTCAAAGGTTGCAGCCGTGACCAAATCGCCCGTCTGGGTGTGGGTCGCACGTACCAGATCCCGCGTCCCTTTGGCGACCTCACGGTGCAAGAGAACATCGCCATTCCGCTGATGTTCAATGAGCAGCCGCTGTCCCCACGCGATGCGATGCGAGAGGCCCGTGTCTTCATCGAGTACGCCGAGCTGGGGCATCGTCTGCGTGAACGTGCCGACGGTTTATCGGTGCAGGAGAAAAAGGCTCTGGAATTTGCACGTGCGCTTGCCTGCAAGCCCCGCCTGCTGTTGGTCGATGAGGTGGCCTCAGGACTCACGCCTGCAGAGGTGCAACGTTTTGTCGACCACATCCGCCATGTGCGTGACCGCTACGGCATGACCGTGATCTGGGTTGAGCATATTTTCTCAGCGCTGGAGAAGGTGGTAGATCGTGTGATCGCGCTGGAGGAAGGCACCTTGATTGCGGACGGTCCGCTGGCCGAGGTGGTGCGCAACGAGCGTGTGCTCAGCACCTACCTGGGCTCAGCTGCCCCTAAGGCTAAGGCAGGAGAACAGTCATGCTGAGCTTAATGAACTTGCGTGTGAACCACGGGCCGCTCACGGCGCTGTGGGATGTGTCTCTGGATGTGAGGCGCGGTGAGAAAGTGGGGCTGCTGGGTGCTAACGGCGCAGGTAAATCCACCACCATGGGCGCCATTGTGGGCCTGTACCCCCGGGCCAGCGGCACCATCACCTACGACGGGCAGGTGCTGGAGCGTCCATCAACCGCACAAACTGTGGCGGGGGGGATTGCACTGGTGCCCGAGGGTCGCCGCTTGTTTGCCGCGATGAGCGTGCTGGAGAACCTCGAGATGGGGGTGTATGCCGCGGCCAATCGCAAGGATAGGGCGGCTTCGTTGGCGCGGGTCTACCAGCTGTTTCCGATCCTGCGCGAGAAGGCCACACAAAACGCCGGTGAGCTCAGTGGAGGCCAGCAGCAGATGGTGGCGATAGGTCGCGCACTGATGTCTCGCCCGCGTCTGTTGCTGCTGGACGAGCCCTTCATTGGCGTGGCCCCCAAGCTCATTGATGAGATTTTGTCAGCACTTCACAGCATCGCTGCCGAAGGCGTGACCATGATTTTGGTGGAGCAAAACACCCACCGTGCGCTGGACTTCGTCGAGCGTGCCTATGTGATCGAAAACGGCCACACCGTGCTGGAAGGCAGCCGCGAGCAATTGCTGGCTGATCCCACCTTTGCTGCCAAGTTTCTTGGACTTTAAATACAGGAGTTTTGTCATGAACCGAGAGCAGGAAATTGTTGCCCGTTCCCACGCGTTCCGAGAGGAATACCGTGAGAACACGCCGGGCTGGTACCGCGGTGAAATGCATTTGGCATTTACCTTGTGTTTCACGGTGGGGGCCATCGTGTACTGTGCCAGCCAACTGGCGTCAACGCGCTGGCAAGAGTGGGTGTTTGTGATGATGCCCATGTTCCTGTTCGGCAATTGGGCCGAGTGGGCAGCGCATCGCTATTTGCTGCACAGCCCCAAGAGCATTCTGAAGTCAGCTTACAAGCGGCATGTGGGGACCCACCACCAGTTCTTCTCGCACAAGACCCTGGATTACCACGGCCAGCGCGATTGGCGTGCTTTGCTGTTCCCGCCTTTTGCGCCTGTTTTGTTCGTCTTCGCTGCATTGCCCTTGGCGCTTGTGCTGGCTGCACTTTGGTCGGTTAACGCCGGTTACATCGCGATGATCAGCATGGCTGGCTACTTTCTCATGTACGAAGGCTTGCACACCCTGTCGCATCTCGAGCATCCGTTGCTGGACCGTTTGCCCCTGGTCAACACCGTCAGGCGCATGCATGTTCTGCACCACAACCCGGATTTCATGCACACCCGAAATTTCAACCTCACCTTCCCAATTTGCGATGCGCTGTTTGGCACCAGCGATTTGAAAAGTGGCGTGATCGCAACGCTGTTCAACGGCATGTCGGACGCACAGCGCAAGGAAGAAGACAAGCGCACATTGGCTGCACAGCAGCTTGAGCGCAGTAGCTCACACCAATAAGGAACCCGAGATGACTGAGCCTTTGAATCAACGTGCCAATGCGCTGGCCAACCGTGTTGCCATCGTTACGGGCGCTGCCCAGGGGATTGGGGCGCGCTATGCCCAAGCCCTGTCTGCTGCGGGTGCGGCTGTGGTTTGTGCCGACGTTGTGCCTAGCCAGGCCACGGTCGAGGCCATCCAGGCCGCTGGCGGGCAAGCCTTGGATGTGCGGGTGGATGTGACGTCATCGGAGTCTGCCCGCGCCATGGCCGAAGCGGCCATGCGTGCGTTTGGGCGTATCGACATCCTGGTCAACAACGCCGGCATTTTCACCAACCTGGCACTCAAACCGATGGATCAAATCGACAGCGCTGAGTGGGACAAGGTGATGGCCGTCAACGTTCGAGGCCCCTTCGAGTGCAGCAAGGCTGTGCTGCCCGCCATGCGTGCGCAGGGCTACGGCAAGATCATCAACATCGCCTCAGGCACTGTCTTCAAGGGCGCGCCGATGTTGTTGCACTACGTCAGCTCCAAGGGCGCGGTGGTGGCCATGACCCGCAGCATGGCGCGTGAGTTGGGCGATGCAGGCATCCGGGTCAACACGCTGGCCCCCGGCCTGACCGCCAGTGAAAACACGGTGGCCAACCCGGCTTGGCAAGGCGCGGTGAGTGCCAACAACATTGCCAGCCGCGCCATCAAACGTGAGGTGACACCCGAAGACCTGTGCGGCACCTTGCTGTACTTGGCCAGTCCCGCCAGCGACTTCGTGACCGGTCAGGTCGTGGTGGTTGATGGTGGCTCCGTGATGCATTGAGGACATGAGATGACCCCCCAAGCGCTTAATCTGATCGACAACGAATGGCAGCCCGCGCAAAGCGGACAGTTCGAGGACAGTGTGAACCCGGCCGATGGCCGTGTGATTGGCCGCTACGCCGCCAGTGATGGTGCGGACGCCGAAGCTGCAATCGCTGCTGCACGCCGCGCTTTCGAGCGCCCCGACTGGGCGCAGTCACCGAGGCTGCGCCAGATGGTGATGCTCAAGTGGGCCGACCGGCTCGAAGCGCACGCCGACGAACTCGCGCATTTGTTGACGCTGGAAAACGGCAAGGTGCTGGCGCAGTCGCGCGGAGAAATGGCAGGTGCCATTTCCGAAATCCGTTACTACGCTGGTCTGACCCGATTCATCCCTGGCCATGTTTTTGAAGTTGAACCTGGTGCCTACTCCACCTTGCTCAAGGAGCCTGCCGGTGTGGCGGGCATCATCGTGCCGTGGAATGCACCGGTGGTGCTTTTGATTCGCTCGATCACCCCAGCCCTGGCTGCTGGCTGCACGACGGTCATCAAGCCAGCGCCACAAACCGCGCTGATTACAGCGGCTGTTTTGGCTGACTTGCAAGCGGTGGCTGAACTACCACGAGGGGTACTTAACTTGGTGAGCGAGTGCGGCCATGCGGTGGCGCAGGCGCTGACCACCTCTGCCGACGTTGATGTGATCAGCTTCACAGGCTCGAACGCCACCGGCCAGCGCATCATGGCTGCAGCTGCGCCAACGATGAAAAAACTCTCGCTTGAACTTGGTGGTAAATCTTGCTGCCTGGTGTTTGACGACGTGGATGTGTCACGAATTGCGCCGCAATTGGCAGCGGCTGCCACCATCATTTCTGGGCAGCAGTGCACCGCCGCGCGCCGCGTGCTGGTTCACGCTTCGCGGTATGACGAGATGAAGGTCGCGTTAAGCCAAGCACTTCAAGCCTTGGTGGTGGCGCCTGGTTTAGCCGCTGGCGCGCAGCTTGGTCCGCTGATTGATGCACCTTCGCACCAGCGGGTGAGCCAGGCGATTGCGCAAGCAACCGACTTGGCAGACGAGGTCATCCTTCGCGGTGGGCGCCCCGATGGGCTGTCAGCCAGCGGCCACTTCATGACACCAACGCTGGTGGCACACCGCGACACCAGTGCTTTCTTCGTACAAGATGAAATTTTCGGCCCCTTTGTGGTGCTGGAGAAATTTGAAGACGAACAAGATGCCGTCAAGCGCGCCAACCACTCTGATTACGGCTTGTCGGCCAGCGTTTGGACCCAAGACGGCGCGCGCCAAATGCGGGTAGCCCGTGCGCTACGAAACGGCACGGTCTGGCTCAATGAGCACAACAAGTTGTTTGCTGAAGCCGAGACGGGTGGGTATCGCCGCAGCGGCCTGGGGCGCTTGCACGGCTATGACGCCTTGATTGATTTCATGGAGATCAAGCACATCTACCAAAACGCTGGGGTCGTCGCCCCCTGATCTGGGCCAAGGCCTTCACATCGGCCTGGTTTCGGTCGTCGCCTTGCCAAAGAACCCCGCAGGCAGCTATGCTGCGGGGTTGTCGGCCGTGCATGCATTGGGCATGCGTTGCGGCGATGACCCGTTTTACCAGCACACCAGATGTCCTCTGCCGTCAAGATCTTCCAGGGTCGGTTTGGTCGTGTCGCCTTGCTCGACATGACCGCTCCCCTTGTTGGTCACGCCCATCACCACTGCCACATCCTCATCAAGGCTGGCGGGGTTGATGGCGCATTTCGCGTGCGCGGCGAGCTCGCCCCGCTGACCGACGACACTGCGGTGCTGGTCAACGCCTGGGAACACCACGCCTACGAACACAAGGCCCCCCCAGGCGAGCGGACCCTCATACTCGCTTTGTACATTGAGCCTGCATGGTTAGCCGAAATACAGCGCTCATTGGCCTTGTCGGGCCACCCGCGGTTTTTCCCTGAATCCACGGTGCAGCTCAACGCAGCCACGCGCAAGAATGTTGAAGAGTTTGTTTTGGAGCTTTGGTGGAGCGATGAAGTCTCCCCGGGCCGCCTTGAGAATTTGCTTTTTGAGCTGGTGATCGAGGTGATCGAGCGCTTCTCAGGTTGGCGCGATCTGGTGAGTCTCTTGCGTAACCGTCCACCTGCAGCCATGGACCCGCGCATACGTCAGGCCATCGCGTTGATGAAGCAGGATGTGGCCCGCGAGTTGGACGTTGACGCGCTGGCACTCCAAGCTGGGCTGTCGCGCGCGCACTTTTTCACGCTCTTTCACCGAGACACCAAAGTCACGCCGCTGGTCTATGCCAATGTGTTGCGCTTTGAGGCGGCCGTGCACCGCCTCACAGAAGGTCGCGATGCGGTTGGCGACATTGCAACGGACCTGGGCTTTTCTGCGCCCAGTCACTTTGCGCGTTTTTTCCGAGCCCACCTGGGCATCACCCCCACCGATTACCGTCGTAAGGTCAATCTTTTTGACCCGCCTACCGACAAAGCGCCCTTGATCTGAGTTCAAAGTTACCAGACGATTTGGATACTTTTCCAACTGGCTGGTTCAAGACCAGACCCAAGCGTTAGTGGATTGAAGGTCTTTTCCTGACACTTGTTCTAACAAAACAAGTGTGCCCCTGATGGGCACCAGGAGACAGATTTGCAAGCAGTCCTTCCCGAGGCTCCCGATGCCGTGCCCTTTCTAGGCCAACGCCTACAAAGGCTGGAAGACCACGCCTTGCTCAGTGGTCGCGGCGCCTATGCCGATGATTTGGGCGTTAAGCCTGGCACCCTGCAAGCCGCTGTGCTGCGCTCGCCGCATGCACATGCGCAACTCAAGCGTTTGGACGCCAGCGCTGCCTTGCGCTTGCCTGGTGTTCATGCCGTCCTGACGGGCGACGATGTGCAGCGCTGGGCTCAACCCTTCGTGGTGGGCGTCAAGCAACCCATGCAGCATTGGGCGCTGGCCGTGGACAAGGTTCGTTATGTGGGCGAACCGGTTGCTGTGGTGGTGGCCCAAGACCGCTACATCGCCGAAGACGCGCTTGATCTGATCCGCGTCGACTACGAACAACTGCCCGCCGTGGTGGACATGGAGTTGGCCGTTGCCGACGGCGCTGTGCTCTTGCACGACGTTGTGGGTTCCAACGTGGTTTCTGAGCGGCATTTCAGCTATGGCGCACCCGATGCGCAGTTTGCAAACAGCCAGCGCATCAGCACCACCGTTCACTACCCGCGTAACAGTTGCTCGCCAATCGAGTGTGCGGTGGTGATTGCCGAGTACCTGGGTGAAGATGAGGGCTACGACGCCACGTCCAACTTCATGGGTCCGTTCTCGCTGCATGCGGTCATGGCGCTGGCCCTCAAAGTGCCAGGTAACAAGTTGCGACATCGCGTGCCACGCGATTCCGGGGGTAGCTTTGGCGTCAAGCAGGCTGTGTTTCCTTATGTGGTCTTGATGTGCCTGGCTGCACGCAAAGCAGGCGCGCCAGTGAAGTGGGTTGAGGACCGGTTGGAGCACCTGAGCGCAGCCACTTCAGCCACAGCCCGGTTGGCCACGGTTGCCGCCGATGTGCGCGCAGACGGTCGGATTTTGGCCCTGCATTGGGACCAGATCGACGAGGTTGGCGCGTACCTGCGCGCCCCAGAGCCAGCCACCTTCTACCGCATGCATGGATGCCTCACCGGTGCTTATGACATTGCCAACCTGAAGGTGCGTAACCGGGTGGTGGTGGTCAACAAAACACCCACGGGCTTGGTGCGTGGTTTTGGTGGCCCTCAGGTGTACTACGCGCTTGAGCGCTTGATGGACCGCATCGCCGTGACCTTGCAGATGGACCCGGTGACGCTGCGCCGTCTCAATTTTGTACAGGCTGCGCAGTTCCCCTACCGCGCGCCTGCGGGTGCACTCTTAGACTCGGGCGACTACGAGCAGCTGACCAAGCGGGTTCTTGACGCTGCTGCGCAGCAGCAGCTCTATGAGCGGCAGAAGGCTGCGCGCGCAGCGGGCCGTCTCTACGGCATAGGCGTGGCCGCGATTGTTGAGCCTTCGGTCTCCAACATGGGCTACATCAGCACCGTGCTCACGCCTGAGCAGCGCGCCAAGGCAGGCCCTAAGAATGGCGCTATCGCCAGCGCTACGGTCGCCATTGATTTGCTTGGCGGGGTCAATGTCACCATTGCCTCTGCGCCTGCAGGGCAGGGACACATGACGGTGTGCGCGCAAGTGGTCGCCGACGTGTTGGGCCTGCAGCCCACGCAGGTGGTGGTCAATGTGGAGTTCGACACCGCCAAAGATGCTTGGTCGGTTGCGGCTGGCAATTACTCCAGCCGATTTGCTGGCGCTGTGGCCGGTGTGGTGCACCTGGCGGCCTGCAAACTGCGCGACAAACTCGCCCTGATTGCGGCTGACCAATTCAGCTGTGCGCCAGAGTCGGTGGTGTTCGAAGGCGGCAAGGTCTATGACCGCGCGCAGCCTGAGACTCGCCAACCCTTCACGCGCTTGGCCGCTAACCCGCACTGGGCGCCAGCCTTGCTGCCGCAAGGCGTCAGCCCTGGCTTGCGCGAAACCGCCTTTTGGACACCGGAGGTGCTCAGCGCCCCCGACGCAGCCGACCGCGTCAACACCTCAGCTACCTATGGCTTTGTGTTCGACATGTGCGGCTTAGAGCTTGACCTCGACACCGGTGCCGTGCGGGTGGACCGCTACATCACCGGGCATGACGCAGGGCGTCTGCTCAACCCAGCATTGGCCGACGGTCAGATTCAGGGCGCCTTTGCCCAGGGCCTGGGCGCGGCATTGCTGGAGGAGTTTCGCTATGGTGGCGACGGCAGCTTCCAGTCGGGCACGCTGGCCGACTACCTCATGCCCACCGCCTGCGAAACGCCTGACCTGGTCATCGTTCATCAGGAGACGCCGTCGCCCTTCACCCCACTGGGTGCCAAGGGCTTGGGTGAGGGGAACAACATGAGCACCCCGGTGTGCATTGCCAACGCTTTTGCTGATGCACTTCGGCCGCACCAAGACTTAGAAGATATTCGCTTGCCACTCAACCCGGGGCGCGTGCTTGCGTTGTTGCAAAACGCTGACCCTTCTCCCAAGGACAGCCCGCGCCCCGCGATGGTTTTGCCTGTTGGCGAGGGCTTAGCCTTGCAGGCGCAGGGCGAGGTGGCTATCAAGGCCTCACCTGAGCAGGTTTTTGCTGTTTTACTTGACCCGGTGGCCTTGGCCCGCGTGATTCCTGGTTGCCATTCGCTGCAGTCCAGTGGGCTCAACCGGTACCGCGCGGATGTGACGGTGGGTGTCGGCCTGGTCAAGGCCAGGTACGAGGCTGAAATCGTTCTTTCTGACATCGACGCACCGCGCAGCTTGCGCCTTGCGGGTAGCGGCCGCTCATCACTGGGCACAGGTGCTGGTGATGGCCTGGTCACCCTGGAGGCCACGGCGGACGGCACACGACTGCGTTACGACTATCGCGCTCAGGTGGGCGGCAAGGTGGCCATGGTGGGTAGCCGCATGCTCGAAGGCGCGGCACGAATCATTGTCGCGCAACTGTTCGAATCTCTGGGCCGCCAGGCCGGAGGTGCTGTGGCGCCAACTTGGTGGCAGCGCGTTCTTCGTTTTCTGGGGGTGCGCGCATGAAGCCCGCTGCGTTTGATTATGTGCGCGCCGACAGCGCAGAGATGGCTTGCGAGCTGTTGGTAAAGCACGGCGATGAGGCCCGAATTTTGGCTGGTGGTCAGTCGTTGATGGCGGTACTCAACATGCGCTTGGCGCAGCCCGAGCTGCTGGTGGATATTTCGCGCAGCGTCTCTTTGTCAAAAATTCAGGTGCGTGACGGCCAGCTCGAAATAGGTGCTGCCGTCACCCAGGCGGCGTTGGAGTGGCGACCCACCTTGGCCCAAGAGCTGCCGCTGCTGCCTTTGGTGTTTCCGCACATCTCGCATTTTCAGATTCGCAACCGCGGCACGGTGTGCGGTTCGGTGGCGCACGCCGACCCTTCGGCCGAGTTACCCCTGTGTTTGCTTGTTCTGCAGGGCAGTGTGGTGCTGCGCAGGGGCCAGCAAGAGCGGGTCTTAACTGCCGATCAGTTTTTCACGGGGATGCTGAGTACCGCACGCGCAAGTGACGAGCTCTTACAAGCGGTTCGCTTCCCGCTGGCTCAAACTGGGCAGGGGTTTGGTTTTCGTGAGTACGCACGCCGTCACGGCGACTATGCCGTGTGCGCAGTTGCCGCTGTGGCCCATGCCCAAGGCCTGCGAGTGGCTGTGGGCGGCGTGGCCGACAGGCCCATGGTACGCGAATGGCCGCTGCTAGAAGGCAGTGCCTTGGACGATGCCTTGAACGAATTCGCCTGGGCGCTCGACGCTCGGGATGACCCACAGATCAGTGCGGCCGCACGCCGCCACATGGTGCGCCGCTTAGGGCGCCAGGCCGTCGAACAGGCGAGGACACAGTCATGACATCTCAGATCTTGGGCCGGGCGCAACTTCACCCGGTCACCATTGAAATCAACGGCCGCGTGCGTCAGGGCCACGCCTCCCCACGAACCCTGCTGACCGATTACCTGCGCCATGAACTTGGTCTGACAGGCACCCATGTGGGCTGTGAGCACGGTGTGTGTGGCGCGTGCACAGTCAGGCTTGATGGCGTGGCTTGCCGCGCCTGCCTGACCTTGGCCGTGCAGGCCGATGGCCGACAGATCGAAACAGTTGAAGGTTTGGCAGACGAGGACGGCGTGCTGTCTGAACTGCAGGCCGCCTTCAAACGCCACCATGCCTTGCAATGCGGCTTTTGTACGTCGGGCATTTTGATGTCCAGCGCCGATTGGCTCGCGCGTTTGCGTGAGCAGGGCCGGCAACCCAGTGAGCAAGAGGTTCGCGACATGCTCTCGGGCCACCTGTGCCGTTGTACTGGCTACACACCCATCGTCAAAGCCTTGATGGAGGTTGCACATGCTTGATCTAGGCCGTACCTTTTTGCAAAGTGTCGAGCGTGCGCCTTTGGCCACGGCCATCGTAGACGGCGAGCGTCGCTTGACCTACGCGCAGTGGGCCAGCAAGGTGGGTGCAGTTCAACAAGGCCTTGCCAACTTGGGCTTGCGAGCGGGTGACCATCTTGTGTCGCTTTTGCAAAACCGCATGGAAGCAGCCACGCTGCACTGGGCCTGCCAGTTTGCTGGCATTGTGATGACGCCATTGAACTGGCGTGCCAAGCCTGAGGAAATCGTGCATGGTTTGCAGGACTCGGGTGCCAGCGTTTTGGTGTACGAAATGGTGTGTGCAGAGGCGGTGGATGAAGCCCTCAAGGTTCAGCCAGCGCGCCTCATTTTTGTGGGCGAGGGCGATGCCGCCGGAACCCCGTATGAAGCATGTTTTGCGCAAGCGTGCGAGCCCGTGCCCCAGGTACAGGCGCAGGACCTCTCGCTCATGCTCTACACCTCAGGCACCACCGGAGCGCCCAAGGGTGTGCCGCGCCGTCAGCGCGCTGAGCGTTTGGCAGCACTGGCCCATGTGGCGCAAAATCAATACGGCTATGGCGAACGTACGCTGGGTGTGATGCCGCTCTACCACACCATGGGTGTGCGCTCGCTGTTGGCGCTGGCGATGGTGGATGGGTGTTTTGTTTGCATGCCACGCTTTGACGCCGCACAGGCCCTGCGCAGCATTGCCCAAGAACGCATCACGCACCTGTACCTGGTGCCAACGCTTTACCACGACTTGTTGGCCCATCCTACGTTTGACAGCACCGACATCAGTTCGGTACGCCGCCTGGGTTTTGCTGGTGCGCCCATGCACGACGCCTTGCTGTTGCGTTTGCAAAAGGCGTTCAAGCCGGAGCTGTTTGTGAACCACTATGGCAGCTCGGAGATCTACACGTTTTCGATCAACCGGGACGCGGTGGGCAAACCTGGCTCAGCTGGACGTGCTGGCATCAACACGCGGCTTCGTGTGGTCACCCTCGATGGCAAGTCGGTGCATGCCTTGGCAGCACCGATGGAGGAAGGGCAGATCATTGCTGATCTGCTGTCCGACGAGGCCTTTGAGGGTTACCACAACCGACCAGATGCCAACGCCAAGAGTCTTCGCGAAGGGTGGTACTTCACGGGCGACACCGGTTATGTCGACCACGATGGCGACTTGTTTGTCACGGGCCGGGTTGACGACATGATCATCAGCGGCGGCGAAAACATCTCGCCCGTGGACATCGAGTCGGTGATTTCTTTGCACCCCGCCGTCGATGAGGTGGCCGTGGCTGGCTTGAAGGACGAGCGCTGGGGCCAACGCGTGGTTGCATTCGTCAAGCGCAAGCACCAGGTCTCACCCGAGGGCTTGGACCAGCACTGCCGCACCTCTGACCTGGTGAACTTCAAACGCCCACGCGAGTACGTGTTTGTGGATGAGATCCCCAAGTCGCCCGTGGGCAAGGTCCTGCGCCGCAAGTTGATTGCCGGCGAATACACCCCTGAAGCCAGCCCTGAATCCAAACTTCCTCAACCGATCTGAACCGTTCTTTTTTGTCTCAACTTCTCACCAGGAATGCCATGACCCTTACCGATTTAAAACACCCCGCTGTCACCCTCGATGGCCAACTCGATGGCTTTCGCGTAGAGATCGATGAGGCGCGTATGCGCGCCGACATCGTGCTGATGCGCCCCCCCTTCAATGTCATCAGCATGCTGCAGCGCGAGCAGCTGCGCATCACCTTCGAAGCGCTGGATGTCAACGATGCTGTGCGCGTGATCGTGCTGCGCTCTGAGGGTGAGCATTTCTCAAGCGGGGGCAACATCAAGGGCTTTTTGGAAGCCACACCCGAGCACGTCTCCAAGCTGGCTTGGAACATCGCTGCGCCTGCGCGTTGCAGCAAACCGGTGATTGCCGCAAACCGCGGCTATTGTTTTGGCGTGGGCTTTGAAATCTCCCTGGCTTGCGATTTCCGCTTGGTCACCCCCACCACGTTGTACGCCTTGCCTGAGCAGAAACTGGGTCAAATACCTGGCTCTGGCGGCTCGGCGCGGCTGCAGAAAATGGTGGGTATCACGCGCACCAAAGACATCGTCATGCGCTCGCGCCGCATCCCTGGCCAGCAAGCCTACGACTGGGGCGTGGCCACCGACATCGTGCCCGACCCTGAACTTGAGCGAGCCACCGATCAGCTGGTTGACGAGCTGCGTTCGTTCTCGCCACTGGCACAGCGCACAGCCAAAAAACTCCTGAACGACACCGAGGACTCGACCTTGGCTGTGGCCATTGAGTTGGAAGGCCATTGTTACTCGCGTTTGCGCAGCTCCGAAGATTTTCGTGAGGGCGTCGAAGCCTTCCATGACAAGCGTTCCCCCAAGTTCGTCGGCCTGTAAAGCCGGCGGTAGTTCCCTCAACTTCACAACAGACCCGTAGGAGAAAAGACATGACCATGAAATTGATTCCCGCCTTGATCGCCACAGCGTTCAGTTTGAGTGCATACGCCCAGACGGGCCCCATCCGCATCGGCGTGGTCACCCCGCTGTCCGGCACGTATGCGGGCATTGGCCAGCAGGTGAAGTGGGGCCTGGACATGGCTGCCAAAGAAATCAATGCCACGGGTGGCGTGATGGGCCGACAAATTGAGCTGATTTACGAAGACGAAGAAGCCAACCCTGCTGTGGCTGTGCAAAAGGCTGAGAAGCTGTTCCAGGTGAGCAAGGTCGACTTCTTGACCGGCACCGTCAACTCTGGCTCTACGCTGGCTGTTGGCCAAGTGGCGGAGCGTAACGACCGACTGATCGCCACCACGGTGTCGTTTGCCGACTCGATCACTGCCGATAAATGCTCACCCAATGTGTTCCGAGTCAATGCGCGCGCTGGCATGCAGTCAGCTGCTCTGGCTGATTGGATGGCCGCCACCAAGCCCAACGCCAATGTGTTTTACCTTGGCCCAGACTACGAGATGGGTCGAAGCACCGTGGCCGCGTTCAAGTCGGCCGCTGAAGCGAAAGGCGCCAAAACAGTGGGCGAGGTCTTTGCACCTCTGGACAACAAAGACTATTCACCCTTCTTTGGGCAGATGCGCTCGGCGCGTCCAACGGTGGTTTACACCTCGGTGGCTGGCAACGACACGGTGCGTTTGTTCACACAAATGGCTGAGTTTGGCTTGAACCGCAATGTGCAGGTGGTGGGTGCTTCGGGCACGGTGACCTCACAGAACCTGCAGGCCATCGGTAAGGCGGCAGATGGTTTCGTCACAGGTGTGGGTTATTCACCCAACATTGACAGCGCTGACAACAAGAAATTCGTTGCCAGCTTTGAAGCAGCCAACAAAGCCCAGCCTGACCTCTACGGTGCAGACAGCTACGGCGTGTTGTTCTTCTACAAGGCTGCGGTTGAAAAAGCCAAGAGCACAGAGACCGACAAGGTGCGCGTCGCCATGCGTGGTTTGCAGTGGGCCACCCCGCAAGGCATGAAGGTCATGCGTGCTGGTGATCACCAGGCCATGCAAGACATGTATGCGGTGCGTGTGAATGGTGGCAAGTTCGAGATCGTCGGCAAGGTGTCAGCCAATTCGGCGATCGGCCCCGACACCTGCACCAAGTTCTAAGGAGGCACCATGACCGACGCTCTGGAATGGCTGCAATTTGTGCTGGCGCCCCAGATGATCAACGGCTTGTCCATCGGTGTGGCTGTGGTGCTCATGGCACTGGGTCTGACCATCATCTTTGGACTGCTTGATGTGATCAACATGGCGCATGGCGAGTTCTACGCCATCGGCGCCTATCTGGCGGTTGCCTTGCTCAGTCTGGGGCTGTCGTTCTGGTGGGCCTTGGCGCTCACCCCTGTGGTGATGGCCACGCTCGGTTATGTCACCGAGCGTGGACTGATCCAGCGCGTCTTTCACAGCAAAGACCGCCACACGCTGACGTTGTTGCTGACATTTGGCATGGCCATTGTGTTGGAAGACGTGCTCAAAATCATCTTCGGTGCCAACCCCATGCGCATCGAAACCCCCATTGCTGGAGGCACTGAGTTGGCCGGCTTGTTCTTTCCAAACTACCGGCTCTTTGTCATGGTTGTGGGTGGCTTGGTGATTGCAGCTGTGTGGCTGATGGTGTTTCGTACGTCCTTGGGGGCCATTGTGCGTGCGGCGGCTTTTGACCGCCACATGAGTGCCTCGCTGGGCGTGCCTGTCTCTAAGGTGTTCGCCGCCACGTTTGCTTTTGGCGTGGCCTTGGCTGGCATCGCTGGTGTGCTGCTTGCGCCCATTTACTCGGTGTTTCCCACCATGGGGCGCGACTTTGTGCTCATCGCTTTCAGCGTGGTGATCATCGGCGGCATGGGCTCCATCAAGGGCGCGGTGCTGGCGGGTTTGCTGCTCACACAGGTGCAGTCCATCTCTAGCCTGTTCATTTCTCCCGTGTGGAACGACCCGCTTCTGTTTGGCATCATGGTTTTGGTGTTGATGTGGCGTCCGCAGGGCTTGTTTGGAAAGCTTGGTCATGCTTGATACCCCTAACTCCAGCAAAGCGGTGCGATGGCTGGCCATTGTTTTCTTCGCCGGTGCGCTCTGCTTTGCAGCGGTGGCGTTGCTCTTGGGCGATGTGTTTTTTCTGCGTCTGGCCACAGAGGCCTTGATTTTTGGTGGCCTGGCGCTTTCGGTGGATCTGTTGCTCGGCGGCGTGGGTCTGCTGCCCCTGGGCCAAGCCTTGTTCTTTGGTTTGGGCGCCTATGTGTCTGCGCTGGTGCTCAAGGAATGGCACGACTCCTTTTGGTTGGCTTTGGGTGTGGCCTTGCTGGTCAGTGCTGCCGCTGGGCTTGTGGGTGGCGTCATCGCCATCCGCGCCAAAGGGGTGTATTTCGCACTGATCAGCTTTGGGTTGGCGCAGGTGGTGTCCAAGGTTGTTTTTAACACCCGGGAGCTAGGTGCTTCTGATGGCATCATTGGTGTTCCGCATGCCAGCGTGGTTCCTGGTGTGAATGCCAGTGACCCGGGTGGTTTTTTTCTTGTGACCTTGGCGCTCATTTTTGCTTTGTACATGGGGTTGCGCTACCTCATGGACACCCCGCTGGGGCGACAGCTCTCAGCCATTCGCACCAATGAGCACCGCGTGGCCTTTTTAGGGTTCAGCACCTGGCGTTTTAAGTTGCTCGCCTTTGTTGGCGCGGCTTGTGTGGCCGGCTTGAGTGGTGCGCTCTACCCCATGCTGCGTGGTTTCGTTTCACCTGAGCTGATGTTCTTTCAAGTCTCAGGCAATGCGGTGATCAATGTCATCGTGGGCGGCACGGGCACCTTGATTGGGCCACTGTACGGTTCAGCTTTACTCACGGGCTTGCGCTCGGTGGTGGGGTCTTACACCGTTCACCACCAGATTGTGATTGGCCTGCTGTTTATGGTGGTGGTCATCATGTTTCCGCGCGGGTTGATGGGTTACCTCATCCCCCTTTTACAAAATCGCATGGACGCCCGTAGCGCCCGCACCAAAGGAGATTTTTGATGCATTCCATCGTGAGTGTGCGAGGTTTGGGCGTACGCTTTGGCGCCCTTCAGGCGGTCAACGATGTGAGCTTTGATGCCCAGCGCGGCAAGATCACGGCTGTCATTGGCCCCAACGGTGCAGGCAAGAGCAGTTTGTTCAACCTCATCAGCGGCGCCATCACCCCCTCGGCTGGGCAGGTGTTGTTCGAAGGACAAGATGTCACGGGCGCCTCGCCCGACAAGATGCTGCGTGCAGGCTTGGCGCGCTCGTTCCAAATCACCAACCTGTTTTTTGAGCTGTCGGTGCGTGAGAACCTGCGCCTCGCAGCGCAGTTCCTCGAGCAAGGGCGCGGCTGGTTACAGCCTGTGGCTACCAGTACCCACGCCCAGGCCAGGGTGGATGAGCTCATTGCGCAGTTCTCTTTGGAGTCTAAAGCAAACGAATTGGCGGGCTACCTTTCACACGGTGAGCAGCGCCGCTTGGAAATTGCGGTTTCGTTGGCGGCCCGTCCCCGCATGTTGTTGCTCGACGAGCCCACCCAAGGCATGAGCCACGCTGATACAAAAGAGACCGAAACCCTCATCCGTGGCTTAGCTGTGGCGCATGGACTGAGCATTCTGCTGGTAGAACACGATGTCGATTTGGTGATGAACCTCTCAGACCATGTGGTGGTGATGCACCAAGGGCAGAAGTTGGCTGAAGGCGCGCCTGCCGAGGTTCGTGGCAATGCCCTTGTGCAGGCAGCTTACTTTGGCCATCAACACCAGGATTCAACATGCTCGAACTAAGCGATGTGCATACCCATTACGGCTTGAGCCACGTGTTGCAAGGCATCAACCTGCACGTGGGTCAGGGTGAAGTGGTGGGTCTTTTTGGCCGCAATGGCGTGGGCAAGACCACGGTGATCAAAACGATTGCTGGCTGGGTCCAGCCTTCGCAAGGGCAGATTCGTTTCGAATCGCATGTCTTGTCGGGCGCAAGCGCAGACCAGATCAGCCACCAGGGCATTGGTTTGGTGCCGGAAGACCGCCGTATTTTTCCTGGTTTGACGGTCGAAGAGAACCTGGGCTTGGGCTTCATGCAGGCGCGCGGTGTGAACCGGGCCGAGCGGCAACGCAAGCTTGAAGCCATCTACACGCGTTTTCCACGCCTGGCCGACCGTCGGCGGCAAATGGGAACCACCTTGTCGGGTGGTGAACAGCAGATGCTTGCGATTGCCCGCGTGCTCACAGGGGCGCCTAAGCTTCTGCTGATCGACGAGCCGACCGAGGGCTTGGCGCCGATGATTGTGGAAGACCTGTTCACCCTGATGCGTGAGCTGGCAAAGTCGGGCATCTCGATTTTGCTCGTGGAGCAAAACGTGCACCTGGCCTTGGGCTTGACCGATCGCTTTTACTTGGTGGAACGCGGCCAGATCACGCTGTCTGGCAACGCACGTGAGGAGGCTGCCCGCAGCGAACTGGTTGAGCGCATCAGTGTCTAAGGAGAGCCAGCCAATGTGCTGGCTCTGATAGCTTTTGGGTGCGTCCAGCACACCCGCCTGTTCACCACGTGTGTACGCCTTCGAAAAGTAGCGGTTGTTGCCCAGCAGCATGGGCAGGCGCTGCAGCAAATTTGGCTAAGTTTCATAATAGGGCTTGACCCCAAGCCTGCGCAATGCCCTGCGACACGCTTGGACACCGACACACTTGGCACTTGTGAACATGACCCAAAACGCTGCGTTTCGCCTGATGTTTAGCGCCATTTTGGCGTGTCATTTATTTTCAGTGGCTCAGGCCCAAACCAGCATCCGGTTTTTGACGGCGGGCGACTTGTACTTGCGATTGATGGCGCCCGATGCTCAGACTCGTGAAGTGGGTCGGCATTACATCATGGGGGTGGTCGATGCGCTCTCACTGCTCAAAGACAGCAAGGTGTGCGTGGGCGCGAGCACGGCGACCCTGGATTTGGTCACCGCCGTGGTCAACCAACTCAAGCAGCGCCCTGATTTGCACCGCTTCAATGCGGCCAGCGTGGTGCGTGAAGCGATTGCGGTTGAGTTTCCCTGCGTCTGAGCAGACATGGCCCTCCGCTAGAACCTTGCCCGAACTTTAAAACCAGCCCAGCGCCATCAACGCCAATTGTGGCCAGGCGATCAACAGGCCTACGGCCACCAGGTTGGCCACCACAAACGGCATGACGCCCATGAAAATGGTGGAGAGTTTCACCTCGGGCAGCAGTGTCTTGACGGTGAACACATTCATGCCCACGGGTGGGGTCAACATGCCAATCTCAATCATCATCACCACGAAGATGCCAAACCAAATGGGCGAAATCCCCATGTCCACAGCAATCGCCGTGAAGATTGGAGCGGTCAAGAGTAGCAAGCCCATGGCTTCCATCAGGGCGCCCAGCACCAGGTAAATCAGCACCATAGCCAGCAGTACACCGGTGGTGGAAAAACCGCTGTTTTGGATCCACGACACCAACTGAACGGTCAAGCCCGAGAGGGTGATGAAGTTAGCAAACACCAGGGCGCCAAACACAATTGCAAAAATCATGGCGGTGGTGGACGCAGTCTCTTTCAAGCAAGCCAGCACCCCCTCCACATTGAGCTTGCGACGCGCCAGTGCGATCAGCAAAGCCCCAAATGCACCCATGCCCGCGCATTCTGTGGCGGTGAAAACGCCGCCATACAAACCGCCCATCACAAAAGCAAACAAGAGCAAAGTGGACCACACGCCTTTGAGCGACAGCATGCGTTGCTTGAGGCTGACGCGTTCACCTCGCGGGCCCAGCTCGGGGTTGAGCGCTAGCGTGGCCCACACCGCCACCAGGAAAAGCAGCAGCAACAAAACGCCAGGCACGATGGTGGCAATGAAGAGCTGTCGGATGTCAGTTTCGGTCAGCAAACCAAAAATGACCAAAGGCACCGAGGGTGGAATCAGCACACCCAGCACGCCACCTGAAGCCACCACCCCTGTGGACAGGCGGTCGTGGTAGCCCAGACGGCGCATGGGCGGCATAGCCACTTTGGTCATGGTGGCCGAGGTGGCTATGGAGCTGCCAGAAATAGCGGCAAACAAACCGCAAGCTACCACGGTGGCATGCGCCAGCCCGCCCTTGAGGCTGCCTAACCAGGCGTTGGCAGCGTCGTAGAGCTCACCACTGATATCGGCCTTGTGCACAAACAGGCCCATCAAAATGAACATCGGCAAGACTGACATGCCGTAATTGGCGGAGGCGTCCACCACCACTTGGCTCAGCATGTGCAGGGACGGATCCACGCCTCGCAATGCGGCATAACCGCCCACGCCGGCCAGCAGCATGGCAAATGCCAAGGGCACGCCCGCAAACGCCAGTAAGAAGACAACAGTAAATCCAAGGATGGCGGCAGTCATTCGTGGCTCCCAAAGGCGCGGCAGGTCTGAAACAAATGCATCAGCACCACCACGGTGCTCAGGCCTGCAAAAAAGGTCAAGGTCAAACTCAAAGCAGCGTTGGGCAGTCCCAACACGACGGTGGCGGCTCTGGTTTGCAGGTCGTCCATGCTTTGAAGGCACAGCCGCCAGCTGAGCAAGCCCAAGGCCAGAGCACTCACTGCGTCGCAAAGCATGCGCTTGATGTATCTGCCTTTTCCTGTGAATAGGTTGTCGATCAGGCTGACACTCACATGCCCGCGTTGTAGCGTGACCAAGGGCAGTGCGGTGAACACCACCAAGGCCATGGCGAACTCGATGATCTCCATGCTGCCGCGTACAGGCGAGGACAAGAGGTAGCGGCCCAGCACGTCAGCAAACGTGAGGGTCACGATCAGCGCAACAGGTAAGGCGCTGAGCCAGGAGAGCGCGCGCTCCAGCGCGGGCGCTGGGCTGGGGGAGGGTGTGGGGATGTCACTCATGGTGAGGGTCTTTCTTGGGGCGCCGGCTTTAGGCGGTCTGGGTGGGCATACGCAAAATGGGTTTGACGGTGTGGCCCGACTTGGCGTCAGCCATGGCTTGGTTGATCGCCTCGAAGGGGTAGACCTTCATCAGCTTTTCAAATGGAAACAAGCCTTGCGCTTGCATCGCGATCAACTGGGGGATGAGCACATCGGCGTTGGCATCGCCCTCCACAATGCCGCGCAGGGTTTTGCCGTTGAGCATCATGTCGCGCACATCAATTTCCAGGGTGGTACCTACCGGCGCGCCGCCAACAAAACCGCATCGACCCAAGGGTGCGAGGCAGTCCACGGCTTGACGCAACACCGCACTGACCGCGGTGGTGTCGAGTGTGCAGTTGGCCCCACCGCCTGTGATCTCGCGGATCTGGCCCACAACATCGGTTTGCCCATCAGCCAGCAGGGTGTGGGTGGCGCCCAGTTGCATGGCCAAGTCCAGGCGTTGCGGTACGCGGTCCACGGCAATGACGGTGGCCGCACCCATGGCACGCGCAGCCATCAAGCCGGCCATGCCCACAGCGCCAGCGCCAAACACCACCAAAGATTCGCCAAAAGCTGGTTGCAGCACGTTGATGACTGCCCCTGCACCTGTTTGTAAACCGCAGCCCAAGGGCCCAAGCAATTCAAACAATGCATCGGGGACGCTAGACGGTACTTTCACCACATTGTTTTCGGTGCACAGGCAGTGGGTGGCAAAGGACGATTGCCCAAAGAAGTTGTGTCGAACAGGCTGGCCTTGGCGTGACAATGCCGTACTGCCATCAGCGCGCTGACCTAAAAAGTTGTTGCCAAAGAAATAGTTGCAATAGCTTGGGGCTTTGCGCAGGCAGCTGGGGCAGGCGCCACAAAAGTTGTAGCTCATCACCACCCGGTCGCCCGGTTTGACCTTCGTCACGGCGGCACCGATCGCCTCCACCACCCCGGCGCCCTCATGTCCCAGCACAATGGGCTGGTTGACTGGAAAGGGGCGCCCCATCACAGACATATCGGTATGACACACCCCGGTGGCCATCACGCGCACGAGAATTTCTCGGTCACGGGGCGGCTCGAGTTGCAGGGTTTGAAGCTGGAGCTGACCTTGCGGCGCTTCTAAAACGGCGGCTTGGATGTCCATCTCAGGCCACCTGTGTGATGGGGATGGTGCGCGCGCCTTGCGCCTCTTGCTCCAGCAGGCGCTCAATCATGAAGCGTACGCGACCCAGCGCCGCATCGTTACGCATGGCGCGCATTTTGGCTTCAGGCGATCTGTTGATCACTTCCTGTTGTGCTTCGATGATCCAGCGGTCTTCCGCAAAGGCGGTTGCGATGCCTTGTCCGACTCGCTCGATCATCTCAGCGTCTTCATGTGGAAACTGGCAGGGTTGTAGCCAAAAGTAATGCGTGGTTTGCTCGGTCTCAGGCGTTAACAGCGAGAAGTGGCGCAGGTGCAAACCGCCTTCGCGTTCGTGCGGCTCGCCGTCACCTGTGGGCACTGAGCCCGCCCAGTTTTCAAAGATCGAGGGCAGCCACCACACCTGGCGGTTCCAGAAGTCGACCTTGCAGTTGAACTTGCCCGCCATGCCGTGCAGGGGTGAGGGGTCACAATCGCGGATCACACGATTGAGTTTGATGCCGCGTTCAAACGAGGTGATCTCTGGCCGTGCGTTGGGGAAAGCATTGTTGGCCAGGGTCGTGCGGTGCACGAAGGTCAGGTGCGTGAAGTCCAGCAGGTTGTCGGCAATCAGCTGGTAATTGGCTTTGTAGTGGATGTAGCCTGATGCGGTGGGCCAATCGGTCGCGCCGTTCCAATGCACATCCACGATGTCGTCCGGGTTAGCCAATGCAGGGTCGCCCATCCAGATCCAGAGCAGGTTGTGACGCTCCACCAAGGGAAAGCTTTTGACGCACGTGCCTGGTGGGATTTGGTCTTGACCAGGAATTTCCACACACTGGCCGCCTTGGTCAAACACCATACCGTGGTAGCGACAGCGGATGCCGCGGTCTTCCACATCACCCAGCGACAAGGGCGCAAAGCGGTGGCAGCAGCGGTCTTCCAGTGCCACGGCCGTGCCGCTCGCAGTGCGAAAAAGGACCACTTTTTCATTCAAAAACGTGCGGGCCAGAGGTGTGTGCGTGCACTCCACGGCGTTTCCTGCCACATACCAGACATTTTTCACAAACATGGGGGTCTCCAGACGGAAGGCTGCCGTACGCAGCCCTCTGAGCAAAACGCAAATTAGCGGTTGGCGATGGCTTCTGCGCGGTAGAAGTCCAGGGCCTCACGGCCATTGACACCTAGCTTTTGCGCGTCGTTCACCCAAGCCTGAACCAAGGGCGCACCCAAGGCCTGCAGGTCTTTGTTGAAGGCGTCGCTGGCTTTGTGGAATTTGATGCCTTTGCTGGCGGCTTCTGTGCGCATCTTGCTCTCAAGGTCGTCGTACATCTTCATGTTTTGCGCAAAGGCTTCGCCGCTGATGGACTCAATGGCCTTGCGGTCTTTGTCTTGCAAGGCGGCCCAACGTTTTTTGTTGATGAACAGCACAAACGAAGGCGCTGTGATGTTGCCAGCAATATCGGTGATGTCGGTGGCGTAAGACAGGGTTTTGAGGCCGTTCGCATCCGAGACGGAATAGCCCACAAAGGCGTCCACGGTTTTACCAGAAACGATTTCGTAGCTGCGCGCTGCAGGCGCTGCCACCACACCGGCCGCTGCTGCTTCAAGGATGGTGGCGGGCACCCCAGGCAAAGCATAGACCTTGTTGCCCTTGAGTTTGTCCAGGCCGTCAATCGGCCCTTTCATCCCGTAAAAAACGCCTGGGGGTAGTACGAACATGGCCAGCACATGCACATCGTCCAGCTCCTTGGCTTTCGCAAAATGCTTTTGGTAGGTGCGCCACAAAGCCACTGAACTGCCACGTGAACTGGTGTTCACAAAGGGCAGGTGGGCGACTTGGTTGAGTTTGACCTGCTCGGCCATCAGGCCGTGAAACTGGTAGGCCACATCGAAAACACCCTTGTTCACGCTGGCCAATTGTTGGTGGGGCGCAGCCAAGCTGGAAGGTGCCACGTCCATTTTGACGCGGCCTTCCGTGACTTGCCCAACCTTCTCAGCCCAGGGTTTGATCACCATGCTGGTGACGGGGTGTTGCGGGGCCAAAAAGCTGTTGACCAGCAGGTTGTTGCTTTGGGCCACAGCACCCAGGGGCAATGCCAGCAGCAAGGCGGTGCGACACAATTGACGGCGAAAGTTCATGACTGTCTCCTCTTATATTGACATGAGACGGGCATGATAGGGACGGGTTAGTGCAAGTCACAAATCACTTTTTTGCACCATTGATCAGAAAAACAAATAGATCACAGGTTCGCCAACACGCTTCTTGCCAAGCGGCCGCGGGTCCTCAAAGGCGAAACGGCAGCCTCACAGCCAAAGGTTGCGCATGAGCGACAAGCCGCTCACGGTGAGCAGCGCGGCCATCGTCCGGCGCATGGTTGCAGGCGCAATGTGTTGGGCCAAACGGTTCCCGACCACCACGCCCACGACCGCGACGGGCAAACCCAGCAACCAGCGTTGCCCAGTGTGGGTGCCGTCCACCTTGCCGGATGAAAACAGCACCGCCATGGCCACCGTACCGGCCACCACCATCACCACGGGCACCGTGGCGCGGATCTGAGCAACATCACGCAATCTGCGTTGCAGTATGGCCAGCACCACCGGTCCTGCTGTGGCAAACATCACCTCAACCACGCCCACCAGGCCACTGCCCAGGTGGTAGGCCAGCCCCGAAGGCTTGACGGCAGCAGGTACTGATGCCTGGCGCAGCGACCGCACGCCTACCACCACGATGTACACCCCCAGTGCGAACAGCGGCCAGCGTTTGTCGAGCTGGCCCAGCAGCCACAAGCCCATGCCCGAGCCCACCGCCATCCCTGGCAGCATGGCCAGCAATGCCTGCCAACGGACCTGCCGCAGGTTCAGACCGCCATGCAGAATGGAGGCAGGGATGTCCAACAAAATCGCCAACACCACCACCTCGGGCAGGGGCCAGACCAAGGCCAGCAAAGGCACTGTGACCAGCGCCGAGCCAAACCCCGTGATGCCCAGCACCAGATAGCCTGCCAATAACACGCAAGCGACGTAAAACCCTTCGAACCCGCTCATGGCTCAGTGCGACTGGTGCGCGAAATGCTGAATCCAGCGGATGAGACCTGCCGCTGCCGGAGTGAGAGGCAGGTCGTGCCGACGCAGCACAAAAATTGTGGGACTGGGCAGTTGGTCTTGGATGGGCAGGATGCACAGGCGGTCTTGGTAGGCATTGCGATCGTACAAGCCGCGGGGCATGGTGGTGAGCATGTCGGTGTGGGCCAGGATGCCGGGCAGGGCCAGGAAAGATTCGCACACGATGCCCAGTTTAGGCTCCGGCAGGTTGTGCCGAGCGAAGGCGTCCATGATGATGGCGCCCGGCCTTCGTGGGGCGCTTGAAAAGGCCCAGGAGCAATCCACCAACTCAGCCAGGCGCGTGGCCTGTGCCTGGGGGTGGTCACGCTGGCCGACGATCACCACATCACTGACGTGCAGGGCTTGCACTTCCAGGTCGGCGTCAATGTCGTGCTTGTGCGCGGCTGTCAGGGCAAAGTCCAGAGTGCCATCGCGCAGCTGCGGCGATACAGACGGGTACAGACCATCGCGTACATGTACCGTGACAGCGGGAAACTCGCGCAAAAAAGCCGACAAGGCTTGAGGCAGTGGCCCCAAAGCAATGGCTGGGGAGGTGGCAAAGGTGACTTGCCCCTCCCAATGCCCACGCATTTGCTCGATGACTTCATGCGCGCGCCGGCTCTCTGAGACGATCAGTCGCGCATGTTTCATGAAGGCGTGCCCGAACGCTGTCAGGCTTACCCCGCGCTTGGTTCGCACCAGCAAAGGCGCTTTGAGCTCATCTTCGAGCTGCTGAATCGCTGCCGAGAGTGCGGGCTGTGAGAGGTGGATCAACTGCGCCGCAGCACGCAAGCTGCCCACCTCTTCAATGCAAATCAGGGCCTGCAGGGTTTGGAACTTCATGGCGTCCCCATTCGGTGATTTAGAAAACCGATCATATCTTCGAAAAACCGAATTGTTTTGTGCAGTAAACCGCCCTAGCATCCCCCAACCTCGAAAGGAGACCGACACATGTTCATAAGAAATTGCTGGTATGTGGCTGCGTGGGACGAAGAAGTGCCCAGCGACGGCTTGTTTCACCGCACCCTGCTCAATGAGCCGGTGCTGCTTTATCGCGATACGCAGGGTGCTGTGGTGGCGCTGGAAAACCGCTGCTGCCACCGCGCAGCACCGCTGCACCTGGGCCGCAAGGAAGGTGACTGCGTGCGTTGCATGTACCACGGCCTGAAGTTCGACCCGACCGGGGCTTGCGTGGACATTCCGGGTCAGGCGCAAATTCCGCCCAAGACCTGTGTCAGGCGTTATCCGGTGGTGGAGCGAAATCGCCTGGTGTGGATTTGGATGGGAGAACCCGCACTGGCCAATCCGGACGACATCGTGGACTATTTCTGGCACGACTCGCCCGATTGGCGCATGAAGCCCGGCTACATCCATTACCAGGCCAACTACAAGCTCATCATCGACAACCTGCTGGACTTCACCCACCTGGCTTGGGTACATCCCACCACTTTGGGCACCGACAGTGCTGCCGACCTCAAGCCAAAAATTGAACGAGACACCACCGGCAACGGTAGCCTGACCATCAGCCGCTGGTACCTCAACGACGACATGCCTAACTTGCATAAAAGCGTGGCTAAGTTTGAGGGCAAGGTTGATCGCTGGCAGGTGTACCAGTGGTCGCCGCCCGCCTTGCTGCGCATGGATGCGGGCTCGGCCCCAGCAGGTACGGGTGCTGCTGAAGGTAACCGTGTGCCGCAAGCCGTGCAGTTCCGCCACACCTCCATCCAGACCCCGGAGACCGAAACCACCAGCCATTACTGGTTCTGCCAGGCGCGCAATTTCGAGCTGGAAGACGCCGCGATGACGGAGCAGATTTTCAAGAATGTGGTGATTGCATTCGAAGAAGACCGTCTGATGATTGAAGCACAACAGAAAATCATCAGCCAATTGCCCGATCGCCCGATGATCCCGATCGCGGCCGATGCGGGTCTGAACCAAGCGCGCTGGTTGCTCGATCGGATGGCCAAAGCCGAGTCAGGCGAAGGCCAGGCATGAGCGTCGACATTGAAGTCACGGTCAGCAGCCTGCGCGCTGTAGCCCGCGATGTCATGGCAGTGGCGTTGCGCAGCAAGTCAGGTCAGCGTTTGCCCGGTGCCCAGGCTGGTGCGCACATCGAGCTAGCCTTGCCCAACGGCATGGTGCGGCATTACTCGCTGGTCAATGCCACCGGGCAGTCTGACATGGACAGCTATGAGGTGGCTGTGGGCTGGGACGCTCAAAGCCGTGGCGGCTCAGTTTGGATCCATGAAAAGCTCAAGGTAGGCCAGACGCTGCGCATCAGCGCACCACGCAACCTCTTTGAGATGCAGGCGCAGCACCGGCATGTGCTGTTGCTAGCGGGTGGCATTGGCATCACGCCCATCTACGCCATGGCGCAGGCTTGTGCCCAGGAGGGGCGCACGTTTGAGTTGTGGGCAAGTGCGCGTTCAGCGTCGCGCTTGGCTTATCTCGAAGAGCTCAAGGCTTTGGCAGGCGAGCATCTGCTTTGCCATTTTGACGACGAGCAAGGCGGCCCCATTAACTTGGCTCAGCGTTTGCAAACGCAGCGTTGGGACGCGGTGTACGCCTGCGGCCCGGCCCCTATGCTCGATGCATTGACCGTAGCCACCTCGCACTGGGCCAGCGGCTCGGTGCGCATGGAGCGTTTCAAAGGCGTCGAGGTGCCTGTTGAAGGGCGCCAATCTTTTGAGCTTGTGTTGCAGCGCGCAGGCCTGAGCACCTCCGTGGGCGCACAAGAGAGCGTGCTCGAAGCCATGGAGCGCCTAGGCGTGGACTACCCCTGGTCATGCCGTGAAGGCATTTGCGGCACCTGTGAAGCGCCGGTGTTGGAGGGGGAGATTGCGCACATGGATGCTGTGCTGTCTCCCGATGAGCGCGCCGAGCAGCGGCGCATGATGGTGTGCGTCTCGCGTTGCGGGGGCGGTCGCCTGGTATTGGACATTTGAGGAAACCACATGAATTTGAAAGACAAAGTAGCCATCGTGACAGGTGGCGCATCGGGGTTTGGCGCTGCCATTGCACGTCGTTTGAGCCAGGCTGGTGCTGCGGTGATGGTTGCTGACCTCAACGCTGAAGGTGGGCAGCGCATGGCCGCTGAACTGACTGCGGCAGGCGCGCGCGCCCAGTCTGTGGTGTGTGATGTGGCCTCGCAAGCAGATTACCAACGCATGGTGGAAACCACGCTGTCGCAACTGGGTGGCTTGGACATTGTGGTGAACAACGCAGGTACCACCCACCGCAACAAGCCCGCACTGCAAGTCACAGAAGAAGAGTTTGACCGCGTCTACCGCGTCAACCTCAAGAGTATTTATTGGTCTGCGCAATGCGCCATTCCGCACTTTATTGCGCAGGGCAAGGGCGTGATTGTGAACGTGGCATCCACCACGGGCGTGCGTCCCGGCCCAGGGCTGACCTGGTACAGCGGCAGCAAGGCTGCCATGATCAACCTCACCAAGGGTTTGGCGCTGGAGTTTGCACGTTCGGGCATCCGCATCAACGCGGTCAATCCCATGATCGGCGAAACCCCCATGATGGCTGACTTCATGGGCATGGAAGACACCCCGGCCAACCGTGAAAAGTTTCTTGCGCGTATTCCGCTGGGGCGTTTTACCCAGCCGGCTGATGTGGCCGCAGCCGTGAGCTTTTTGGCTTCAGAGGACGCCAGCTTCCTCACCGGCGTGTGCCTGGACGTGGATGGGGGGCGCAATATATGAGCACCCCTTACCGTGCCCCCGATCTGTTGATTCAAGGGCAGTGGTGTGCAGGCCAGCACACACAGAGCCTGCCCATCGTCAACCCCGCCAATGCCGCCACGCTGGACCAGCTCAGACTCGCCAGCACTGCGCAAATTGCGCAAGCCTTGCAAGGCGCGCAAGCAGGCTTTGAGGTCTGGCGCAAAGTGCCTGCTTTTGAGCGTTGTGCCCGCCTTGAAAAAGGTGTGGCCAGAATGCGCCAAAACATCGAACACATCGCCAATTTGCTTACCCAAGAGCAAGGCAAGACCTTGGCCGAAGCGCGCGCCGAATGCGCCATGGCTGCGGATCTGATCAAGTGGTACGCTGAAGAAGCGCGTCGCACATATGGCCGCATCGTGCCTGCCCGCCTGCCCAACAGCAGCATGCAAGTTCACAAGCTGCCGGTGGGGCCGGTGGCGGCTTTTTCGCCCTGGAATTTTCCGCTGGTGCTCTCATCCCGCAAAATTGGTGGCGCTTTGGCAGCGGGGTGCTCCATCATTCTCAAAGGCGCTGAAGAAACCCCAGCCAGTGTGGCCGCCATGGTGGCGTGTCTGGCAGAAGATTTGCCAGCGGGCGCGCTGCAGCTCTTGTATGGCGTACCCTCGGAGCTTTCGGAGCAACTGATTGCCTCACCCATCATCCGCAAGGTTAGCTTCACGGGTTCGGTGCCCGTGGGCCGCCATCTGGCTCAGCTCTCGGCGCGCCACCTCAAGCGCATCACGCTGGAGTTGGGTGGGCATGCGCCGGTGATCGTGTGCGCCGATGCCGACATCGACACAACCGTGACCACCCTGGTCACGCATAAGTTTCGCAATGCCGGTCAGGCCTGCCTGGCCCCCACACGTTTTTATGTGGACCAAGCGATTGCCGGCGATTTCAAAGACGCATTTGTGGCTGCCAGCCAGCGCCTGGTGTTGGGCGACGGCATGCAAAGCAGCACAAACATGGGGCCGCTGGCCAATGCCCGGCGCGTGGCAGCTGTTCGCGACCTCATTGACCGCTCAGTGCAAGCAGGTGCCCAGGCCCACCAGGGTCAGGCGCCAGAGGGTGGCTTTTTTGCCCCTGTGACTGTCTTGACCGGGGTTACGCCAGACATGCCCGTGATGCAGGAAGAGCCTTTTGGCCCGGTGGTCACCATTGCGCCTTTTGAGACACTGAACCAAGCGATCCAATGGGCCAACCACTCGCCTTACGGGCTGGCCGGTTACCTGTTCACCGACTCAGCCCGAAACATTCACCAAGTCACGCAAGAGCTGGAGGTGGGTAGCCTGGCGGTCAATGGTGTGGCGGTGTCGGTGCCCGAGGCGCCCTTTGGCGGCGTCAAGGACAGCGGGTACGGCAGCGAGTCTGGCATCGAGGGCATGGAAGCCTTTCTCGAAACCAAATTTGTGCACCAGTGCGTTTGAAACCAACTCTGGAGACTTGACCATGATTCGTCGCCACCTGCTCACCTCTTTGGCCTTGGCCGCTTCCTTGCTTGCGGGTCCTGCAGCCTTGGCGCAATCGGACAAGCCGCTGCGCGTTATCGTGGGTTTTCCGGCGGGGGTGTCGATCGATGTGGTGACCCGCATCCTCACTGAAAAAATGAAGGACGAGCTCAAGCGCTCCATCATCGTGGACAACCGTCCTGGTGCCGGTGGGCGGTTGGCTGCAGATGTGCTCAAAGCCGCGCCGCCGGATGGCAACACCGTCATGGTTACACCCATTGTGGTGCCGGTGCTCGCCCCCATGGTGTTCAACAAATTGAATTACAACCCCGAGGTGGACTTTGTCCCCGTTGGTAGGGTTTGCGATTTTTCTTTCGCACTGGCAGTGCCTGCCAACTCGCCCGTTAAAAACCTCAAGGAATACGCCGCGTGGCTCAAAACCAACCCACAGCAAGCCAACTTTGGTTCGCCTGCCGCGGGAAGCTTGCCGCATTTTTTTGGCGTGATGATCGGCTCGGCGCTGAACGTGGAGATGGTGCATGTGCCTTTCAATGGTGGTGCTGCATTGCAAACAGCTGTGCTCGGTGGCCACGCGCCTGCGGGTATCGATGTGGTGATGGAGTGGCAGCAAAACGCCAAGGTAGGCAAGGTCAACATCTTGGCCACCTCGGGTGCGCAGCGCAGCAAGGTCATGCCTGATGTGCCCACCTTCAAAGAGCAAGGTTTCCCCGATGCTGTGGGCCAGGGCTGGTTTGCCATGTATGCGCCGGCCAAAACCCCTGCGCCTGTGATCAACGACATCAACAGAGCACTGAACAAGGCGCTGACCCACCCGGAGGTACGTGAGCGTTTTGCGGCACTGGGCTTGGAGCCAGGCGGTGGCAGCGCGGCTGACTTGCAAAAAACCATGCAGGACGATGCCAAGCGTTGGGGTCCCATTGTCAAAAAATCAGGCTTCAAGGCTGATTGAGGCGGCTGCTTCTGAAAGACTTGCTCATGCATCGACCCAACATCATTTTCATCGTCGCTGACGACCTGGGCTTTGCTGACCTAGGCTGTTATGGCGGCCGCGAGACCGAATTCGGGCCCGTCTCACCCGTCATTGACCAGCTCGCAGCCAACGGCCTACGTTTGACCGAAGGCTATGCCAATTCGCCAGTGTGTTCGCCCACGCGTTTTGCGCTCATGACCGCGCGCTACCAGTACCGCTTGCGTGGTGGTGTGGATGAGCCCATCAGCAGCAAAAGCAAAGGTAGCACGGTGTTGGGCTTGCCTCCGCAACACCCCACCTTGCCTTCCTTGCTCAAAGCACAGGGTTATCACACGGCACTGATCGGCAAGTGGCACTTGGGTTATCCGCCGGCATTCGGGCCGCTCAGATCAGGCTATGACGAGTTTTTTGGCCCTATGTCAGGCGGGGTGGATTACTTCACGCACTGCAGCAACAACGGCACACATGATTTGTATGTGGGCGAAGAGGAACACACCGAAGAGGGCTACCTCACCGATCTTTTGTCGCAGCGCTCGGTGGACTATGTTCGCCGCATGGCAGCGCCTGAGCGACAAGGGCAGCCGTTTTTTCTGAGCCTGCACTACACCGCACCGCATTGGCCGTGGGAAACCCGGGACGACGAGGCCGTGGCAGAGGCTACCAAGAGCAACATCTTCCACCTCGATGGGGGCAACATCCACACCTACCGGCGCATGATCCATCACATGGACGAAGGCATTGGTTGGGTGGTGCAGGCCCTGCGCGAAACCGGCCAGCTTGACAACACCCTGATTGTTTTTACCAGCGATAACGGGGGCGAGCGCTTCAGCGATAACTGGCCCTTGGTGGGGGGCAAGATGGACCTGACCGAA
>DKJZ01000090.1 GCA_002454975.1 Hylemonella sp. UBA6679
TAGTGCCTTCATGGTGGCCAGCGCCTGCTTTATGACGAGACCTACGCCACTATCGAAGACCTGGCCGCCGCGGAAAAGATCAATCCCTCGTATGTCAGCCGAATCCTGCGGCTGGCCTACCTGTCGCCGAAGGTGGTGCAGGCAATCCTGGATGGATCACACCCAGCTTGGTTGACCATGAGGGATCTGCTGGACCCGTTCCCGATGGACTGGCGGGAGCAAGAACAGAAGTTATTGGCTAAGTTCAGGGCGGATACGGCCCGAACTGAATAAGTCCGGCCCAGGTACAGGAAACCAAATTTTTGGGCGGCGGGTCCGGTTTAGGCTGACTGCAGACATTTGAAATCGAGGCGCGAACGTTCGCTACTGCCGAAACCGGTCACTCCTGAAACTGACCCCGGTCGACCGCAGGGACACCCACACCGGTCTCTGGATTGGGGCTAAGCAGATCGGAAGGTGAAAACGGTCTAGCGAAGTGCGTGCGCTCCATGAAGCAGAAGAAACCTCAAGGTGAAATGTCAATTGGGTTTCATCTGCAAATCGACTGCAAGCTTGCCCAGCAGCTTGATCGCCCCGTCAAAACGGGCATCGCCGGGATGGCCCACGTTGAGGCGCAGGTGGTGGGTGAAGCGGTGGTCGGCCGAGAACAGCACACCAGGGGCTGTGCTGATGGAACAGGCCTTTGCCCGCTGGTGCAGGGCCAACGCATCCACCTCGGGCGGCAGCTCCAGCCAGAGAAAGTAACCGCCTTCAGGGCGGGTGACGCGGGTGCCCGCCGGAAAATGGCGCTCCACCAGGTTCAACGCATGTACCCGCTGAGCAGCCAGCGCCTCGCGCAACCGACGCAGGTGCCTGTCGTAGCCACCTTGTGCCAGGTAGTCCGCCAAGGCAAGTTGTGAGGGTATCGCGGTGGCCAATGAGGTCATCATTTTCAGCCGCTCCACCTGCGCCGCGTATCGCCCGGCCGCCGCCCAGCCCACGCGGTAGCCTGGCGCGAGGCATTTCGAAAACGAGGAGCAGTGCAGTACGCCCCCTTGCTTGTCAAAAGCCTTGGCCGGGGGCGGGCGGCGAGTGCCTGCGTGCAATTCGCCATACACATCGTCTTCGATGAGCGGTACACCGTGTTGCGCCAGCAGTTCCACCATGGCCTGTCGCCGCGCCACCGGCATGAGCGCGCCCAGCGGGTTTTGAAGGCTGGGCATGAACCAGCAGGCCGCCACTTTGTGGCGCGCCAGCAACTCGGCCAGCGCAGCCAGGTCCACGCCCTCTATGGGGTCGGTCGCCACCTCCACCGCCCGCAGATGCAGGCGTTCAAGTGCCTGCAGTGCGGCATAGAACGTGGGCGACTCCACCACCACCACATCGCCGGGCTGGGTGACCGCCTGCAGACAGAGGTTGAGCGCCTCCATGGCCCCGTTGGTGATGATGAGTTCGTTGTTCGCCAGGGCCATGCCCTGCAAGGCATAGCGCCGTCGCAGCGCCTGGCGCAAACCCTCGTCACCCGCCGTGAGTGCGCCGGTGATCTGGCTGGCTCTCAAGCGGCGCATGGCGCGGGCACCACTGCGTGCGAGTTCTTCAAACGGAAACAAGTGGGCAGCAGGGAAAGCCGAGCCGAGCGGCACCACATCGGCATCGCGCGTGGTGCCCAGCAAATCGAACACCAGCTCGCTGACCGCCACCGGCGTGGCTTCCTGGCGCGGCAAGGCCGTCTCAGGGCCCGCGCGCAACAGGCGGCGGGTGGCCAGCACGAAGTAGCCCGAGCGGGCACGCGCCTCGATCAAGCCCAGCGACTCCAGCTGGCCGTAGGCCTGGAACACGGTGGAGGGGCTCACGTGGCGCTGTTCGCAAGTGGTGCGCACCGAAGGCAGGCGTTCGCCCGGGCGCAGCAGACCGGCGCGAATCGCATCGGCCATGTCGTCGGCCAGTTGTTGGTATCGGGTCAGGCGCACGCCATTCATCTGTTCGGTTGTTTTCCAAGTTTCAGACCATCGTACCGCGCAGATGGGCCATGGCTTGCTCAAAGTCCATGTGACAGGCCGGCCAGAACCAGCGCCGTGCCCACCCCATTGAGTCCCATCGCCAGCGCGGCGAAGGCCACATGCTCGGGGTGGGTCTGCAGCACCCTGGCCACCCCGATGGCGTGCGCCACCAGACCCAGCGTGAAGCTGCGAACGCGCTCATCCTCCACACCCAGCCAACGGAACACGGGGCCAGACAGCAAGGTGCCCAGCACTCCGCTGGCCACCACCGCCATCGCGGCCACAGCGGGGATGCCACCAGCGCGATCAGCGGCCAGCATGGCCATGGGCATGGTGGCCGCCTTGGGCGCCAGCGACAGCGCGAAGGGCCATGGCGTGCCCATCAACGCACACAGACCCAGGGTGCCGAGCACGGACACCACACACCCCACGACCAGCGCCACGAGCAGCGGCACAGCCAGCCGGCGCAGCAAGGCCGCCTGGCTGTACAGGGGCACTGCCAAGGCGATGATGGCCGGCCCCGTCAACCAACGCAGCACACGGGTGGCCTCGGCGTACACCGGGTAGTCGATTCCAGTCAACGCCAGCGCCACGAGCACCAGGGCCGTGCCGGTGAGCACCGGCAGGCACAGCTGGTGGTGGCCGCTGCGGCGGTAGAGCCCAATCGCCACCAAGTAAGCGCCCAAGGTGACGGCCGACCAGAGCATCATTCGGCCTCTCGCTTGATCAGCCGCTGGAGGAAATAGGCCGTCAGGCCCAGGGTCAGCACGGTCACCACGGTGCTCACCAGCAGAAACACCGCCGCATGTTGCACCACCAGTCCTGCGTAGAGCCCCACGGCGGCCACCGAGGGGATCAGCAGCAACATCAAATGGCGCAGCAGCGGCGTGCTGACATCGTCCAGTGCCGGCGGCACCCGGCCCCACACCACCAGCCCACCCAGCAACAGCAGCAGGCCCACCAGCGCCCCTGGCACCGGCCAGCCGGTGCGCGCCACCACCGCATCGCCCAACCATTGCAGGCAGATCAAACCCGCCGCAGCGAGCAAGGCCTTGGCAGATCGAACCATCAATCGTTTCCGTCGGGAGGGGGTGTCGTTTGGCGTGTTGGGATCGGTATCGGGCATCCACCCAGTGTCGTGCAACACCGCCCTTCTGATCCGGTGCAGAAACGGACATTTTTGGCCATTGCAGCAGATCAGATGCGCGTTTCAACGTCATCTGATCTGGTGGTATTTCTTTTCATCTGAATCTATGCGATCAGATGCGCCACAGCCACCATAAAGGCCATGTCGATTGATACCACCCAAAGCCCTGCCTCCACAGTCGCCAGCCCGCTTGCCCCACCCACCGCTTTGCAGCGCGTGGTGGCCACAGGCCTGCTCCGTTGCGCAGTGCCGACCTCATGCGGTGGCAACGGCGGCAGCCTGGACGATCTCTCGCAGGCCGCACAAGTGCTGAAGCGCCAAGACACCGAAGCAGCAACGGTGTTGTGGGCCCAGCGCCTGGCCATCGAGGCCCTGGTGCAGTCGCCCAACGTGGGTCTGCGCGAACTCTGGTTGCCCGAGTTGTTCAGCGGCCACCGTGCGGGAACGCTGCCCATTGGAGCACCGCCGCTGACCGCTGAAGACACCGGACGCGGCTGGTTGCTCAGCGGCCGCTTTGACGGCGTTCCCAATCTGCCATGGGAGGGATTCTCGCTGGTGGCACCGGTGTGCCTGGGGTCTTCGAAAGGCTGGATTTTTCTGCGCAGCGAAGAAGACGGCCTCTCCGTGCACCCCGCCAGCGATAACCACGCCTCTGATCTGGGCACCCTGCGCCTGCGCAATGTGTATTTCCGCGTAGACGAATGGCTGGGCGATGCCGACTTGACCGAGCGCCTCCTGCCGCTGGCCTTTGCCCTGGGTTCCTGCCGCCCCCGCCTCTCGGCCTTGACCTACTGAAACCCGCCATGTCCACACGTATCATTCCCATCGTTCCTGCCCCCAACGTTGCGGCAGACGTAAAGATCCAGGCCCGCTCGATCACAGGCCGCTTCACCCGTTGGCGCTGGGCCATGGTGTGGCTCACGCAGCTCGGCTACTACGGACTGCCCTGGCTCCAGCTGAACGGCCGCCAGGCACTGTTGTTTGACCTGCAGGCAGACCGATTCTTCCTGTTTGGTGCGGTGTTGTACCCGCAAGACCTGATCTACCTGGCCGGCCTGCTGGTGATCAGCGCCATGCTGCTGTTCTTCGTAACCACCTTGGCCGGGCGCCTATGGTGTGGTTTTACCTGCCCCCAAACGGTTTACACCGAGCTGTTTCAGTGGATCGAGCACCGGCTGGAGGGCGACCGGCAAGCCCGCCTGCGGCTGGACAACAGCCCATGGAATGCGCACAAGCTCGCGCGCCGAGGCGGTAAGCACCTGGGCTGGTTCGTGCTCAGCCTGTGGACAGGTTTCACCCTGGTCGGCTACTTCACGCCCATCCGGGAACTGGCTACCGCGGTGCCCTTCGGCCTCGGGCCCTGGGAAGCTTTTTGGATCGGCTTTTACGGCTTGGCCACCTATGGCAACGCGGGCTTTCTGCGCGAGAAAGTGTGCCAACACATGTGTCCATATGGCCGTTTCCAGGGCTCCATGATGGACGCCAATACCCTGTACGTGGCCTACGATGAGCGCCGAGGCGAGCCTCGTGCACCTCGCCCGCGCGGCAGTGACCCCGTGCTGCGCGGCAGCGGCGCGTGCGTGGACTGCACGCTGTGTGTGCAGGTGTGCCCGGTTGGTATTGACATCCGCCAGGGCCTGCAAGCGGCCTGCATCAGTTGCGGCCTGTGCATCGACGCCTGCAACCAAGTCATGGACAAGCTGCGCTCACCGCGCGGGCTGATTCGCATGGCGTCGGAACGCGAGCTGGCCAACCCTGACACAACGGCCATGAGGCTGCGAGACCATCTGGGACGGCGCAGGGTGCTGGTGTACGGCGGCTTGCTGATCGCCCTCACGGCCGTCATGGCATCCAGCTTTCTCACCCGCCCTACTTTGCGTCTGAACGCTGTTCGCGACCGCGGCGTTCTCGCACGGCAAGTGGAAAACGGTGCGGCCGAAAACGTCTACCGGCTGCATCTGATGAATGCCAGCGAAAAAGCACGCGACGTGTGGGTGAACGTCAACGGCGCCGATGGCCTTCGCCTGTCCAGCCCCACGCGCGTGCACCTTGACCCCGCGGCCGCCCACACACTAACCGTGACCGTGCATCTGGCTGCCGAGCAGGCACTGGGTATGGCAGGGCAAATCATCCCGATCCGCCTGGGCATCGCCGAAGCAGACGGCCTCAGCAACGACCGCGCCGAGACAGCATCAACCTTCATTGTGCCGCGTTGAACCCAGCCATTCCAACCATGCAAACAATCCACCCACAGCGCAGCCGAGCGCTGCTAACCGGCATTCTCTTGTGCGTCGTCTGCCTCGGTGCGGCGGTTGCTGCAGACGGGCCAACGTTCGAAGACACCCTTGGCCAGCGCCTGAAGGCTTGTACCCAGTGCCACGGCGACCAGGGCCGCGCCGCACCCGATGGTTACTACCCCCGCATTGCGGGCAAACCTGCCGGCTACCTCTACAACCAGATGAAGCACTTCCAGCGCGGAGAGCGGCGCTACGACCTGATGACAAAAATGGTCGACCCGCTGAGCGATGACTACCTGTGGGAGATCTCCCGCTATTTCTCTGCGCTGGATGTCCCCTATTCACCACCCGTTCCCAGCACCGCCTCCGTTGAAACAATGCGGCGCGGCGAACGCCTTGCCATGCAGGGCGACGCAAGCCGGCAATTGCCTGCCTGCGCGGCCTGCCATGGCGCCCAACTGACCGGTACGACGCCGGCCACGCCAGGCTTGCTGGGCCTTCCGCGCGACTACATCAACGCACAGATGGGGGCCTGGAGAACCGGCGCCCGGCGCGGTGCACAGCCAGATTGCATGGCCGACATCGCCCGGCGCATGAAACCCGAAGACATCGCTTCCGTCAGCACCTGGCTGTCCAGCCAACCCTGGCCAGCCAACACGCGCACCCCCGCGCAATCCGCCACCACACCACCGCTCAAATGCGGCAGCCATGCCCAGGCACAGGAGCGGCCATGAACACACCGACAACACAAGCCATCGCCCAACAGCCTGCGCGCCGAACCCGCAGGCTGCCAGCTGCTGGGCTTTTGGCATTGGTCGCCCTGGCCAGCTCGATTGCCTGGCTGTCCTGGCCAGCCACCCCCACACCGGTTCGCGATCCAGCCATTGCCGGGTTGATCAATGAAACGACCACCATCGAACGCGGGCGCTACCTGAGTGTGCTCGGCAATTGCCAGGCCTGCCACACCCAGCGCGGAGGGCAGCCCTTCGCGGGAGGCCAAGGCATTGCGACGCCTTTCGGTACCGTTTACGGTAGCAACCTCACCCCCAGCCCTTCAGGCTTGGGCACATGGAGTACCAACGATTTCTGGCGCGCGCTTCACCATGGCCAAGCGCCCGATGGGCGCTGGCTCAACCCCGCCTTCCCCTACACCAACACCACACACATCACGCGCTCAGACAGCGACGCCCTGTTCGCCTACCTCCGCAGCCTGCCCGCCGCAGAAATTCCCAACGTGCCGAGCGAGGTGCGCTGGCCATTCAACACCCAGGCCGCCCTTCGCGTGTGGCGCACGCTTTACTTCCGGCCAAGCGATGTCACACAACCCCCCACCGAACTCGCTGACACCGCTGACGGCGGTTTATCCAGCGCCCTGCTGCGCGGAGCCTATCTGGTCAACGGCCCCGCCCACTGCAGCGCCTGCCATGTGCCGCGCAACGCCTTGGGGGGCAGCAGCGACATGCTGGGGCTGTCCGGCGGCCTGATCCCGGCCCAGAACTGGTACGCACCCTCACTGCTGGATCCCGCCGAAGCGGGCGTGCAGGACTGGCCGTTGGCCGACATCGTCGCCCTGTTTCAAAACGGTCGGAGCCGCGATCATTTCGTTACCGGTCCGATGGCCGAAGTGGTTCAACACAGCACACAGCATTGGCGCGAAGACGACCTGCTCGCCATGGCCACCTACTTGAAGCAGCTACCTCGCCACACGGTGCTACCCACCCCACACAGCGACTCAGGCAACGGCATCTCCGTGGCCCGTGGCGCTCAGCTTTACAAGCAACAGTGCGCCGCTTGCCACAAGGAAAAAGGAGACGGCGTGAAACTGGCCGACGGCACCTGGGCCTATCCGCCCCTGAACGGCAATGCCACAGTCCGCCAAAGTTCCCCTGCAAACTTGATGCAGACGGTGCTCTACGGTGGCTTCGCGCCCAGCACACAGACGAACCCGCGCGCTTTTGGCATGCCGCCTTTTGTCATGGAACTCAACAACAGCGAACTGGCCGATTTGTTGTCCTATATTCGCATCACCTGGGGCCAGGGAGCAGGGCCCGCCTCCGCACTTGACGTACAGCAACTTCGTGAGTCTTCAACACGATGACGAACGCTTTCCAGATGTTGCACCATTCGAGCGTAGGCAACGGTTGACCGGCTCCTTTTCATGACATCGCCCCGTTCCCAACTGACAGAAATCATGCCGGAACTTCTACGTCATGGTGGTTTTATCTGGAAATCCGACTGCCCCGTCCCTGTGACTCATTTCCATACCGGGAGGCGCTGGTGGGCGCTGACATGTCGGTGCTCTTGCAATGGCATCGGCGACACAGGCTAACCCTGGGCCGCGAATACCTTGACCCAGCAGCAGAGCGGTGGCCGCTTTGGGCCTCAAAGTCGACCGGCTTCGATGGGTCAATAGCACCTGCTCGCGCTTGGCTGTCGTTCAAGATGAAGTTCCGCAGCGGCGTACCCCAAAGTCGGCAAGGCCCTTGAAACGGGTCATTGTGCATGCGAGACTCCATCTCTCTTGTACGTCGGCTCAAAGGCACAAAGCGTGAGTTCACGGTGCGTTCGCGGCCAGCTGCAACCGCTGCAAAGCCGACTCTCGCCCCTAGTTTGAATTGGGGTCGCCCCAAATCGAAAAACCCCGCATGCGATCCATGGGTCTGATGAACTTTGAACCGACCACGCTGTTAATTGGTACGGCATCAAAACTCCCGTCTTCCACTCACTCCCTCGCGCCGTACTACGGCCAAAAAGTCAGGAGGTTCTGAGACGAAACGGGGTTTGAGACGGATTTCGGGGGTGGGTAGCCACGGGGTCAGTCAGGAGCCCATAGCAAAAAGCCCCGCGTGGTGCGGGGCTCTGAGCGCCTGACAACCCGACTGAGCGAATTAGCAGGACTTGTTCTGGCGGAGAGGGAGGGATTCGAACCCTCGGTAGGGGGATGCCCTACGCCTGATTTCGAGTCAGGTACATTCGACCACTCTGCCACCTCTCCGCTCGAAGGATGCATTGTAACAGCCAGACGCAGTCTAGCTTTTTGCCTCGCGCAGTGTTTGCAAAGCGGCTTGAACATCGCCCGCGTTGACGCCCTCGGCCAGTTGCAACTGCGCTTGTGCGCTGGCCAGGGCTTGCGCATTGTCTTGCAGCGCTTTGATCATTTGCCCAGCGTCTTTGGGGGATGCAAAACCCGTGCTGGTGAGCAGCAGTTTGCCCTGCGCATCAACCAACTTGAAGTAAAACTTGCCATCCGCTTCGCGGTACTGCTTGAAGCTTGGCAGTGCTACTTTTTCTGTAGCGGCTTTGACCGAGGCTTGTTGGCGCAGATCGCGCAGACCCACTGCATGGCGCAATTTCGCAGTGAAAGGTGTTGCAATGGCCCGCGCCTTGGCCGCACCTTGCAGCAACAAAGCCTCCAGCTCTGCGGGGTTGGCCATCAAGTGTTCGTAAGTCGCTCGCATGGGCGCAATTTCTGCATCAATGCGGTCAAACAAACGCTGCTTGGCATCCGCCCAAGAAATGCCCGCTGCAAAGTCTTCGCGCAGTTGCGCGGTTTCATGTGGCTGAGCAAAGGCTTGGTAAATTTGAAACAGCGCCGAGCCCTCGGTGTCTTTGGGCTCTCCCGGTGCGCGTGAGTCGGTCTTGATGCTGCCGATCAACTTTTTGAGTTGGTCGCGCGGCGCAAACAAAGGAATGGTGTTGTCGTAGCTCTTGCTCATTTTGCGGCCATCCAGGCCGGGCAAGGTGGCCACGGTTTCTTCAATGGCAGCTTCTGGCAACACAAACTGCTCACCGTAGCGGTGGTTAAAGCTGCTGGCCATGTCGCGCGCCATCTCGATGTGCTGAATCTGGTCGCGGCCGACGGGCACTTTGTGGGCGTTGAACATCAAAATGTCGGCGGCCATGAGCACTGGGTACATGAAGAGGCCCGCATTCACATCAGCGTCTTCATCCAATCCGGCTTGGGTGTTTTTGTCCACCGACGCTTTGTAAGCATGCGCGCGGTTGAGCAAACCTTTGCCAGTCACGCAGGTCAGAAACCAAGTGAGCTCAGGAATTTCAGGCACATCAGATTGCCTGTAGAACGTGACGCGCTTGGGGTCTAAGCCTGCAGCAATCCAGGTGGCTGCAATTTCCAGAGTCGAGCGTTGGATGCGCGCTGGGTCGTCAATTTTGATGAGGGCGTGGTAGTCGGCCAGAAAGTAAAAGCTTTCCACATGCTTGGCCAGGCTGGCTGCAATCGCAGGGCGTATAGCCCCCACATAGTTGCCCAGGTGCGGGGTGCCCGAAGTGGTGATGCCGGTTAAAACGCGAACAGTGCTCATGAGGTCAATGCAACAAAGAAGACAAGGGCCAGAGCAATATCTCCAGCAGGTCGAAGGTCAGGCCCATCAGGGGGCGCATCCACAAAGCGCTGACCACACCCGTGACCACCAGGCCCATCACAATGAAAAACCCCCAGGGCTCGATGCGGCTCACCATGACGGCCTGCCGCCAGGGCAGCATGCCCACCAAAATGCGCCCGCCGTCCAGTGGGGGCAGAGGAAAAAGGTTGAAGACAAACATCACCACATTGGTGAGCATGCCTGCGCGGCACATCTCCATGAAAAACCGCTCAGTCACATTCCCCGCTGCCAAGAGGTAAAACAAAATGCCCCACAAAAGCGCCTGCAACAGATTCGCACCCGGGCCTGCCAGGGCCACCCAAACCATGTCGCGTTTGGGGTTGCGCAAGTTGGCAAAATGAACCGGCACAGGTTTGGCATAACCAAACAAAAAAGCACCTGAGGTAGCAAAGTACAAGAGCAAGGGCATGAGGATGGTGCCCATGGGGTCGATGTGCTTGAGGGGGTTGAGCGTCAAGCGGCCTTGCATCCAAGCGGTGCTGTCCCCGAAATGGCGCGCTGCATAGCCGTGCGCAGCCTCGTGCACGGTGATGGCAAACAGCACCGGCAGGGCGTAAATCAGAACGGTTTGAATGAGTTGACTTGGGTCCACGGGCTGATTCTCTCAGAGTCAGTCGGGCTTACAGGCCCAAGCGCGCTGCATCGCCCTGACCTTGGCGCAACAGCGCTGGCTCATCGCCGCACAGATCCACCACGGTGGTGGGCTCGGTGGTGCAAGCGCCCGCATCAATCACCCCTGCAACTTGGTGTTCGTAGCGCTCCCGAATTTCATGTGCGTCGTTCAAGGGTTCACGCTCGTCTTTGGGAATCAGGGTGGTGGCCAGCAAAGGGGCGTTGTGCAAATCCAGCAAGGCCTGCAACACCGGGTGTTGCGGCACCCGCAAGCCGATGGTCTTTCGCGAGGGATGACTCACCCGGCGAGGCACCTCTTTGGTGGCTTCCAGAATGAAGGTGTAAGGGCCAGGTGTGACAGATTTAAGCAAACGAAATTGCCGGTTGTCCACCTTGGCGTACAGCGCGAGTTCACTCAGGTCGCGGCACAACAAAGCGAGGTGGTGCTTGTCATCCACACCGCGAATTTGGCGCAGTTTGTCGGCGGCAGCTTTGTCATCAAGGTGGCACACCAAGGCGTAGCTCGAGTCGGTGGGCACAGCCAGGATGCCTCCGCTGTGCAAAAGGTTCACGGCCTGCTTGAGCAGACGCAGCTGGGGATTGTCCGGGTGGACGTCAAAAAACTGTGCCATCAGGGCGGCTCTTTGCTTCATGCACGGCCAGCCAAGCGCCAAAAGCGCCGCATGCCGCAATCAACCCCATGCCTAAGAGCGAAGGCCCGTCAGGCACATGTGAAAAAACCAACCAGCCACCCAGCATGGCAAACAAAATTTGTGAGTACATGAAAGGCGTCAGTGTGGCTGGCGAGGCGCGTTGGTAAGCGTGGATGAGCGCAAAGTGTCCCAATGAACCTGTGGCTCCCATCAGCAGGAGCCCCCACACTTGCGACATGTTGTCCAAACTCATCCAAACAAAGGGCAAAGCCAGCGTGGACAACAGAGCGCCCATCCACCCGGTGTAGAAGTGCATGGTGAGCGCGTCTTCTGTTTTGGCCATTTTGCTGGTGAGCAACTGAAACCAGGCGTTGGTGGCCACAGCCGCTAATGGAAACACCACAGTCCAGTTGAACAAATCACCCCCAGGGCGAACGATGATCAGCGTGCCAACAAAGCCGCCGATCACAGCTGCCCATCGCAAGCGTGACACCGCTTCTTTCATAACCACGGCAGACAGCACGGTGATGTCCAGCGGCGTGATCAAGACGATGGCGGTGAATTCGCCCACCGGGATGTAGCGCAGGCTGAAAAAAGCAAACAAGCTGGTGAGCAAGAGCAGGGTGCCGCGCAGGGCTTGAAAACGGGGGTGCTCAGTGCGCAACAGTGCCCGGCCACGAACCGGCAGCATGAGCACCGTGTTGGCCACCGCCTGAATCATGTAGCGCACCCACAAGGCCATCATCACGGGCACGCCCAAACTGGCTGTGACCCATCGCGTGGTGGTGTCCAAGGTGGCAAAACAGGCCAGGGCCGTCACACCCAAGCCGATGCCCAGCAGGGTTCGTGCACGGGCTGTCACAACAAGCTCATTGAATGCGGTGGGCCAAAAGCTCCCACACAGGGGTGAGTTCGCCGGGCAGGTAGGGCAGGGTGCCCAGGTCGGTGTGGGATTCTTCGGGGCTGTGGAAATCACTGCCCCGCGATGCTGCCAAGCCAAATTCACGGGCCACATCTGCGTACTTCACATACTCTGCGGCGGTGTGGCTGCCGGTAACGACTTCCACGCCTTGCCCACCATGCGCTTTGAATTCTGAAAACAAAGCAAATTCTTCGTTGGCCGTGAAACCATAACGCGCTGGGTGCGCCACGATGGCCATGCCACCCGCGCTGGTGATCCAAGTGACCGCATCGCGCAGGGTTGCCCAGCGGTGAGGTACAAAGCCAGGTTTACCTTCGGTGAGGTATTTGCGAAAGACCTCGTTGGTTTCTTTGCAAACACCGGCTTCGACCAAGAAGCGAGCGAAATGGGTGCGAGAAATCAGCTCGTGGTTGCCCGCGTATTTCAGGGCACCTTCATAGGCCCCATGAATGCCAGCAGCTGCCAGGCTCTCAGACATCTCCATGGCGCGTTGGCCTCTGCCACCGCGTGTTTGCTGCAGGCCTTCGACCATGGAGGGGTTGTCAGCGTCAAAGCCCAAACCCACAATGTGCACGGTCTTGCCGGCAAAGGTAATCGAAATTTCTGTGCCCGTGAGGTAGCGCAAGCCTTGGGCTTTGGCCGCCGCCGCCGCACGGTGCTGACCCCCGATCTCGTCGTGGTCGGTCAAGGCCCACAGTTCCACACCATTTTGACGCGCACGCGCAGCCAATTCCTCTGGCGTCAGGGTGCCATCGGACACCACAGAATGGCAATGAAGGTCAGCGTTGAGTATGGACATGTCGGTTCATTTTAAAGCGTGGCTGCGCCTTCAACCAGAAAACGAACGCGCCGCACGCCCTGCCATTCATCGGCATCAAGCCGGTAAGCCAGCAAGACCCTTTGAGGCAAGGGCTCAACCCGACCAAACCAGATGCCATCCACAGGTTGGCCCTGGTGCTTGAGTTTGAGGGCCAGGTGCTTGCCACCCACCAGGCGCTGCGAGACCACCTCCACCTCTTCGCTGAAGGTGGGTGGGGCAAAGCCTTGGCCCCAAACGGCTTGGTGCAGGGTGTCCACCATCTCGGGCCGTCGGTATTGCACAGGCAGTGGGCCGTCGGTTTCCAACTGTCGTGTGAGGGTGGCAGCATCGAGCCACTCTTGCGCAACCTGGGTCAGCCCCTGTTCGAAATCATCCAAGCCTTCTTCGCTGATGGTGCAACCAGCTGCCATGGCGTGTCCGCCAAAGCGCAGGACCACACCGGGGTAACGTTTGGCCACCAGGTCGAGCGCATCGCGCAAATGAAAGCCCGGGATGGAGCGGCCCGAGCCCTTGAGTTCGTGTGACTTACCGGGGGCAGCACTGGGGGCAAACACAAAGGTGGGGCGATGCAATTTGTCTTTGATGCGGGAGGCCACAATGCCCACCACCCCCTCATGAAAATCAGGGTCAAACACGCACACGGCAGGAGGGGGTTCTTCGCCTTCTTCAAACAAAGACTCAGCCATCATCAAGGCCTGATCGCGCATGTCGCCTTCGATGTCACGCCGCTCTCGGTTGATGGCATCGAGCATGCGGGCCAGTTCATCGGCTCGCGCAGCATCGTCAGTGAGCAAGCACTCGATGCCCAAGGTCATGTCGGACAAGCGGCCGGCCGCGTTGATGCGTGGCCCGAGTGCGAAACCAAAATCAAACGTGGTGGCCGTTGGCGCTTGGCGACCGGCAACCTCAAACAAAGCGCGCATCCCTGCTGGCAAGGCGCCGGCACGCACACGCTTCAAGCCTTGGGCTACCAAGCGGCGGTTGTTGGCATCGAGCTTGACCACATCGGCCACCGTACCCAGTGCCACCAGAGGCAGCAGCGCATCGAGTTTGGGCTGAGAGGCAGCATCAAAGAGGCCCCGCTTGCGCATTTCTGCGCGCAAGGCGAGCAGCACATAAAACATCACCCCCACCCCAGCGATGGACTTGCTTGCAAAGCTACAGCCAGGCTGGTTGGGGTTGACGATCAGGGCCTCAGGCAAGGTTGCGCCGGGCAGGTGGTGGTCGGTCACCAACACATCTAAGCCCAGGGTTTGTGCGGTGGCCACGCCGTCCACGCTGGCAATGCCGTTGTCCACGGTGATCAAGACATCCGCACCGCTGTCTTTGACGCGTTGGGCAATCGTGGGTGTGAGGCCGTAGCCATCGACCACACGGTCGGGCACCAGATAAGTCGCATGCGCTGCACCCAATAAACGTAAACCGCGCACGGCCACCGCGCAGGCCGTAGCGCCATCGCAGTCGTAATCCGCCACCACACACAGTTTGCGTTGCGCGGCAATGGCATCGGCCAACATCACCGCAGCAGCTTGTGCGCTGAGCAAGGTGTCGGGGGGCAGCAGCTTGGCCAGGCCATCGTCGAGCTCATCGGTGCTTTGTACGCCACGCGCGGCGTACAACTGTGCCAACAAAGGATGGATACCCGCCTGCTCGAGTTGCCAGGCGCTGCGTGGCGGCACGTCTCGGGTGGTGATGTTCATAGGTGCATCCAAAGGTCTTGTAGGGTGGGTGGGCGCCACAGTCGGCCCATTTTTTGCCATAGGCTGTGCGGGGTGTTGGTCAGGGTCACGGCCTTGTCTTCGCTGCACAAGGTCAAACGCACCGGCCCAAGATGGGCCGCATCCAACAGGTCTTTGAGCAGCGTGGCATCCAGCTCGCCCCAGGCTTGTTGCCAGCTTGGCCATTGGCTGCTCAAGGCTGCGTTTTGCAATGTCACTGGCATGTGCAGGCTTGTCGCAGGGGGTAAGTTGCCCTCAGACCTTGCCCCTGCGCCGCTGAACCACAAAGAATTGACAGGGTCAGCGCCCCTGGCCGCGCGTGCGTCATTCACGGGGTGGGTGTAGAGCAACATCTGCATTTCATTTTGCAGGCGTCGGATCAGCGGGTGGTTGGGCAGCCAAGGCGACAAATTTCTGCCAATGGCCCGGTGCTCAGGGGCTGTGACCAGCTGCCTGAACACCTCACCACGGGCCAACCAACGGCTGTGCGGTTGGGTCGGGTCGGGCATGAGGTCAATGCCGTCTTCCTTGAAAAAATCTTTCATGGCGCCTAGCAAAGCCAAAGACTCATCCAATTGCAGATGCAGATCATGCGGGTTGGCCATGACCACCTGGCCTTGCCCGACCTGCCAAAAACAAGGTGTCACAAAGGCCCAAGCTTGGCTGTCTGCATGCCCGTGCGCAGCTGCATGCAAGGCGGCCCAAGGGTAGTGGCTTGCAGCTGGCAGACCCATGGCTTGCGCCAGGGCATGCTCATGCGCCATGGCTGGCCCGCCTGCTAGGCTTACCTGTTGCAGCGAAAATACACGGATGATCTGCGTCAGTTGGGGCAATTGCAGGCCCTGGGCGGCGGTGCGGCTGGCGGGGTCATCTGACAAAGCAAATGGAATCAAGACGTGCATGCTGGTATTGTCCAGCCTAATTCGAAGACCCAACATGCAGATCCCCTATGAATTGATTCTGGGCTGGCGCTACACGCGTGCGGGCCGCAGCACCCGGCGTAATGGCTTTATCTCCTTCATCTCTGGGGTGTCGATGCTTGGCATCGCCTTGGGTGTGGCCGCACTCATCATTGTGCTGAGTGTGATGAACGGCTTTCAAAAAGAGGTGCGCGACCGCATGTTGGGCGTGGTCTCGCACATCGAGATTTTTGCGCCGCAGGGCGCTGCTTTGCCAGACCTCGCCACGACCCTTCGAGAGGTCAAGGCCCATCCTCAGGTGGTCGGTGCTGCGCCTTTCGTGGGTGCCCAGGCGCTCATTGCGCATGGCGAAGACATGAAGGGCACCTTGGTGCGTGGCATAGAGCCTATGCTCGAGCCTCAAGTCACCGAACTGGCCGCAGGTTTACAACCAGGCGTGCTCACGCAATTGGTGGCGGGCGAATTTAACGTGGTTTTAGGGGCTGATCTGGCCCGCCAGCTTGGTGTGCGTCGGGGTGACAAGGTGACTTTGGTGGCGCCCGGTGGGCAAATCACACCTGCAGGGGTGGTGCCCCGCCTCAAGCAAATGACGGTGGTGGGCACGTTTGACTCCGGGCACTATGAGTACGATGCCGCGCTGGTGATGGTGCACGTGGAGGATGCCGCCAAGATCTTCAGGCTGGAGGGCCCCACTGGCGTGCGCCTTAAGCTGCAGGACCTGCACCAGGCGCGTTCGGTCGCAACAGACCTGGTCAAAAGCCTCAGTGGCGACTTGCTGGTGCGAGACTGGACGCGTCAAAACCGCAACTGGTTTGCCGCGGTGGAGCTGGAAAAACGCATGATGTTCATCATCCTCACACTCATCGTGGCCGTGGCGGCTTTCAACCTGGTCAGCACGCTGGTGATGACGGTGACCGACAAGCGGGCCGACATCGCCATTTTGCGCACCCTGGGGGCCAGCCCAGCCAGCATCATGGGCGTGTTTGTGGTGCAAGGCGCATTGGTGGGCGTGATAGGGACTTTGGGCGGGCTGCTGCTGGGTTTGGGGGTGGCCTTCAACATTGATGTCATCGTGCCTGCGCTGGAGCGTTTGTTCGGCGCGAGCTTTTTGCCGCGCGACATCTACCTCATCAGCCGCATGCCCAGCGACCCCCAACAAAGCGACATCTTGCCCATTGCGCTGATGTCTTTGGTCTTGGCTTTTGTGGCCACGCTCTACCCCAGTTGGCGTGCCAGCCGGGTCAACCCCGCGGAGGCCTTGCGCTATGAATAACGCCATCGCTGCGCCAGTGTTGCAAGCGCAAGGTTTGTGCAAGCGGTTCAACGAGGGGCCTTTGAATGTGCAGGTTTTGCAAGGCATAGACCTGACGGTGCAGGCCGGTGAAACGCTGGCCATTGTGGGGGCCTCTGGTTCAGGCAAAAGCACTTTGCTGCATGTGCTGGGCGGGCTTGATGCCCCCAGCAGTGGCCAAGTGACCTTGATGGGGCAGCCCCTCAACACGCTCAGCGCGCAGGCCCAGGGGGCTTTGCGCAACCAGCATTTGGGTTTTGTGTACCAGTTTCACCACCTGCTGCCTGAGTTCACCGCCTTGGACAACGTGGCCATGCCCTTGTGGATCCGCCGCACCAACCGGCAACAAGCCCGCCAAGCAGCAGCACGTTGCCTGGCGACCGTGGGGCTGAGCGAGCGGCTGCATCACCGTCCGGCTGAGCTCTCAGGCGGCGAGCGTCAGCGTGTGGCCATGGCCCGCGCGCTGGTGACCCAGCCGGCTTGCGTGCTGGCCGATGAGCCCACAGGCAACTTGGACCGCAGCACCGCTGATGGGGTGTTTGACCTCATGCTCAAGCTTGCCCAAGACCAAGGCACGGCGTTTGTGCTGGTGACCCATGACGCGGCCCTGGCGGCTCGCTGTCACCGCCAGCTACGCCTGGACCGAGGGCAGCTCCAAACCGACGCGCATGTGGGTTGACACGCACTGCCACCTGGATGCACAAGAGTTTGAGGCTCTAGCCCTTGATATTCGGGCTCAGGCAGCTATTAAAAAAGTAGCAAAGTGCATCTACCCCGCGGTAGAGCAGGCTAATTTTGAGGCTGTGCGTCAGCTCGCCCATGCCACGGGCGATGCCTACGCTTTGGGCATACACCCGCTTTACGTCCCGCAAGCGCATGAGGACGATCTGGCCAAGTTGTCGCAAGCTTTGCACAAAGCCATTGCAGACCCGCATCTGGTGGCCGTGGGTGAAATCGGGCTTGATTTTTTTGTGCCTCACCTTTGCACCGCCCACATGCGGGAGCGTCAAAACCATCTCTACCTGGCCCAGCTCCAACTCGCGCGTGCATTCAATTTGCCCGTCATCTTGCATGTGCGTCGCTCGGCCGATCAGCTGCTCGCTGGCCTGCGGCGTTGTCGGGTAAGCGGGGGCATTGCCCATGCGTTCAATGGCAGTGCACAACAGGCCAAAGCCTTCATCGACCTGGGCTTCAAGCTGGGTTTTGGCGGGGCGTTGACCTACACACGTGCCAACCATTTGCGGCAATTGGCTCGGGATTTGCCCTTGTCCAGCCTGGTGCTCGAAACCGATGCGCCCGACATGGTGCCCGTATGGTTGTACAAAACCGCCGCGCAACGCCAGGCTGGCGAATCTCAGGCCCGCAACGACCCCACACAGCTCCCCGACATTGCCCGCGTTCTAGCGGATTTGCGTGGCATCTCTCTTGAAGAACTCGCCGACGCCACCACCCGCAATGCCCAGGCGGCATTGCCCCGACTTGGACCCATAAGCCATGACCCGCCCCAGCCGATCCCGCCACGAGCTTCCTGAAGTCAGTTATTCAGAGGAGGGCGATGTGCGCCACCTTCATTTGGGCACGCCATGGATTCAGGGCTCCATGCAGTTGGATGCGCCGCTGGTGTTGGTGCATGAGTATGTTCAGCGCATGATGGCTTGGCTCTTGTTGGTGGACCCGCAATCCGTGGGCCAGCGCAAAGCTGTTCAGCTGGGCCTGGGCGCAGGCTCGCTGACCAAGTTTTGCAGCAAGGTCGTGCGCATGACCAGCACTGCTGTTGAGCTCAACCCGCAGGTGGTGTTCGCATGTCGGGCTTATTTCAAGCTACCGGCGCCCAGCGCTCGCATGCAAGTGCTGATTGAGGATGCCGGCGAATTTGTGCAAAACCCCGACAGGTGGGGCACGGTGGATGCCTTGCAGGTTGATTTGTACGACCACGAGGCCGCTGCCCCGGTACTCGACAGCCCTGATTTCTATGCCCATTGCCGGCGCTTGCTGACCGAAGACGGCTGCATGACGGTCAATTTGTTCGGCCGCTCCTCGAGTTTTGAGCGCAGCGTGGCACACATGAAAGACGCTTTTTCAGAGCAGGCCATCTGGTCCTTCAAAGCCACGCGCGAGGGCAACACCGTGGTGCTGGCGCAGCGTACCCCGACCCGTCCCAAGCGGGCGTTGTTGCTTGAGCGCGCAGCCATCATTCAAACGCGTTATGGTTTGCCCGCTGAGAAATGGGTCCGCGGTTTCAAGCCCTTGGCGCCCTGATTCCATATGGTGGAATTTGTGACAATCTGTTGCTGTTTCCCCTGATGGCGGTAGGTGTAATCCACATCTGACACCTGGGGTTTGGGCCGGAGAATCCACCGACTGCTGCTAGTTCGTAGGAGAGATTTGTGAGTATCAAGAGTCAAAAAGACTTCTTTTCAGGCCTCATGTTCATGATGGTCGGAGGGGGGTTCGCCTGGGGAGCCACCATGTACAACGTCGGTACGGGTGCGCGCATGGGGCCGGGTTACTTTCCCCTGGTCTTGGGGATCGTGCTGGCCATTCTGGGTGCGGTGATCACTTTCAAGGCCTTGGTGGTCGAGACGGAAACCGGCGACAAAATCGGTGCCTGGGCTTGGCGTCCTATTTTCTTTGTGTTGGGTGCGAACATTTTGTTTGGCATCATGCTCGGCGGTATTCCCAAATTGGGCATCCCACCCATGGGTTTGATGGTGGGTATTTACGTGCTGACCACCGTGGCCAGCCTGGCTGGCGACAAATTCAAGCTGCGTGACGTTTTAATCTTGGCTTCCATCCTGGCGGTGGGCAGTTATTTGGCTTTCATCGTTCTGCTCAAGCTGCAGATGCCGGTGTGGCCCACATTCATCGCAGGTTGAGGAGAACACCATGGATTTGATTGCAAACCTGAGCTTGGGTTTTGGGGTGGCGTTCACCCCGATCAACCTGATGTACGCCTTGGCGGGCTGTATTTTGGGCACCTTGATTGGTGTGTTGCCAGGCATTGGCCCAGTGGCCACCATCGCCATGCTGCTGCCCGCAACCTACGCCTTGCCCCCTGTTTCTGCCCTGATCATGCTGGCAGGTATTTATTACGGCGCCCAGTACGGTGGCTCCACCACCGCAGTGTTGGTGAACCTGCCCGGTGAGTCGTCATCGGTGGTGACCTGTATTGATGGCTACCAAATGGCCCGAAAAGGTCGTGCTGGCCCGGCTTTGGCTGCAGCTGGTTTAGGTTCCTTTTTCGCGGGGTCTGTGGGTACCCTGATTTTGGCGGCCTTTGCCCCGCCTTTGACGGAATTGGCCTTCAAGTTCGGCCCAGCTGAGTATTTCTCGTTGATGGTGCTGGGTTTGATTGGTGCGGTGGTGCTGGCCTCAGGTTCCTTGCTCAAAGCCATTGCGATGATCGTGCTGGGTTTGTTGCTGGGCTTGGTGGGCACCGACGTGAACTCCGGTGTGGCCCGCTACAGCTTTGACATCCCTGAGCTCACCGACGGTTTTGGTTTCGTGGTGATTGCCATGGGTGTGTTTGGCTACGGCGAAATCATCAGCAACTTGTCCATCCACTCGGACGAGCGCGAGGTGTTCACCTCCAAGGTCAGCGGCTTGTTCCCGACCAAAGAAGACTTCAAAAACATGGCGCCTGCGGTGCTGCGCGGCACGACTTTGGGCTCTTTGCTGGGCATCTTGCCTGGCGGCGGTGCCTTGCTGGCCGCATTTGCAGCTTACGCACTTGAGAAGAAAACCAAACTCAAGCCTGGTGAAGTGCCGTTTGGCCAAGGCAACATCCGTGGTGTGGCTGGCCCCGAATCGGCTAACAACGCCGGTGCGCAAACCTCCTTCATTCCTTTGCTGACCTTGGGCATTCCACCCAATGCGGTGATGGCCTTGATGGTGGGTGCCATGACCATCCACAACATCCAGCCTGGCCCTCAGGTGATGACCAGCAACCCCGAGTTGTTCTGGGGCCTGATTGCCTCGATGTGGATTGGCAACGCCATGCTGGTGATTCTGAACCTGCCCCTGATTGGCATGTGGATCAAGCTGCTGTCGGTGCCTTACCGCTTCTTGTTCCCTGCCATTGTGCTGTTCTGCGCCATTGGCGTGTACTCCACCAACAACAATGTGTTTGACATCTGGATGGTGGCGGGCTTTGGCTTCATCGGTTATCTCTTCGTCAAACTGGGTGCCGAGCCTGCGCCTTTGCTCTTGGGCTTCATCTTGGGCCCGATGATGGAGGAAAACCTACGTCGCGCTTTGCTGCTGTCGCGCGGTGACTGGAGTGTGTTTGCCACACGTCCCCTGTCAGCGGGTTTGTTGGCTGCTGCGGTGCTGATGATTGTGATCGTGCTGCTGCCCTCGGTGAAATCCAAACGCCAAGAGGCCTTTGTGGAAGACTGACGTCTACGGCCTTCTAAAAACAGCACCTGCGGGTGCTGTTTTTCATCCGCCTGAGCGTTCAAGAACAGCGAAAACGAAGCGGGCTGGCTTTGGGCCACAATCAAGGATCTTTGGGAGTTGTCCATGAATTTGCCGTCCATTGCCCCGTCGAGCCAGCTCTCGCAGCACCCCTCCAGGGCCGTGCTGCACAACGAAATTCACGCGCGCCCACCAGAGGCCATGGCGGCACCCCTGGCCATTTCGCATGTGGTGATGGTGTGCGATGCCAACGAGCGAGCTGCCAGCCGCGCCCATGTGGCCGAGCTGTTGCGCAACCACCATTTGCCCATGCCCGACGAGCACGCCAACCATTTCCGCATGGACGTGGGGCCGTACCGCATCCGTTGGGAAGCCCACACCGAATTCGTCTCGTGGACATTTCTGCACGACCTGGATGACGCTGCGCCTGAGGACATGCCCCATCGCGCCACCGAGGTGGTGCCGCAAGAATGGCTCTCACGTTTGCCGGGTCAGTGCCTGAGCAGCCAGCACCTGTGGGCCTTGCCTCAGCAGCGCGACAACAGCGTGCTGGTGAAAAAAATCCTCCACGAAGAAACCTTGATTGGCTCTGAAGTGGTCGACGGTCTGGGCGAGGTCTACACCGACTTTGCCATTCATGCCGATGGCTATTCACGCATGCTGGTGTTTGTGGGCGAGCTCACGCAACGCCGCTTGGGCCGTTTGGTGCAGCGCCTGATTGAAATTGAAACCTACCGTATGGCCGCTTTGCTGGGCCTGCCTGCAGCGCGCGAAGCCTCAGCGGTGTTGAATTCGGCCGAGCGTGAATTGGCTGAGCTGGCCGATGCCATCCGCACCGCCACGCGCAACGACGAGCCCTTGTTGCTCGACCGCCTGACGCGCTTGGCTGGCCAGGTAGAGAGCCAATACGCCAAAACGCATTCACGTTTCTCGGCCAGTGCAGCGTACTTTGAGCTGGTGGACAAACGCATCAGCGACATCATGGAAACGCGCTTGAGTGGCTTGCAAACCATCCGCGAATTCATGGACCGCCGCCTCTCGCCCGCGCGCAGCACCTGCCAGTGGGCCACGCGCCGGCAAGACGCTTTGTCGCAGCGTGTCTCACGCATCAGCAGCTTGCTGCGCACCCGTGTGGAGATTGAGCAGCAGCAAAGCAGCCAGGCCTTGCTGGCCACCATGAACCAGCGTCAGGGCTTGCAACTCAAATTGCAGTCCACCGTGGAAGGCCTGTCGATCGCGGCCATCACCTATTACATCGTGGGCTTGGTGAGTTATTTGGCCAAAGGCGCCCAAGGCTTGGGCTGGCCCCTGAGCCCAGAGACCACCACCGCCCTGGCCATACCGCTGGTGGTGGGCTCCATCTGGTGGTCCATGCGCCGCCTGCATCGCAAAGTGTTCAAGGCTTAAGGGGTACGTTATGAAGCTGATCTTCATTGTTCGATCTTTTGCCGCTGTGTTGGCGGGTGTGTGCCTGCACGCGCAAGCCGCTAACGCGCCTGAGGTGCTCGGTAAATTACCCCCGCCTGGTGTGCAGAGCTTGGTGGAGCAGGTCAAGGCGGCTGCGCCTAACCAAGAGCTGCTCCAAAAGTACAAGCAAATTTATGCCACCGAGATTCCAACCAATGCCTCGGTGAGCAAACGCGCTGAGATGCTCAAAGAACGCGCGGTAGCGGCGGAAGAGTTGGGTGAGTTGCAACAAAAGTTGTCTGATCTCAAGCAGATTGCTGAGCTCTATCGCGCCGATGGCGATCTTAGAAAGCTTGCGGGTGCTTTGATCGATTTGGCTATCGCTGAAGTGGTTTATGGCAGTGTGGCTGACGGTGAGGCCGCCTGCCGTGAAGTCTTGCAAATCACCAACCGTATCAACGGCCTCAATGGGCTTGAGCTACTTGCACTGGCCTCATTGACCAACATCGCGACTGAAAAAGGTGATTTTGACGAGGCCAGCCGATTGGTTATCCGAGCTCGAACCTTGATGGAGATGATGAAAAGTCGCCCGGGTGGTTATTGGGCTTTCATTCCCCAGTGGGAAGCCTCGGTTTACAACAGCGAAGCCCGCCTTTTGATTGCCAAAGGTCAGTGGGAAGACGGCGAAGTCAAAATGAAACTGGCGGTTGCCAGAACTGAAGAGCTGGCAAAAAACATAGAGCGCTTGACTGCCTTGAGTAACAACATCAGCTTTCAGTCGAATGTGCTGGCTGCTCGCAATGTGATGGTGTCTTACCTAGCCAAGCACCTGATGATCCAGGGCAAGTTTGATGAAGCCGAGCTGACCTTGCGGGACGTCCTCAATGTGAACTTGCAAAAGGTTGGTCGTTTATCGGTGCGCACCTCTGCGGTTCTCACCAGGCTCGCTGATTTGATGGGCGCCCGAGCGCGTGTGAACGATGGCCTGGCTTTGCTCCAAGAGGTCGAGCAGATCAACAAAGCCTTGGGCATTGGGCCTTCTAACTACGTTGGTCGCGCGTTCCATGAAAGCAAAATCAATTTGTTGGTGGGCCAGCAAAATTGGACAACTGTGGTGCAGGCCGATGAGGCCTATCGCAAGCAATTGGACGCAGCATCTCAAAGTCGCATTGGGCTCATGAGCCCAGGTCTGGCCATCGCTTTGTTGCAAACCCAACGTGCTGACCAGGCTTACACCCGCTTCAAGCCAGTATTTGATCTGCATGCGACCAACATGGGCGAGGATCACCCGCAAGTGGCTCAAGAGCGCGGCATTTTGGCCATGGCCTTGATGGCGCAAGGCAAGCGTGATGAGGCCTTGCCCTTGTTTGCCAAAGCAACCCCGGTGTTGCTCAGCCCGGCAGCCCAAGAATCAGAAGGTCAAGACCAGAGCCTGCGCACCCTCACACGCCGTTTGGTTTTAGAGACGCATCTGGACGCCCTGGCCGAGCAAGCCGATGCCCCCGGCGCAGCCGACACCGCCTTTCGCATTGCCGATGCCTTGCACTTGGGCAAGACCCAGCAGGCTTTGTCGCAAAGCGCGGCACGTGCAGCCACCCAGCAAGCCGATTTGGCGGCCCTGATTCGACAAGACCAGGACCGCAAAGCCGAAAAGCTGGGCTTGTATGGACAGCTACTGCGTTTGTCGGAACTGCCGCGCGAACAGCAGCTGCCCAAGGTCATGGACGACATGCGTGCGCGCATCGCGCAGATCGACAAAGAGCGTCAAGGCTTTGGAGCCACGCTGCAAAAGCGCTTTCCTGCGTATGCCAACCTGATTCAGCCCAAGGCCCCGAGCTTGGATGAAACACGCGCTGCGCTCAAAGACAAAGAGGCGCTGATCAATGTGTTCTCCACCGACCGTGCCACCTATGTGTGGGCGGTCTCGCGCAACGCACCCACCGCGTTTGCGCGTGTGGCGCAATCGCGTGATGCCATTGCCCGCTCGGTTGCCACCCTGCGTCGCGCGCTCGACCCTGGCGAGGCCGACTTGGCCCGCGGCATCCCCGCCTTTGATGTGAACCTGGCGCACCGCTTGTACACAGACCTTTTGCAGCCAGTGTCTGCGGCCTGGAAAGGCGCGAACAGCTTGCTGGTAGTGAGCAATGGCGCTTTGGGCCAATTGCCTTTGGGCCTCTTGCCTACCGCACCATCAACAGTTGCCAAAGCTGGCGACAGCTACGCCGCTTACAAAGACGTGCCCTGGCTCATCAAAGACGTGGCCATCACCCAGCTGCCCTCAGCCAACGCTTTGGTGACCCTGCGCAGCTTGCCTGCGGGCAATGCCAACCGCAAAGCCTTCGTGGGTTTTGGCGACCCTGACTTCACGGTACAAAGTACACAAGTGGCTGCTGCGACCTCAACCGCCTCAGGTCTGCGGCGCGTGACAGCCACCCGCTCCAGCACCCAAGCCTGGATGCCCTACAGCGACTTGTCGCCCCTGCCTGACACACGTGACGAAATTTTGGCCCTGGCCGAGGTGCTCAAGGCCGACCCCAAGCGCGATGTGTTTTTGGGGCGCGATGCCAGCAAAGCCAAGGTGCTCAGCACGCCCTTGAACCAAAGCAAAGTGGTGGCCTTTGCCACGCACGGCCTCTTGCCCGGAGAGTTTCCGGGTGTCGATCAGCCCTCTTTGGCCATGTCCAACCCCGGTCAAGGCCAACACGGTTTGCTCACCCTCGATGACATTTTGGGTCTCAAGCTCGACGCCGACTGGGTCGTACTTTCTGCCTGTAACACGGCCGCTGGTGACGGCAACGGCGCTGAGGCGGTGTCGGGCTTAGGGCGTGGTTTTTTCTATGCCGGAACCCGTGCTTTGTTGGCCACGCATTGGCCAGTGGAGTCGGTCTCTGCGCGTTTGTTGGTCACAGAAACCTTTGAACAGCAAGCGCGCGAGGTTGGCATGAGTCGTGCTCAAGCTTTGCGCGCGTCCATGCTCAAGCTCATGGCGCAGCAGTCTTCCGACGGCTTCAGTTACGCCCATCCTTTGTTTTGGGCGCCGTACGCGCTGTTCGGTGATGGCGGCCTTTGATTTTTTCTTCAAACCTATGAACTTCAATTACAACAACCCCTACAGCACCACACGTTTGCCTGTTTTTGCACGCAACGTTGTTTCCACGTCCCACCCACTGGCCGCGCAAGCGGGTTTGCGCATGCTGCTCAAAGGCGGCAATGCGGTGGATGCAGCCATTGCCGCAGCCGCAGCCATCACCATCACCGAGCCGGTGAGCAACGGCTTGGGCAGCGACTCGTTCTGCATTTTGTGGGACGGCAAAGAGCTGCACGGCCTCAATGCCTCGGGCCGCGCCCCACAAAGTTGGACGCCTGACTACTTCAAACGCAAATACGGCGCCGACACCATTGCTCCACCCAAACGCGGCTTGGACAGCGTGACCGTTCCTGGTGCCGTGGCCAGCTGGGTCGCCATGAGCGAGCGTTTTGGCAAGTTGCCCTTTGCCGACTTGCTCGAGCCTGCCATTGAGATTGCCGAGCGTGGCTACCTCATGCCCACCGTGGTGCAACAAAAGTGGGCTGCAGCCACCGATGAGCTGAAAAACCAACCTGGTTTTGCCCAAGGCTTTTTGCCTTGGGGTCGTGCACCAAACGTGGGCGAGCTGTTCCAATTCAAGGCGGCCGCGCGCGGTTTGCGTGCGATTGCACAGACCAAAGGCCAAGCGTTTTACGGTGGCGAAATTGCGCACGCGCTGGAAAAATTCGCGGCAGAAAACGGCGCGTCTCTCAAGGCTTCCGACTTCGCAGCGTACAAGCCTGAGTGGGTCAAGCCCATCGGCAAAGATTACCGTGGCTACACCCTGCATGAGATTCCTCCCAACGGCCAGGGCATTGCCGCGCTGATCGCGCTGGGCATTCTCGACCAGTTCGACGTGGCTTCTTTGCCGGTGGACGGCGTGGCCTCGCAGCACTTGCAAATTGAAGCCATGAAGCTGGCTTTTGCTGACGTGTACAAGTACGTCGCTGAGCCTTCCAGCATGGAAGTCACGGCCGCGCAAATGCTCGACCCGGCCTATTTGGCCAGCCGTGCGAAGTTGATCGACATGAAAAAAGCACAAGACTTCGGCGCGGGCAACCCGGTCAAAGGCGGCACGATTTACCTCAGCGCTGCCGACGAAAACGGCATGATGGTGAGCTTCATCCAAAGCAACTACATGGGCTTTGGTTCGGGCTGCGTGGAGCCCACTTTTGGTGTGAGCCTGCAAAACCGTGGCCATGCATTCAGCCTGGAGCCTGGTGTGAACCAAGTGGCGCCTGGCAAGCGGCCCTTCCACACCATCATCCCGGCGTTCTTGACCAAAGATGGTCAACCGGTGATGAGCTATGGCGTGATGGGTGCGAACATGCAACCCCAAGGCCACATGCAAACCCTGGTGCGCATGTTGGACTACGGCCAGAACCCACAGATGGCATGCGATGCTCCGCGTTGGCGCTACAACGCAGGCCTGGAGATCAACGTCGAGTCGCACATGGATGCCAACACCGTGCAGGGCCTGGCAGGTTTGGGCCACCGCATGGAAGTCATCAACGACTCTTACCAAGACTTTGGCGCTGGCCAATTCATCTGGCGCGCAGGTAACCCGAAAGTGGAAGGCTACATCGCCGCGAGCGATTCACGCCGCGACGGACAAGCCGTCGGTTTTTAACAGGAGACAAGCATGGATTTAGGAATTTCAGGCAAGTGGGCCTTGGTGTGCGGCGCCAGCAAAGGCCTGGGTTTTGGCTGTGCACAAGCCTTGGTTCGCGAAGGCGTCAATGTGGTCATCAATGCCCGAGGCAAAGATGCGCTTGATGCTGCTGCACAATTGCTAGCAGACCCGAAGCGGCCGCAAGGCACGCAAGTGCTGGCTGTAGCCGCAGACATCACCCTGCCCGAAGGCCGTGCGGCGGTGTTTGCCCAACAAGCCGACTACGACATCGTCATCACCAACGCGGGTGGCCCACCCCCTGGCGATTTCCGCAGTTGGAACCGCGATGTTTGGATCAAAGCGGTAGACGCCAACATGCTCACTCCCATTGAGCTCATTCAAGCCACCGTGGACCGCATGGCCGAACGTGGTTTTGGTCGTGTCATCAACATCACCTCAGGCGCGGTCAAGGCCCCCATCGACAACCTGGGTTTGTCCAATGGTGCGCGCAGTGGTTTGACAGGTTTCATCGCCGGTGTGGCGCGCAGCAAGCTGGCCTCGCAAGGTGTGACCATCAACAACCTGCTGCCTGGTGCGTTTGACACCGACCGCCTCAACACCACCATGGCAGGTGCGGCCCAGAAAACGGGCAAGTCGATCGATGAGATCAAGGACATGCGTAAGAAAACCATTCCTGCGCAACGCTTTGGCACCTCCGAAGAGTTCGGGGCGATCTGCGCCTTTTTGTGCAGCCAGCATGCAGGCTACATCACCGGCCAAAATATTCTGGCCGACGGTGGTTTTTACCCGGGTACGTTTTAAGGCAAGGCGGGTGACAACTTGTCATCCCGCCCCAAGTCAGCGCGCCCGCTGAGCCGGTTGCGCTGTGGGCAAGGTGCTCTTGGGTGACACCGTGAGCACCGCCGAGGAGCCACTGAGCGTGGCATCGCTGATCTCGACCGTGGCGCTTCGGTCGGGTTTGGTGAACACCAGCAAGCTGGTTTTGCCGCGCACAGCGCTCACCAGGGTCCAACCCTGGTTGGGGTAGTTGTCCAAAAAGAAGTTGTAAACGCCGGCACTGTCTTGCTTGACTTCGAGCACCATGCGCCCCATCCAGTTGTCGCCAGATCCCATGATGAGGGACTGTGCATTGACGATCTTGCTGGCTTGAGGCAAAAGGCTGCCCACCATGGCTTCTGTGCTGCCCGTAGACGTGCTGCTGTCTTGCTTGGTGGTGCTGCAAGCAGTTAACGCAAGACAAACGCTGATCGCGACGTAGGGCAGAAACTTGGTCATGCCAAGATTGTAGGGTGTACAGTCAAAGCCTCAAACTGACCTTGCCCCTGTTTTGT
>DKJZ01000017.1 GCA_002454975.1 Hylemonella sp. UBA6679
AAGTACGCCGCGGCTTTTTTTGCGATGTCACGCTCCATACGAAGACGTGCCACCTCGGCGCGCAGACGAGCTATCTCCATCTGCTCGGGGGTGACCTTCACAGCCTTGCCAGTGACGTCCCCACCGTCGAGCTTGCCCTTGGCGGCCAGCCTCACCCAGTTGCTCAGGCTGGCCTTGGGGATACCCAGAACCTTGGCCACAACCGCAATGGCCTGTCCTGCCTTCACTTGGCGAACCGCCTCCAGTTTGAATTCCTGCGTGTACTGCGCACGCACCTGCTTTGCTGCTGTCATTCCTTGACTCCTTGTCGACATTTTCAACAAGGGCTAAGAACTCCACTTTTCAGGGGCAACCTCAAATATGTAGGAGCGCCACAGAAACGCTTTGCCTGGTCAATAGGTCTAGTGCTTGCCACATTCATGATCTTTCTTGTCGTGATCAACGATGTGCGTGGGCCGATCAACATGATCACCTGCCTGGTCTGTCTGATACTGCTGTTTTTCGAATCGGCATTTGGAATTTGCGTGGGCTGCAAGATGTACAACTTGTTCAACAAAGAAAAGGCGCAACTCTGTCCCGGCAATGTGTGTGAGATCAAAGACCGTGAGTCGATCCAGATTGTTACCTTGGCTCAGGCACTGATTGCAATGGGGTATGTAGCGTTACTACTGTTCTTGTCACCCGTCCTTGATACAGCCCGCTCTCAAGTGAGCAGCAAGGATCCAGCAAGTCAGGCCTCACCAGCCAGTTCGGCAGAAGAAGAGCGTTGTCGTGTTCCCGAGTTCGCCAAGAAGATGGGTCATGAGGAGAAATGGAAGCTTCACAACGGTTGTTGACCGATTGCATTGGATCCCTGACTTTGGTACCCGTGCAAAACTAAACATGCATAATAAATGCTGTCTCAACATTTAGAATGCTGACTTAGACCCCAAGTGCTTAATCGGCTTGTTCTTGGGAAACTTAGGCGGTTTGTGATGAAGCATGTTCTGCTCCGCCAAGACTGTTTCGAACTGATTCCAAGTCGTTCGAACAATTTACAACCCGTTCGGTGCCTCCTTGGGTGCGCTCCTAGAACACTTTCCGGATCAGACAGGCTTCTTCATAGGCCTCAATGTCTTTGAGCCGGTACAAGACCTTCCCCACGATCTTCAAGTACTGCGGGCCCTCGCCGACGGTGCGCCAGCGCTGAAGGCGTGCAACTGAACACACCCAACGATCGGCGAGCATTATTTCGGTCAGGAGCTGGCGGGCAGGTTCGGCTGGGACCTCTGGAACCAGGAGTTGGGGCTCGAACTTGGGTTCAAAGGCAGCGGTTTTGGCGATGCCACTGGACAGGGCGTCCAGCACGTCAACCATGTTTTTAACCCGTGGGTTCGAAGATGAGGTGTTGTTAGTAGCCATGGACTTGCTCCTTGATGCCTATATGCAGTGGTTTCATATAGGTTCATACCGTTTGGCTATGCGTTTTTCTCAGCGGGGTGGGTTAGTGCATGCACGGGCAAGTCTTACGTAAGATGATGATCCGGATTTCTTTGCATATTTCATGTACCGGGGATTGCTACTTTTTTGAGTAATACGTTGTTCCTTTTTCTGACGATCAAGACACCGTATTGCGCCTTGGGCGAGGATGGCACCAATGTTGGCCATAGGGCTTGGGTGAGGCCTTGAATCGATTTTTTCTTGAGGTTGTGCGTGCATGCTGCGGGCTCCGTTGGGTTTGAGCAACCGTATGGGTGCGTCGATCTCGAGGAGCTATCAAATCATTTATTTAATTGAATATATCAAGTCAAGATGTAGAATACTCTACATGAATTGGCTTTGCTTCATCACTAGTCTCCCCACAGAAAACGCCACCTTGCGCCAAAGGTCATGGCGCGCGCTCAAGGCCTGCGGATCTGCAGTTCTGCGCGATGGCGTTTACTTGTTGCCTGATCAAGGGAGCCATAAGTCTGTCCTCGACGCCATAGCGCAAGACGTTTTAGACGGGGGTGGAACGGCGTTGGTGCTGATCACCGTGGAGCCAGCTGGTCAGAACTTCAAACTGCTTTTCGATCGCAAGGGTGAGTACGTCGCTTTGCTGGATCAGGTCACCAAGGCAGGAGCAGGCCTGACTGATACCTCAATTCATGACGCTCTGAAACAAGCCAGAAAGCTGCGCAAGGCTTTTACTCAGTTGTGCGACATCGATTTTTTCCCAGGCGAGGCGCAGTCGCAACTAAACAGCGCCCTGAATGATTTAGAACAGACCTGTGCTTATGCTTTGTCACCTCACGAGCCAAGAAAGAACTCGGGCAGCATCGCAGAGCTTGACATCAAGGATTACCAGGGACGTCTTTGGGCTACACGTGCGCGGCCATGGGTGGATCGTCTCGCAAGCGCATGGCTGATTCGCCGTTTCATCGATACCACGGCCACCATCACTTGGCTGAACAACCCTGAGGACTGCCCCCAAAAAGCACTCGGCTTTGACTTCGATGGCGCAACCTTTAGCCACGTTGGTTCGCGTGTGACCTTCGAAGTGTTGGCCGCAAGTTTTGGCCTCACGAGTCCTGCGATGGTGCGTCTGGGCTTGCTGATTCACTACCTTGATGTGGGAGGCGTGCAGCCTGCGGAAGCCTCCGGTATTGAAAGTTTGCTTCAAGGCCTGCGTCAAACCATCGAAGACGATGACCAACTTTTAGCGACAGCATCTACCGTGTTTGATGGATTGCTGTGTGCCTTTCAACAAAGCGAGAAAGCAACATGAGCACCCCGACAGAAGAAATCCCCAACTTAAGGCTGAGTAACGATGCGCCGCAGGTAAGTTTTACGCAGGCTTTTTGGTTTTGGCTCAAGCTAGGTTTTATCAGCTTTGGCGGCCCCGCTGGACAGATCGCCATCATGCATGAAGAGTTGGTGGTGCGGCGGCGTTGGATTTCTGAAAAACGCTTTTTGCACGCGCTCAATTACTGCATGGTATTGCCTGGACCAGAAGCTCAGCAACTCGCGATTTACATCGGCTGGTTGCTGCATAAAACACGTGGCGGCATTGTGGCGGGTACGATGTTCGTACTGCCATCATTGTTTATCTTGATCGCGCTGTCGTGGGTCTACATTGCCTTTGGCGACGTGCCTTTGATTGCTGGCATCTTTTACGGCATCAAACCTGCGGTCACCGCGATCGTGGTTCATGCTGCGCATCGAATTGGCTCACGCGCCCTTAAGAACAATGTTTTGTGGGCCGTCGCTGCGGCTAGCTTTGTGGCGATTTTTGCGCTCAATGTGCCGTTTCCATTCATTGTGCTGGGCGCAGCAGCCATCGGTTTCTTTGGGGGTCGTATGGCACCGGAAATTTTTAAAGTGGGCGGGGGCCACGGCCAGGCCAAAGAGTCCTATGGTGTTGCACTAATCGACGACAACACCCCCACGCCAGAGCATGCGGTTTTCAGCTCGCACCGGTTGATTCAAGTGGTTGCGATAGGCGCATTGCTTTGGATCGTGCCCATGGGTTTATTGTTCATGCGGTTTGGTTGGGATCACACCCTGACGCAAATGAGCTGGTTTTTCACCAAGGCTGCCTTGCTCACGTTTGGTGGTGCCTATGCGGTGTTGCCTTATGTTTATCAGGGTGCTGTTGATCAATTTGGATGGGCCACGGCAACTCAAATGATTGATGGCTTGGCGCTTGGTGAGTCAACGCCGGGGCCACTTATCATGGTCGTGGCCTTTGTCGGGTTCATTGGCGGCTATGTCAAAGAAGTTTTCGGGCCTGAGAACTTGTTTCTGGCAGGTGCTGTAGCTGCAAGCGTGGTGACCTGGTTTACCTTCTTGCCCTCTTTCTTATTCATCTTGGCTGGTGGCCCTATGATCGAGAGCACGCACAACGATCTCAAGTTCACAGCGCCCTTGACCGCCATCACGGCAGCCGTGGTGGGTGTGATCTTGAACTTGGCTCTTTTCTTTGGCTATCACGTGCTCTGGCCTCAAGGCTTTAGCGGCGTTTTTGACTGGCCGTCAGCAGTGCTTGCCGTGGCCGCCTCTGTTGCGCTCTTTAAATACAAACGCAATGTGATCCATGTCATCGCTGTCAGCGGTCTGATTGGCGTAGGCATTCGATGGTTCATCTTATGAAAGCACAATCCATGAAATCAATTCAAATCATCGTTGGCGCGACCATTTTGGCCAGCTCTGTCACCGTGTCTTTTGCACAGGATCGTAAAATTGAACAAGCCATCAAGCACCGACGCGCAGCCTTCACGGTGATGAGCACTTATTTCAGTCGCTTGCTGCAAACGGTCGAAGGAGATCGTCCCTTTAACGGCCCTATGGTAATTTCAGACGCGCGCACTGTAGAAACATTGAGCCGGTTACCGTGGGAAGGTTTTGTACCGGGAAGCGAGAGGGGGGACACCAAGGCGAAGGAAGATATTTGGTTTGAAGAAGAGCGATTCAAAAAGCTCAGCACCGAGCTAGAGAGCAAAACAAGCAACTTGGCCAAGGTGGCGGAAACCAGCGATTTGAAGAAAATCAAACTGGCGTTCGAGCAGACACGCGATACCTGCAACGCCTGCCATAAAGAATTTCGCAAAAAGTGAGGCGTAATTTGGTCGATTTCACCACCCATCATTATTGAGTCGATCCGATTTTTCAATTGCATTGCCGTACCAAACATCTGTCTCAACATTTAGAATGATGTATTGAACCTCAAGAGCTTGATCTACGTGCCCTCGGAAAAGTTAGGCGGTTTGCGATCTGGTATCTCCTGGCCCGCCAACCAAGACCCCAAGTGCTTCATGTACTTGGGGTTTTTTGTTGGCGCGCCTTGTGATCTCAGGAGTCACCCATGAACGATATTCAAACGCTGGGACAGCACACCCTCACGGCCCTTGAGTTGTTGGGTACGGCTGCTTTTGCTGTTTCTGGCGTGTTGGGTGCCGTGCGCAAGCGCATGGATGTGGTGGGCATTGTGGTGTGTGGTTTTCTGGCGGCTTTTGGCGGCGGGACGTTGCGTGACATCTTGATTGACCGCCGACCTTTTTTTTGGGTGGACCATCAGTTGGTGCTTATCGCTGTTTTGGTGCTGTGTGTGGCTTGTGCAAGCTTTCTGCATCGCTTTGATCTGCAGAGCAGTGCCAGGCTGTTGCAGGTGCCCGATGCGATAGGGTTGGGTCTGTTTTGCAGCACCGGGCTTCACATGTCCTGGACCCTCGGGCAGCCTCCCGCAGTGGCCATCATGATGGGTGTGATCACAGGCACCTTCGGTGGTGTGCTGCGCGACATGGTGTGCAACGAAGTGCCCAGCTTGTTCAGAGACCACCGTCCCTACGCCCTTTGTGCATTGGCCGGCACCCTGTTTTATGTGGCACTCATGTTGATGGATGCGCCGCCGTGGTTGGCGGTGGCCAGCTGTGCCGTGGTCACAACAGGATCGCGTTTGCTCACGCTGTGGCTAAACCTCAGATTGCCCTCGGTGCGCTCGAATTGAGGTTTGGTCAGCGATGGCTGCGTCTGATGCCTCGCGTGCCAAGTCAGTTCACGCAAGGGCCCCACACAGTGGCATCGAACTGACGCTACTGCCACGCCTATGGCAAAGCCGCAGCCCGACACAAGTGCTGAAGGTCGCCTAGGCGTTGGCCTCTACGGAACGATGGCAGTGAACAGATAGACCGCAAAGATGACCAAATGAATGGTGCCTTGCATGACGGTTGTGCGTCCGGTTCCTAGAGACAGTGTGGCCACAATCAACGAGAGCAAAAGCAAGACCGTGGATTTGTCGTCAATGCCCAGCTCAAGCGTCAAGCCGGTGGCCAAAGACACCATGGCCACCGCAGGAATGGTCAAGCCAATGCTGGCCAGCGCCGAGCCCAGCGCTAGGTTCATGCTGGTTTGCAAGCGGTTGGCCCGCGCTGCCTGGTAAGCGGCAATGCTTTCCGGCAACAAGACCACGGTTGCAATGATGATGCCCACCAAGGTCTTGGGGGCGCCAACGCCTTCAACCGCTGTCTCCAGGGCGGGCGAAAGCGCCTTGGCCAGCAGCACAACAGCGCTCAAGCAAACCAAGAGCAGTGCAGCGCTGAGTAGTGCCATTTTTGTGGACGGTGGATCGGCGTGCACCTCCTCGTCACCCGCGGCTACCACCGGAAGAAAATAGTCGCGGTGACGCACCGTTTGCACCAAAACAAACGTCCCGTAAAGCACCAGCGACACAACGGCAATGAAGCTCAGTTGGCTGCTGCTGTAAACGGGCCCCAGCGCGGTCGTGGTGAAGTTGGGCAGCACCAACGTCAGCACAGAAATGGCAGCCAGCGTTGCCAAGGCTGCAGACACCCCATACAAGCTGAAGGACTGCTCACCGTGGCGGCGCCCGCCGCTGAGCAGGCAAAGACCCACCATGCCGTTGAGAATGATCATGACCGAGGCAAACACCGTGTCTCGCGCCAGCCCTGTGGCGGCCTGGCCACCGGCCATCATCAACGAAACAATGAGCGCCACCTCAATGGCTGTGACAGACAGCGCCAGCACCAAGGTGCCGTAAGGTTCACCCACCCGGTGGGCTACCACCTCGGCATGGAAAACCGCAGCCAAAATGCCACCCACCAGCCCAGCCACCAAAAGCACATCAAACAGCCCACCGAGCGAGGATGCGTGTCCCGAGCCTAAAGCCACCAGCAGCCCCCAAGCAAGGGCTGGGCACATGACGGACCATGTGGGCAAACGAGACGCTAACTTCATGGCTTGAGTCTATCTCTAGGGGGTGCCGACACGAACAGCTTTGCGCAGAAGCCGTTGTTGGTGTGCGTTTTTTGATGGGGTTTGGTTGTGGTTTTGTTATGGGTTTTGTTATGGGTTTTTGGATATCCCTATGGGTATCTACTTAGCCTGCACTCACAAAAAAGCCCAGGCGATGTGGCATAAAAGCGGTTCAGAACATTTATGGAGACAAGCATGATCCGACTCAAGGTCAACGGCGATGCGGTCAGCGTCGACGCCACCCCGCAAACCCCGCTGTTGTGGGCCATCCGCGAAAAACTCAACCTCACGGGCACCAAGTTTGGTTGCGGCATTGCGCAGTGCGGTGCGTGCACTGTGCACGTCAATGGCGAGCCGGTGCGCTCATGCTCTGTGCCCGTGTCGGCCATCGGCGGACAAGAGGTCACCACCGTGGAGGGTTTGATGAAAACCCGCACGGGCCAGGTCTTGCGCGACGCGTGGGTTGCCGAACAAGCCCCGCAGTGTGGCTATTGCCAGTCGGGTCAACTCATGACCGCTGCCAAAGTGGTGAGCCAGGCCAAAAAAGATTTGAGCCGCACAGAAATTCTAGAGGCCATGAGCGGCCACATCTGCCGCTGCGGCACCTACAACCAGATTGCAGCGGCGGTCGCGACTGCCCAGAAAACCCTCAAAGGAGCCAAGGCATGAGCACGCAGCAACTTTCACGTCGCAGCTTTGTGCTGGGCTCTGGCGGTGTGGCCTTGGGCCTGTCCTTTGGCTTGACCGGTGCAGAACTGGCCCAGGCGCAAACCCCGGGTGCCGATGGTTTTGGCCCCAACGCCTGGATCAACATCAGCGCCGATGGGCAAGCCACACTGTTTTCGCCTGCCTCTGAAATGGGGCAGGGCACCATGACGGCCATGCCCATGCTGCTGGCCGAAGAGATGGACCTGGACTGGCGCCGCGTCACCGTTTTGCAAGCGCCCAGCAATCCCAAGCTGTATGGCAACCCGCGTTTTGGTGGCGGCATGACCACCGGGGCTTCGCGCACGGTGCAGGGCTATTACGACCCCTTGCGGTTGGCGGGCGCACAAGCGCGGCTGGTGATTGTGCAAGCCGCAGCACAAGCCATGGGCGTGCCTGCCTCTGAGTTGCGCACGCAAGCCAGCCAGGTCATCCACACCTCGGGGCGCAGCATGAGCTACGGCGAGGTGGCCCGTGTGGCCAAGCTGCCGGCCGAGCTGCCCAAGGTCGACAAAAGCATGCTCAAACCCATGGCCAAGTTCACCCTCATTGGGCATGACTTAGACCGTGTGGATGTGCCTGCCAAATCCAGCGGTCAAGCGCAGTACGGCATTGACCAGCGCCTGCCCGGCATGCTGTGGGCCAGTGTGCTGCGCGCACCGGTGCAGGGCGAAACCCCCGCCAGCGTGGACGATGCGGCTGCACGCGCTGTGGCTGGGGTCAAAAACGTGGTGCGCCTGCCTTATGGCGTGGCGGTGGTGGCCGATTCTTGGTTCACGGCACGCGCTGCTCGCGACCAGCTCAAGGTCACCTGGACCGAGACTGCCAAGGCCCGTGCCCACGATGTGGACAAAGTGCGTGCTGAGTACGTCAAACGCGCCCAAGACCTGAACGACAAGGGCGTGGACTTCATCAAGCACGGCGACGCTGGCCAGCGCCTGGCCGGGGCCGTGAAAACTTTCAGCGCCACGTACACCTCGGAGATGCTCAGCCACATTTGCCTTGAGCCCATGAACTGCACCGCCCGTGTGCAGGGCGAGCAGATCGAGGTCTGGGCACCTGCGCAGTCGGCCTCGTTTGTGACGGGCACAGTGGCTGGGGCGGCCGGGTTCAAGCCCGAGAACATCAAGGTCAACATCACCTTGTTGGGTGGTGGTTTTGGTCGACGGGTTGAGGCCGATTATTCGGCCGACGCAGCCTTGGTGGCCAAGGCCATGCCAGGCACGCCCATCCAGGTCATCTGGAGCCGTGAAGACGACATGACCCACGACAAATACCGTCCGTTGACCAGCCAGCATCTGGTGGCCGGGGTGGATGCGAACGGCAAGCTGGTGGGTCTGCTGCACCGCGTGGTGTCTGAAGGTATTTATTCGCGCGTGGTGCCCCCGGCTTTCAAGGCCGCGGGTGGCAAAGACGCACCGGTGATGGAGGGTGCAGAAATCACCTACAACATCGAGGACCACCACGTGCAGTTCATGATCGAAGAGCGTGGCATCCAAGCTGGTTTCTGGCGTGCTGTGGGGCCGGGCTACACCAAGTTTGCGATTGAAACCTTGATCGATGAAGTGGCCCGTGGCGTGGGTGCTGACCCCCTGAACTACCGACTCGACCTGCTGGCCAAAAACCCGCGTGGCGCAGCGGTGGTGCGCGAGGTGGGCGCCATGGCGCAATGGGGCCGTGCCAATTTGCCGGCTGGTCATGCGCTGGGCTTGGCGTTTTCAGATGCCTGGAACACCTACTGCGCCATGGTGGTGCAAGTGTCCATGGACAAAGGCCGCCCCAAGGTGCACAAGATCTGGACGGCGGTGGATTGCGGGCATCCCCTGCAGCCGCGCAACATCCGCGCGCAGATCGAGGGCTCGGTGGCCTTTGGTTTGTCGGCTGCCATGCACGAGGCCATGAGCTTCAAGGCGGGTGTGCCTCAGCAAACCAACCTCAACACCTACCGCGTCTTGCGCGCCAACGAGATGCCCGAGGTGGTGGTCAAGGTCATGCCAACCGACAACCATCCCGGTGGCATCGGCGAAGTGGGCTTGCCCCCCGTGGCACCCGCCATTGCCAACGCGGTGGCACAGCTCACGGGCAAGCGCTTGCGCGCTTTGCCTTTGACCACCGTTTAAAGCCTGATCAAAGGGTGGCTAAAACCCAGCCATAACTCGGGTATGACTCAGCTGAAGGCAGCGCCTGTGGCGCTTGCCTTCAGCCTTCAATCAGTTTGGCTTGTAAGCGGGTCCGGTCGGCGTGGCTCAAGCCCAGGGGGCCTTGAAGAAAGGCATCCATGCTGCCGTGTGCGTGGTCGATGGCATCAAAGGCGGCTTGTAAAAAGTCAGGCTGCACTTTCCACAGCACATCGAGCACGTCTTCTGGCATAGACCCCTCTAGGCCAGCCTCGCGCCGGTACAAGCGGTTGGTGCGCATGTAATCATGCTCGATGTCAGCGCGGTCCACTTCTAAGGCCGAGAGTATCAACGCCGCGCCATAGCCGGTGCGGTCTTTGCCAGCTGTGCAATGAAACACCTGAGGCGTTGGCTGGTCGAGCACCTGTCGCAAAAAACGCGCGTAGGTTGGGGTGTGCTGGTGCACAAAGTTGCGGTAGGTTTCCCGCATGATCTCCTGGGCCTCCAGCGCGGTGGGTAGTTGACCGCTGGCGGCCAGCGCCTTGATGCGTCGCACCACCACGGGCTCGACCGTCATGGGCACGTTGTACAAACCTTCGATGGCATAGGGTTTGGCAGCGCGCTCTTCTTGGCCACGCAGGTCGATGCTGTGCGTGACGCCCAGCGCGCGCAAGGTGGCTAGCCCCGATGGGTCCAGGTCGGCCAAGTGGCTGGAGCGGTACAGCAGGCCAACTCGCAAGGGGGCACCTTTGGCGCTCAGGCCGGCGCCCAAGTCGCGAAAATTTGAAGCGGTGGGGATCAGCATAAAACTCTCTTAAAAATCCATCATAAGGGGCTCACACGTGGTGCTGCGCGCAGGCCTAGGGTTTTCCCGACTGGCCGCAAGGTTGTCGGGGCTCAGGTAGAGTTTGGAGAGTTTTAGAAAGACCGTATGCAAGCGTATTTGATCGACCCCGCCCAAGCCCAAGTTTCAGAAGTTGACATCAGCCATGGGCTGGCAGACATCCAGGCCCTGATAGGTTTTGACACCGTGGAGAGCGACGAAATCAGCCAAGCGGGCGACCGCCTGTACTTCGACGAGTCGTGCTTTATTCGCCAGATTCCTGGCGCCGGCCGTTTCCAATTTGGCAGCCTGGCCCCCATCGCTGGGCGCGCCGTGGTGCTGCGCGAAGCGCAGGGCGCATACCTTGCCCCTCACATGAGCCTGGACGATTTGCGCGCCAAGCTCAAGTTCATGAGTTAAACAGCCTCGTCTTCTATCCTGCCCAGATCTGTCTGTCATCCTAGGGTAATCACCGCCGAAGTCGTCGCTTGACCAGCTGTGCAAGCAGCTACGATGCTCTTTTGAGCAGTGGCAGGTGCAGGTGACGGGACACGTTTTTTCAGCAGGGTTCAAGCAGTTCGTCGTTGATTTGGCCGGTTGTTTGACATGGCCCACCTGGTCCATGTGCCAAACATGGCTGGCTTGTTGGCCCTTGAGCCTGGCCTTGTTGGGCACCCCAGCGATGGCGGGCCAATTACAAGCTCAAGAGCTGAAACGTTTGCTGCCCCAGGGCATGGTGCTGGGAGAACGCAACGCGGGCTTACCGCTGTGGCCACTCTACAGTCAACCTGCCGATGCCACTGTCAAACCCAATCTGCTGGGTTATGTGTTTGAGTCGGTCGATTTCGAACCTGCTCGGGGATTTTCTGGCAAGCCCATCAATCTGTTGGTCGCCATCAGCCCTGAGGGTAAGTTTTTGGATGTGCAGCTCATTGAGCACAAAGAGCCTTTGTTCCGTTCTGAAAAAGGCACGGGTCTGTTGGCAGACTTTGCCGCGCAGTACAAAGGTCTGAGCACACGGCACAACATCCAAATTTTTGATTACCGCGCCAAAACTCGGCACGACGACACCCATGCCTGGCTGCACGGCGTGCAAGGCGGCACAGTCACCGTCAAGGCCATGGACCGCTCCATCATCGAGGCGTCTTTGACCGTGGCGCGCGCCCACGCGCAAGCACTCAAAACCGGGCAGGACATCGGCACAGGCGGTATGGCGGCTCTGGCTGGAAGTGAAGGACCGCCCCCACGCGCTCTCACCTGGGCACAGCTGCAAAACCGCGGCATGGTGGCTACCACGCGCTTGACGCGCGGGCAGATTGAGCGGTCCTTCAAAGGGACCCGGGCTGAGGGTAACGACCCCTTGGCCGAAAGCCAAGCCAACGAAGAGGCGCTGGCTTTTCATGTGGCCTTGCTCAGTGACCCAGCGATCGGACGCAACCTGCTGGACGAGGCTGGCTGGCGGCTCTTGAGCAGCAACCGACGCGAAGGACAGGCGCTGCTGGTCACCGAAAGCGGACCGCTTTACAAAATGGCTTACGAACGCCAGCGTGTGCAAACTGAGGTGCCCTACGTGCTCAAGCAGGGCGGTCGAGCGTTAGGTTTGCGCGCCATGGCCTTTGATGGGCCTTTGGCCGTGCCGGGTTATCCCGAGAGCGTCAAAGCCTTTGTTTTGCTTGTGGACGAGGCTACCCCGCTGAACCCTTTGGAACCCTTTGAGGTCCACTTCAAGATTGCTCGACGTTTTGGTGTGTTTGCGCATAACGTGGCAACCAGCACCTTTGCGCTGGACTATGGGTATTTCTCCTGGCGCGCCAAGTTGCTTACACCCACACACGCTGCCTGGGTGAGCACGTGGGAAGAGCGTGCTGTGGAAGTTATGGTGTTGCTGGTCGGGTTGGGGGTGCTCACGGTGGGTTTGGTCAAGCAGTCATGGCTGAGTGCTAACCCGAGGCGGCTGCGATGGTTTCGCAACACTTATTTTGTGTTCACTCTGGGGTTCATTGGGTGGTATGCGCAAGGGCAGCTCAGTGTGGTTAACCTCACGGCCGCTGTCGAGGCCTTGTTGGGTGGCAGTGGCCTGGGCTTTTTCCTCACGGACCCCATGACGGTTCTGCTGTGGTTGTACGTGGCGGTCACGCTGTTGGTGTGGGGGCGTGGTACGTTTTGCGGGTGGTTATGCCCTTTTGGGGCTTTGCAAGACTTGCTCAGCCAGATGACCCAGGCTTTGGGTTTGCGACACAAGCGTTTGCGCGCTGCCACCGACGAGCGGCTCAAAATCATCAAATACGTGGTGTTGGGCGTGGTACTGGCTACACCCTGGTTTGCGGGGACAGCCCTGGCCCCTTGGGGCGATGTGGCGCTGGAGGTGGAGCCTTTCAAAACCGCCATCAGTCTGTACTTCGTGCGCGATTGGCCTTACCTGGTGTGGTTGGCAGCCTGCCTGGGTCTGAGCGTGGTGGTGTACCGCGGTTATTGCCGCTACATCTGCCCGCTGGGCGCAGCTTTGGCGGCGGTGAATGTGTTGCAGCGCTGGCAGTGGATACCACGGCGAGAGGCTTGCGGCACACCCTGCCAAACTTGCCGCCATGCCTGTGAATTTCAAGCCATCGCGCCCTCGGGCCATGTCGATTACAGCGAGTGTTTTCAGTGCCTCGATTGCGTCTCCATCCACCAGGACGACCACCGCTGCCTGCCCTTGATACGCGAGCGCAAAGGCCGCGTTATTCCAATTGCTTTGAGCCCTGCCCATGCTGGCTCGAGTTTGAACGTCCAGGGCCGCGCATGATCAACCGTCGCCAACATTTACGCATGGGTCTGGGTGTACTTGGGGGGTGTGCGGGCGCCACTTGGTTAGCCAAACAGACCGAAGTTTTACATTGGCGCGAGGTGATCTTTGAGGGCTTGGGCACCACCTTGCGCCTGCGCGCAGGTCATCCGCATCTGACGCAGCTGGACGCGGCTTTGCATGCTGCGGTGGCAGCCGTGCGTGAGGTGGAGGGCAGCATGAGCTTGTTTGACCCGCACAGTGAACTCAGTCGCCTCAATCGCAGCGGGCGTTTGCGGGCAGCTTCGCCTGCGCTGCGTGAGGTGTTGGGCCTGAGCGCGCACATCGCGCAGGTCAGCCAGGGCGTGTTTGATGCCACCACCCAGCCGCTGTGGCAAGCCTGGTCGGCCTGGGCACAAGAAGATGTGCCCCTGAGCGCTGCTTGGAAATCACACATCGCCCAAGCGCGTTCCCGGGTGAATTGGCGTGGCGTGCACTTGGTATACAACGATGTCCATCTGGCTGCAGGCGTGGCCCTGAGCTTGAACGGCGTGGCTCAAGGATACGCGGCCGACCGCGCCAAAGCCGCGCTGCAGGCCCACGGCATCGTGCATGCTCTGCTCGACACCGGCGAAACCAGCATGATGGGGCAAAGCCCGGATGGGCCTTGGCGTTTGCAATTGGCGCCTGAAAAGGGCAGCCCTGCCATCGCAGCTGATGGTCGCTGCGTCGCCACCTCCAGCGACGACCAAACCCGCTTTTCAGCTGACGGGCGATATCACCACATCTTGGATCCGCGCACTGGTTATTCGCCTACCCTGTGGTCGCGCATCACGGTGCTGGCCCACAGCGCAGCCACAGCCGACGCGTTAACCAAGGTGTTTTTCATGTTGCCACCGCAAAACTTGCTGGCAAGTGCTGCGCATTGGGGGGTGGATGTGATGGCCCAAAACAGGGCGGGCCGTTGGCTACACACACCCGGCGTGCCGCTGCTGGCGAGCACTTGAACAACCCCACGCTATCAGGGCCTGACAAGCTGGCGACAAGCAGGGCAGGCGGCGCTGACTAAACTGGTTGCACACCAAGGAACTCCGATGATCGATTTCACCCTGGCCCCGGCCGACATAGCCCTGCGCGACCGCACACGTGCTTTTGTTCGCGAGCACATCATCCCCTACGAGCAAGACGCTCGCCTGAGCTCGCACGGCCCCAGCGACGCGCTTCGCGTGGAGCTCAATTCCCTGGCCCGCGACGCTGGCTTGCTCGCACCCCATGTATCGCCACATTACGGTGGCTTGGGCCTGAGCCATGTGCAGCGCGCCATTGTGTTTGAGGCTGCGGGTTACTCCATGCTTGGCCCCATTGCCATGCATTGCGCCGCGCCCGATGAGGGCAACATGCACATGCTCGAGCTGGTGGCCAACGAGGCCCAAAAAGAGCAATACCTGCGCCCCCTGGCCACGGCCCAGGTGCGTTCTTGTTTTGCCATGACCGAGCCCAAGCCTGGCGCTGGCGCAGACCCTGGCCAGCTCGCCACGCGGGCCGACAAGCAAGGCGACCATTACGTGATCAACGGCGAAAAATGGCTGATCACGGGGGCAGAAAACGCGGGTTTCACCATCATCATGGCGCGTGCGTTTGATGGCGCCCAAGAGCTGGGCCCCACCATGTTCTTTGCGCGGCTGCCGCAGGCTGGTTTTCGCATCGAGCGCATCATGAACACCATCGACTCGAGCTTCACCGGCGGGCATGGCCACATCAAAATTGAGAACCTGCGGGTGCACCAAGACGATGTGATTGGCGAGGTGGGGCAGGGCTTGAAATACGCGCAAATTCGCTTGGCGCCAGCGCGCTTGACGCACTGCATGCGTTGGCTTGGCGCGGCCCAGCGCGCGCACGACATTGCCGCTGCCTATGCCGCGCAGCGCACCGGTTTTGGCAAGCCCCTCATCGAGCACGAGGGCGTGGGCTTCATGCTGGCCGACAACGAAATTGCCATGCACATGTGCCGCTTGGCGATTTTGGATGTGGCTTGGCGCTTAGACAAAGGCGAGCACGCTCGCCACGAGTCCAGCATGGCCAAGGTGTTTGTGTCGGAGCAGCTCTACCAAGTGGTGGATCGCTGCGTGCAGGTGCTGGGTGGCTCGGGCGTGACCGATGTCACGGTGGTGGAAAAAATCTTCAAAGAGCTGCGTGCGTTTCGCATTTATGACGGCCCCTCTGAGGTGCACCGCTGGGCCATTGCCAACCGCGTCTCGCGCAAGCAAACGCCGCGGCACTGACTGGGCGTTCAATCCAGCGAGGCGCTCCAGCGTTCGTTCCAAGCGTTGTTCCAAACGTTTTGTGCGCGCCGGTCACGTTTGGTCGGGCGGCCATGTTCCATGCTGTGGGCCGGTTCAGCGGCCACGCGGCGTTGCTCGGCTGCCGCTTCTCGCGCCTTGATACTCTCGGGTGTTTCTGCGTACAGCTGCTGCGCCACCGGTGCGGGCCCGCGCGATTCGCTCACGCCCAGCACTTGCACGGTGCGCTCGGTGTGGCCTTGACGCAGACGCACACTGTCGCCAGCGCGCACCTCGCGTGAGGGCTTGACCACCGCGCCGTTGACCTGCACCCGACCCTTGCTGATGTCGTCCACCGCCAATGAGCGGGTTTTGTAGAACCGCGCCGCCCACAACCACTTGTCGATACGTACAGACAGCATGTGCTCTTAAAATGGTAGCGGTGTGGTCAATGGGGGCCTGGGCTCTGAGCTGTTTAAGGGCTTGGTTAATGGCCTTAGTTAAAGGCTTAGTTAAAAGCCTGACTCAGACATCCATTCGCCCTGATTCAATCCTTGGCGCCCAAGGCCAAGGCAGCTTGACGCGAGGCCTGCAGCGCTTGGGCATCAGCGGGCACGAGCTCCCAGCCACCCATGTGCTTGACGGCGATGTCGCCCAGCGCTTGAACCCAATCGGGGTCGTCATTGAGGCAAGGTAGGTAGTGAAACACCTCGCCGCCATGCTCGAGAAAAGCCTCTTTGGCTTCTTGGGCAATTTCTTCCAGGGTTTCCAGGCAATCGCTGGTAAAGCCGGGGCACACCACGTCCACGCGCTTGACGCCATCTTTGGCCATCTCAATCAAGCTGGGCTCGGTGTAGGGCTCAAGCCACTTGGCCTTGCCAAAGCGCGACTGAAAAGTCGCCTTGTACTGGTGTTTCTCCAGGCCCAAGGCCTGGGCCAGCAAGCGTGCGGTTTTGAGGCATTCGCAGTGGTAGGGGTCGCCCAGCTGCAAGGTGCGCTCGGGCACGCCGTGAAAACTCATCACCAATTTCTCGGGCTGGCCATGCTCGGCCCAATGCGCGCGGATGGTCTTGGCCAGCGCAGCGATGTAGCCCGGGTGGTCGTGGTACTTGTTGACAAAGCGCAGCTCTGGGATCAAGCGCACCTTGCGCGCCCAGGTGTAGAAGGCATCAAACAAGCTGGCTGTGGTGGTGGCCGAGTACTGGGGGTAGGCCGGCAGCACCAGCACACGGGTCACACCTTCGGCCTTGAGCTCGTCCATCTGGCTGGGGATGGATTGCGAGCCGTAGCGCATGGCGTAGCGCACAGTCACATGGTGGCCTTGGGCCTGCAGGTAGGTTTGCAAGGCCTGGGCTTGGCGCTCGGTCCAAACCTTCAGGGGCGAGCCTTCGGGCAGCCAAATGCTGGCGTATTTGGCGGCTGATTTGGCCGGGCGGACCCGCAAAATGATGCCGTGCAGAATCAGCCACCAGATGGGTTTGGGAATCTCCACCACGCGGTGGTCGCCCAAAAACTCAGCCAGGTAGGTGCGCAGCGCCGAGGCTGTGGGGGCGTCGGGCGTGCCTAGGTTGCACAAGATCACCGCTGTTTTGGGCGCTTGACCGTGTGAAAACGAGGGTTCGGAATTAAAAGCCATGCGCTATTCTCTCGCACCTATGCTGGACATTCGAAACATCAAGGCCATTACCCTGGATTTGGACGACACTTTGTGGCCCGTGGCCCCAGTGATCCACCGGGCCGAGGCCGCCATGAGCGCGTGGTTAACACCGCGTGCACCCCTCACCGCCCAGGTGTTTGCCGACCCCGCGCAGCGCCTGGCCTTGCGCCAAGCCGTGCAGGCGGCCCGCCCCGACATTGGGCATGACCTGGGCACCCTCAGGCGCGAAGTCATCCGACTTGGGCTGGGTCGTGCCGGCGAAGACACCGCTTTGGTGGAAGGCGCCTACCAGGTGTTTATCAGCGAGCGCATGCGGGTTGACCTGTACGAGGACAGCCTGGCGGCTTTGACTTGGCTCAGCGCACGTTACCCGGTGGTGGCGGTCTCGAACGGTAATGCCGATGTGCACCAGGTGGGCATTGGGCGTTTTTTCAAGGCGGGTTTGAGTGCGCAAGATTTCGGCTCAGGCAAGCCTGACGTCGACATTTTTCATGCGGGTGCGCAAGCTGCAGGGGTGGCGCCCCACGAGGTCTTGCATGTGGGCGATGACGCAGCCCTGGATGTGCTGGGTGCCTTGGACGCCGGCATGCAAACCGCCTGGGTCAACCGCCACGACAAAGACTGGACGTACCCCCCCCAGCCGCATGTGACGGTGCGCGACATGGCGCATTTGTGCCAAGTGCTAGACAATCAATAGCAACTGAGCAAGAAAAGACGTGGCTTGAGACCAGATTTGGCTCTGAATCTTGCCGGCCTTGGGCTGCTTAACCAACACGTGGTTCAGCGCGGACTCAGCACCAGCGTGCTGCGTGTGTTGCGCGCCACATCGGCACCGAGCCACTGCGGCATGCTCGCGCCGGCCATGTAGGCCTGGGCCTGGTCGGCGTAGTGCGCATCGCCCCACACACCGCTTTGCCCCACCGGGTTGATGCCCCGGGCCAGACCGGGGTTGGCCAGGTCCACCACGCGGCGGGTGGAGGGGCCGTAGGTCACGGCCCAGGGCGCTGGTCCGATCACGTGCGACAGGTTGTTGGGTGTTTCATGCCCGCCTGGTGCGGCAAAGGGCCCCATGTTGAACACCTTGTCCAGCGGCTTTTGCTGGCCCAGCGGGTGTTTGTGCGTCAGGGTGTGGGCGCGGCCCCAGGTCCAGGTGGACATGTTGCTGCCCAGCTCGCTCTTGAGGTGGGCCAGGGTGTTGCGCCAAGCCAGGGCCACGGTGTCTTGACGGCTTTCCTTGGCTGGGGTGCTGCGCTGGTCCCACCACGGTGAATCTGCGTCTTGGCTCAGGCGGGGCAGGGCGTGGTCCACCGCGCGGGTGCGCAGCAGGTTGGCAAAGGCATCGCTGCCGAGTTCATCGGCCATGGCGGCGTGCAGCAGTTCGTAAACCAGTTGGTTGAACACCGTGGCAGCCACGCTGTCGGTGCTGTGGTCGCCGTTCCAGTTGGCGAGCAGCTTGAGGGCGGCGCGCCCCTCGTCGGTGTTGGCAGCCACTTGCAAGTCTCCAATGATGGGTTGGAGCACGCGCGCCGGGTAGTCAAAGCGGTTGTCGAGTTGCAGGGCCTGGCTGCGCTCGGTGTTCCAGGCCACACCCTCGGGCTTGAGCAGGTCGTTGAGGCGCCTGCCGCGGTCAGGCAGGTTGAAGTAACCGGCCACGGCTTGCGCTGACAGAGGTTGGTGGTTGGCTGAGACGATGTAGCCGCGCGCGGGGTTTTCTTCTTGCGGGTTGCTGGCAAAGGGCTCAAAGCCGGGTTTGTCGGCCTCGTCGGTGGCGCCATTGAGCATCATCGCCGGGTTCACATGGGCTGGGCGCTGCGGGATCAGGGCTGCAGCCCACCAAGCGATGTCGCCAGCCGCGTTGGCCCACACCACATTGAGGCCCGGTGCGTGAATTTTGCTCGCTGCGGTACGGGCCTTGGCCAGGGTGTCGGCCCGGTTGAGTTCGTAAAAGGCTTCAAGCACCGGGTTGTCGGTTTCTAAAAACGCCCACCACATGGCCACAGGGGTGGTGCCCAGGCTCTGGGCAAAGGCCGGGTTGATCAGCGGGCCGTGTGGGCTGCGTTGCAGCACCAGGGTGTGGGGCGCTTCGCCTTTGACCGCGATGGTCTGGGTGCTTTCTTCCAGCGCCACCCAGGTGCCTTTGAACCACACCTCTTTGGGGTTGGCCGGGTTCACTTTTTCAATGATCAAGTCCAGGTCGTCGTTTTGGAACATGGTGAGCGACCAGGCAAAGTCCTTGTTGTGGCCCAACAAGGCCAGCGGGTTGAGCGACTGAAAGTAGCCATACAGCTCAAACCCCGGGCTTTGCAGATGCGCCTCATACCAGACGGCCGGCAGGCTAAAGCCGATGTGCGGGTCGCCCGCCAGCAGCGGTTTGCCTGAGGCCGTGCGCTTGCCCGAAATCGCCCAGGCGTTGCTGCCTTCGAGCAGGGGCACACCGCCCAGCGCCAGGGCGTCGTGGCTCACGCGGGCCAGGTGCTGCAGGCCGTGCCAGTCGGCTGCGGCCAAGCCACTGCTGGCGCGTGCAGCAGCGTTGGCTTGTGGCACGGGTGTGGCGCTGCTGGGCTCAAGCACGCCGTGTTCATGCCAGTCCAGGTCAAACACCTTGAGGTAGGCGGCGCCCAGCTGGTCGCGCACCTGGCTGAGCACGGGTTCGGTGCGAAAGGCCGCAGCAAAACTGTAGGCCAGGTAGCCACTCACGGCCAAGGTGTCTTCGGGGGTGAAGGGGCGGGGTGCGATGCCCAAAATGTCAAACTCCAGCGGCTTGGGGCCACGCGCTTGAAACTGGTTCACGCCGTCCAGGTAGGCCTGCAGCGCTTGCAAGGCTGGGCTTTGCGGGGGCAGGCTTTGCACGGTTTTGCGCGCATGCTCCCGCAGCCCCAAGGTGCGAAACAGTTTGTCGGTGTCGAGCAACTTCGGGCCAAGGATCTCTGCCAGCTCGCCATTGGCCAAGCGGCGCACCAGCTCCATTTGAAACAAACGGTCTTGCGCGTGGACGTAGCCCAGGGCGCGGTAGAGGTCGGTCTCGTTGGTGGCCTGAATGTGGGGCACACCTCGCTCATCAAAGGCCACACTCACCGGCCCTTGCAGGTGGCTAAGCGTCAAGGTGCCACTGCGCTGGGGAAGTTTGCTGCGCACATGCCAGGTCAGTCCGGCAGCGGCCAAGGCCAAGAGGGCCAGCAGCACAGCCAAGACACGCAAAGTCAGTTTCATGGGTTCACCTCGAAAAACGTGTGCTTATCCCAGCAGCGCCGCTGCGCGCAAGCCGCTGCGTACCGAGCCTTCCAGGGTGGCCGGGTAGGGGCCTTGAGTGTAGTCCCCACAAGCCAGCAGGCCAGGGGCAATCTGCGCGCTGGGGCGTTGCAGCGCGGGGGTGCAGGCAAAGGTGGCGCGTTTTTCCACCACGGTGATGACCGGCGTGAGTTGCAAGCCAAGTTGGGCCTGCGCTTGCGCCAGCACTTGGTCTTGCAGGGTGCGCCGGTCACCTTGGCTGGCGCTCACCACAAAGGCCAGCAGGCCAGCTTGGTTGGGTTGGAGCCAACCGCGGTCAAACACAAATTGCGCGGGAAAGGCTGCGCTGCTGTGCAGCGCCACCATGGGCTGGTGCAGCCGCGCCCCTGGGCTGTGGGCGTACACCGTGGCAATGGCGGTGTGGTGCAGCGCGCGGGTGGTGTTGAGCCAAGCTTGGAGGCTAATTGCTACGGATTCAGGAGCGTTTTGATCAGCACCAGCAAGGGCTGAGGCCGCATCAGACGCTGAAGTTGCCAAAATCACGGCCTCAAACACCTCGCCTTGTGGCGCAGCTGCGCTGCTCACCAGCCAGCCTTGCGCATGGTGCTGCACGGTGGCGCGTTGGCCCATGTGCAGCTCCGCGCCGGCTTCTTTCAAGGCACGCAAAGCTGGCTGGGGCAAGAGCGCGCCCAGATCGGTGCGTGGCAGCAGCAGGTGGCCAGGGCTGAAGTCGCTGCTGGGCTCGTTGGCGGCGCCCTGCTTGGATGGCGCAGGTGCTGCGCCGGTCAAGGCGTCTTGCAGCACCCGCAAAAACACCTGTGCGCAGGCTTGCGAGGCTTCGGTGTTGAGGGCCGAGACACACAGCGGCTCGATGAATTCGCGCATGGCCCGCTGCGGCAGGCCTTGGCAAATCTGCGCCACGGTGGTGCCGTGCGCGCAGGAGAAGCCCGCCTGCTGCCAGCGCAGCGCGCGGCGCAGCAGCGCCCATTTGTCTGCCCACGACCAGGGCAGGCGGCACAGGCCCCACGCAATTTCAAGCTGGGCGGCGCCTTGCATGCCCAGCCAGCGGCGGGTGCGCCCACTGAGGTCGGGGCAGCGCAGGCCGGTGCCATCGGGGTAGAGCAGGGTGAGGGGCAAACGCAGCAAGGCTTGGTGGGGGTCGATGCCCAGCGTTTGCATGAGTGCCAGGGTGTGGCTGTAAGCGCCAATGAGGATGTGCTGCCCGTTGTCGAGCAGCCAAGGTGCCTGTAGCTGAGCGTTCAGCGAATCGGCTTGTGGTACTGGCACCGACACTGGCACCGATAAAGCCCGTGCCCGCCCCCCGGGTGTGCGCGCTGCTTCAAAGAGGGTGACGTGGTGGCCGTCTTGGCAGGCTTGCAGCGCTGCGCTGACACCGGCCCAGCCCGCCCCAATGACGGCAACTTTCACAGCCGGCCCAGGGCCTGCATCTTCCAGGCCAACCAAAGTTTGCGCAGGGGCGTGAGGCTCACGCGCTGGTGCAGCACCTGGAAGTTGTCGCGTTCGATTTCTCGCAGCAGCGTGCGGTAGATGCTGGCCATCATCAGGCCAGGTTTTTGGGCGCGCCGGTCTACCGCGGGCAGCAGGGCAAAGGCTTCGTCGTACAGCGCGTGGGCGCGTTGCGCTTGAAAGCGCATGAGTTCGGTAAAGCGCGGTGAGTATTCGCGCTTGATCAGCTCGTGGGCCTTCACATCAAACCGCTGCAGCTCGTCGATGGGCAGGTAAATGCGACCGCGCAGCGCGTCTTCGCCCACGTCGCGGATGATGTTGGTGAGCTGAAAAGCCAGCCCAAGTTTGTGCGCGTAGGCGGTGGTTTGTGCCTCGGTTTGGCCAAAAATATTGGCCGCCACCTCGCCCACAACGCCCGCGACCAAGTGGCAGTAGCGTTGCAGGCCGGCAAAATCCAGGTAACGGGTTTGACCCAGGTCCATTTGGCAGCCTTCGATCACGGCTTGCAGGTGGTGCTCTTGGATGTGATGCTCGGCCGCCAAAGGCATCAGGGCCAGCATGACGGGGTGGCTTGGGTTGCCGCCAAAGGCTTTGTGCACCTCGGTTTGCCACCAGGCCAGTTTGGTTTGGGCCACGCCCATGTCGCTGGTTTCATCGACCACGTCGTCCACCTCGCGGCAAAACGCGTAAAACGCGGTGATGGCCGCGCGCCGCTGCGGGGGTAAAAACAAAAAGGCGTAATAAAAGCTGCTGCCTGAGGACGCGGCCTTGTCTTGTACGTACGCTTGGGGTGTCATGCGCCGGATTCTCCCACGAGCCAGGGGCTACATCAGGGCGGCGCGCAGCAACATCAGGGGCGCGTCCCACGCGCGGATGCGTGGCCGCTGTGTGAGGTTGTGGCCCTGCAGCGCCTCGATTTTGTCCAGAATCCTCAAACCCCCTTGCACCACCAGCCGCAGTTCCCAGCCTGCGCGCCCTGGGATGCGCTTTACCAAGGGCGCACCGCGCAGCATGCGCGCGCGCGCCTCCTTGGCCTGGGCCTGCAGGAGTTGTTGAACCGCTGGGGTCAGCCTCAAGCTTTGGATGTCTTGCCGCAGGGCGCCATGCGCGGCGCAGGCCTGGTCGCTGAGGTAGTGCCGCCCGCGCGGGATGTCCACGCTCAGGTCTTGCCAGAAGTTGATGAGTTGCAAGGCGGTGCAAATGTCGTCGCTCCTGTGCAGCGAGGCCTGGTCTGCCACCCCGTAAAGGTGCAGCAGCAAACGGCCCACGGGGTTGGCCGATCGGCGGCAGTAGTCCAGCAACTCGTCTTGGGTGGCATAGCCCTGGGCGGCTGCGGTTTTGCGCACGTCTTGGGCAAACGCATCCAGCAAATCCAGCAGCAGCGACAAGGGCAGGGCGTGGGTCTTGATCACCCCGCGCAAAGGCGCAAACACCGCTTCCCAGCGCGCCGAGGGCACGCCAGATTGGAGGTCATGGGCGTAGGCGGCCAAGTCGGCTAAGCGTTGCTCGGGGCTGGCATCGCCTTCGTCGGCCAAGTCGTCGGCGGTGCGGGCAAAGTGGTAGAGCGCAGCAATGGGCGCGCGCAAGGCCGGGGGGCACAATAAGGACGCGACTGGAAAGTTCTCGTAATGCGTCACGGGCGGTGCGTCTTGCTGAAATTCTGGCTGCCCGAGTGGCTGTGTGTCTGGCTGTGTGGGGGACCGTGTTGCGGGCGGTTTGCTCATGCCCCGCATTGTGCTCGATGGCTTGGCCCGACCCGCGCTGTGCCGGGGTTATGCCGCCAGCGCAGGGTGCAACGTGGTCTTTTGCCGCAAAATCTCAGCATGTCCGAACCTTCACCTCCCGGCGAACTCAGCCCGGCCGATCTCTCCCGCATCATCGAGATGGCGTGGGAAGACCGCACGCCGTTTGAAGCCATTGCCCACCAGTTTGGCTTGAACGAGTCGGCGGTGGTCATGCTCATGCGCCGACTGATGACAGCCAGCTCGTTTCGGATGTGGCGCGAACGCATGCGCGGCCGTGTGACCAAGCACGCGGCCAAACGGCCCAGCGGCATGCGCCCAGGCGAGCGCCACCAAGCCAACCACCGCACCTTGCGCTGAGCGCACCCTCCACCCTACACCCTCAACCCACAAGGCACACCATGGACGACGAACGCTGCTGCGGCACAGGCACTTGCATCATCAACGCCGAAGGGCTGTGCTGGTGCGGTCAGCGCTGGGATGGCGAAAAAATGTGCTTCATGCCAGACCCCGCGCCCGCGACAAGCCCTGCCGCGGCTCCAAGCACCCCGAGCGCAGCATCGCACGCCCCGCAGGCTAAGGCTGACGATTAAGCCTCGCGCTCACCCTTGCAGCCTGAGGGGGCAAGCCCAGGCGGTTTGACAGGGCGGGGGTTTATGGTTTTTAATAACCAGCCGGTCATTAGTGCTGGCTTCTCTTTTTCTCCTCAGGATTTCCCCATGTTGCGACACTTGTCAGGCGCTCGCCTGTCTCCTTTGAGCGATACGTCACCAGCTCAGTACCGAGCCAGTGTGAGGTTCTGTGTGATGACCGGTGTTGCGGCCTGTCTGGTGGGGGCCTTGGCGGCGTGTTCCAAGCCCGAGCCTGTGGCCGAGCCGGTGCGTTCGGTGCGGGTGCTGACGGTGGGCAGCAGCCAACTGCAAGCCGTGACAGAGTACGCCGGCGAGGTGCGGGCTGGCGTTGAGGCCCGGCTGGGTTTTCGCGTCTCGGGCAAGCTGGTGCGCCGCTTGGTGGACAACGGTGAGCGCGTCAAAGCCGGACAGGTGTTGGCTGAACTCGACATTCAGGATTACCAGCTGGCCCTGGACGCGGCCCAAGCGCAGGTGCGCGCTGCCTTGAGCAACCGCGACTTGGCCGCCGCTGATGCCAAGCGCTACAAAGACTTGCGCGACCAAAATTTCATTTCAGCGGCCGAGTTTGAGCGCCGAGACAACGCCCTCAAACTGGCCCAAGCCCAGCTCGACCAGGCCCAAGCCAGCTTGGTCACCCAGCGCAACCAGGGCGCCTACACCCGCTTGGTGGCCGATGCCCCCGGTGTGGTGACCGCCATCGACGCCGAAGCTGGGCAGGTCTTGGCGGCTGGCACACCCGTGTTGCGCTTGGCTTATGACGGCGTGCGGGTGGCCTTGTTTGCGCTGCCCGAAGACAAGCTTGACACCGTGCGCACCGGCGACGAGATGTCTGTGCGCGTGTGGGGTTCTGCCACGACCATGACCGGCAAGGTCAGCGAAGTAGGTGGCAGTGCCGACCCGCAAACCCGCACGTTTCCCATCAAGGTGAGCTTGCCCGACGCTCGGCTGCCCTTGGGGGCTACCGTCACGCTCAGTCCCAAGACGGGCGCTCGCGCCAACTTGCAGGTGGGGGCGCCTGTGATCAAACTGCCCACCAGTGCTTTGCGCCAAGAAGGCGCAGCCACCGCGGTTTGGGTGCTTGATACCGCCAACATGACCGTGTCTTCCCAGGTGGTGGAGGTGCTCACGGCTGACGGCAACGAGGTGGTCGTCACCGCTGGCTTGCAGCCTGGGCAGCAGGTTGTCAGTGCCGGGGTGCATGTGTTGTCGCCTGGGCAAAAGGTGGTGTTGTACCGCGAAAAAAACGCGCCTGCCCCCGTGAGCGCAACTGCCCCCGTGTCCTCCCCAGCAGCGAAGTGAGGCCCACATGAGCCAAACATCGCGCTTTAACCTGTCTAAATGGGCGCTGGATCACCCAGCCCTGACCCGCTACCTGATGGTGGTGCTCATGGTGCTGGGCCTGGCCTCGTACTTTCAGCTCGGTCAAGACGAAGACCCGCCCTTCACGTTTCGCGCCATGGTGGTGCGCACCTACTGGCCGGGCGCCACGGCCCAACAGGTGGCCGAGCAAGTGACCGACAAGCTCGAGCGCACCCTGCAAGAGGTGCCTTACGCCGACAAAATTCGTTCTTACTCCAAGCCGGGCGAGTCGCAGATCATTTTTCAGATCAAAGACTCCTCCAAGGCCAGCGAGGTGGCCGGTGTTTGGTACACCGTGCGCAAGAAAATTTCAGACATGCGCCACACTCTGCCCATGGGCGTGCAAGGGCCATTTTTCAACGATGATTTTGGCGATGTCTACGGCGTGATTTACGCGCTGCAAGCCGAAGGTTTCAGCTACGCCGAGCTCAAGGGGTTTGCCGACGATGCGCGCCAGCAACTCTTGCGCGTCAACGATGTGGCCAAGGTGGAGCTGTTCGGGGTGCAGGACGAAAAGCTGTTCATTGAAATTTCCCAAAAGCGTTTGGCGCAGCTCGGGCTGGACTTTAACCAGGTGCTGGCCCAGCTGGGGCAGCAAAACGCGGTGGAGTCCGCCGGTATTTTGCAAACCCCGCTCGATGCGGTGCAGCTGCGGGTGGGAGGACAGTTCAACTCGCCCGAGCAACTGGCAGCCATGCCCATTCGAGGCGCTTCGGGCAGCCAACTCAAGCTTGGCGACATCGCGCACATCAAGCGCGGCTACATGGACCCACCCCAAGTGAAGGTGCGGCACCAAGGCCGCGAGGTGATTGCGCTGGGCGTGTCCATGGCCAAGGGCGGCGACATCATTGCACTGGGCAAGTCTTTGAAAGTGGCCTCAGCAAACATTGAGCGCAGTTTGCCTGCCGGTGTGGTCTTGGTGCAGCTGCAAGACCAGCCCAAGGCTGTGGCCAAGTCGGTCAATGAGTTTGTCAGCGTGCTCATCGAGGCTGTGGTGATTGTGTTGGCCGTGAGCTTCATTGCGCTGGGCTTTCACAAGCGCGCGGGCACGCAGCCGCTGTGGCGCCGCTATTACATCGACATCCGTCCGGGGCTGGTGGTGGGCATCACCATTCCGCTGGTGCTGGCCGTCACATTTTTGGCCATGAACTACTGGAACATTGGCCTGCACAAAATCTCGCTGGGCTCGCTCATCATCGCGCTGGGTCTGTTGGTGGACGACGCCATCATTGCGGTGGAGATGATGGTGCGCAAGATGGAAGAGGGCTACGACAAAGTGCGTGCGGCCACCTTTGCGTATGACATCACGGCCATGCCCATGTTGACCGGCACGCTCATCACCGCGGCAGGCTTTTTGCCCATCGGCATTGCGAAATCGGTCACGGGCGAATACACCTTTGCCATCTTTGCCGTCACGGTGATTGCCTTGGTGTTGTCGTGGTTTGTGTCGGTTTACTTTGTGCCTTACCTGGGCAAGCTTTTGCTCAAAGCGCCGCCGCAGGTGGCCGCACTCGAGCAGGTGCACGGCCACGGTGCTTCTGATGCGCAGCCCCATGAGATGTTTGACAGCCCGTTTTACAACCGCTTTCGTGCGATGGTGAACTGGTGTGTGGCGCACCGCTGGATCACCATTGGCGCCACGGTGCTCACCTTTGCGCTGGGTATTGTGGGCATGGGCAAGGTGCAGCAGCAGTTTTTCCCAGACTCCAGCCGACCAGAAATTTTGGTGGACATTTGGTTCCCAGAGGGCACGGCTTTTGCCAACAACGAGGCCTTGGCCAAGCGGGTGGAGCAACGCTTTTTGCACGAAACCGGTGTGGACACGGTCAGCACCTGGGTAGGCTCGGGCGTGCCGCGTTTTTACCTGCCGCTCGACCAGGTCTTCCCGCAGACCAATGTGAGCCAGTTCATCATCGTGCCCAAAGACCTGAAGGTGCGCGAGAGCCTTCGCATCAAGCTCCCCGCCTTGTTGGCAGAAGAGTTTCCTGAGGTGCGTGGCCGGGTGAAGTTACTGCCCAACGGCCCGCCCGTGCCTTACCCGGTGCAGTTCCGGGTGGTGGGGGCTGACCCGGCGGTTTTGCGCGCACGGGCCGATGAGGTCAAGGCGCGCATGCGCGACAACGACAACACCCGCGGCGTGAACGACAACTGGAACGAGGCCATCAAGGTCATCCGCTTGGAGGTAGACCAGGCCAAAGCACGTGCTCTGGGCGTGAGCAGCCAGTCGATCGCGCAGGCTTCGCGCAACATCCTCAGCGGCGGCGTGGTGGGGCAGTACCGCGAGGGCGACAAGCTCATCGACATTGTGCTGCGCCAACCCAAAGACGAGCGCCAAGCCATCACCGACATTGGCAACGCCTACCTGCCCACAGCTTCGGGCAAGGTCATTCCGCTCATGCAAATTGCCAAGCCGGTTTTCACTTGGGAGCCTGGCGTGATGTGGCGCGAGAACCGCGACTACGCCATCACCGTGCAAAGCGACATCGTTGAAGGCCTCCAAGGTGCGACCGTGACCATGGCGCTGTTGCCCGAGCTCAAAGCCCTGGAGGCCAAATGGCACGCCGCTGGCATGACGGGCTACCGCATCGAGGTCGCAGGTGCCTTGGAAGAGTCGAGCAAAGGCTCGGCATCCATTGCCGCGGGCATGCCCATCATGCTGTTCATCACCTTCACCCTTTTGATGCTGCAGTTGCAAAGCTTCAGCCGCGCTTTGCTGGTGTTCATCACCGGCCCGCTGGGCATTGCCGGTGTGGCTGGCGCGTTGTTGGTGCTGGACCGGCCTTTTGGCTTTGTGGCCTTGCTCGGTGTGATTGCGCTCATGGGCATGATCCAGCGCAACTCGGTGATTTTGATCGACCAGATTGAGCAAGACCGCGCCGCTGGCGTGCCCGCCTGGGACGCGGTGGTGGAGTCGGCCGTGCGGCGTTTGCGCCCGATTGTGCTGACCGCAGCTGCGGCGGTGCTGGCTATGATTCCGCTGTCTCGCAGCGTCTTTTGGGGCCCGATGGCTGTGGCCATCATGGGCGGTCTGATTGTGGCCACGGTGCTGACCTTGCTGGCCTTGCCGGCCATGTACGCCGCCTGGTTCAAGGTCAAGCGGCATGCGCCCTTGGCCAATTGAGTGCCCGGCCTTTGCCCCCGTTGTTCTTGGATGACGCGGGCTGGGGCAAGGTAGAATTCAGGGGCAGCTTTCGCAGTTGCACCTACGCGACTGTGGCGAAATTGGTAGACGCAACAGGTTTAGGTCCTGTCGTCCGCAAGGATGTGCTGGTTCGAGTCCAGTCAGTCGCACCACAACACTTTGGCCTGCAACAGGCTGATGAACCAAATTAAGCCCTCGCACGGGCTTATTACGGCCCTTAGCAGCGCCGGCATCCCACCTATGATTTTTACCAATCGGCTCAGTCTGTGTCCGGTGGTTGCATGAGCGTCGCTCAGTGGCCGCAGCACAGCGAAGATGGGCCTGTTTTGATGTGTTCAACAACGGGATGCTTGTGTCTTCTGCTGTGGGTTTACCAAACAACGCTGTGCCAGGGCTGTGCTTGCATGTGCAGGACCTGCCACAGACCATTGATGCACTGAGCAGCGGCGGGGTGTACGCCTTGGTGGTGGACACGCCCCCATCGCGCTTTCCCTTGTTGGCTGGCAGCCTCAGCGGTGCGCTCGACCATGGCTTGATCACCAACTTGCTCTTGGCCACACCGCCCCAGCCTTGGTTGGAGCGGCTCGAGCAGCTCGGCCTGCGCGACACCGCCCAAGCGGTGGAGACCGGGCGCTTGCAGGTCTTTCAGCAGCAAACCGACTTCACCAAAAAAATCTTCCGTCACGGCACGCCAGCTTTTGTGCAAGAGCTCGAGCATTTCGGCCTGCCGCGCGACAGCCTGTTGGTGGTGGACCAGGCCGATGACCTGCTCAGCCTGCATGACATGAGCCTGGCCTCTGGTCAGGCCGAGGTGCTTTGCCATTGGTCGCGCGCGCAGAACATCACGATCCTGCTGGTTTTCACGCGCGTGGCGGCTGTGTCTGGCGCTGCGGCCTGCTTGAATGGCTTGATGGACAGTTTGCGCGGCATTGCTCGGCTTGGCGGGCAGCCCACAGGCTTGAGCTTGCGCTTTGAGTATTGGCAGTCGCCCTCAGGCACGGTGGCGGGTAAGAATTTTCAGTTGCGTATTTTGGAGAACGGACGCTACCAGGTGCAGCCCGAAGCGGTGGCTGTGGGCGGCGCAGACAATGTCGCGCAAGCGCAGGCTGGTGTTGAGACGCACGGTGAGAGCAAAAACCATTACTACCTGGATGCCCACCTCGAGACGCTGAGCCGCATGGTGCCCGGCGAGTGGCTGCGCTGCGAGTCGGTCATGGCGATTTTTCGTGAGGCTTTGGGCACGCCCACCCCGACCGTGCTGCTGTGCTTCAAGCCTGGCATGGCTTTGCGTGAGTTGGCTGAATCTATCCACACCTTGCGTTTGTCGTTGGGGCGACGCGCTCGGCTGGTGGTGGTGGAAAAAGACGCCTCGCTGCGTTATGCCAACGAGGTGCTCTTGTTGCGCCTGGGTGCCAATTTGATTTTGCACCGCGACATGACCGAGGCACGCATGCTGCTCATGCTCGAGTCGCTGCAAGGGCAGGTGTTCAGCCGCGACTTGGCGATTGATTTTGAAAAAGCTTTGCTCAATGTCACCACGCCTTCGCGCAGCGGCTATGCCCACCCGGGTAGCTTTTGCAACGAGGTGCAGCAGGTGGTGGAGCGGCTCAGCCAACTCAATGTGCCGTCCAGCCTGGTCACCGCAACGCTCAAATCCCCCGACCAGGCGTTGGCTTTGTTGCGAGCGGTCAACATCACCCGACAGGGCGATTTGTTCACCACCGATGGGCGCCAGTGCTACTTCTTTTTCTGCGGTTGCCCTGAAGAAAGCTTGGCCACGGTGTGGTCCAAAGCCATCGGTCCGGTGCAGCGTGAGGCGCTGGGCGAGCCTGCCGCGTTGTCAGTCAACGCCTCGATCTTGCAGGCCACGCGCCAGCTTGCGCAAGCCGTGCAGGGCTACCACTTCCCCAGCGACTTGCCCGAGCACATGGGTGTGAGAACCCCTGCGCCAGAACCGCAAGCCGTGGTGCCTGCGCCGCGTCCCCTGCCCGAGCCCGAGCAAGAGCCCTCGGTGCTGGTTGTGGCCGCTGCCGAGCCTTCAGCCATGGTAGTTCCTGCGCTTGCTGTTGTGCCGGCACAGCATCAAGTGCCAGAGCCCACACACCATGATGCGGCACGGGCAGCCTCGCTGCAGCCCGCCTCATGGCAAGACCAGCCAGCCCCAGTGGCCCCCACCGAGCCCGATCCTTGGTCGCGTTTGGTGGATGAACGGCGCTATGTGTCTGGTGGGGAAGCGTCTGCATCCGACATGCCGGTGTCGTCCTACATGCCGCAAGCCCACGCGCAGCAAGCGCACCTGGCGCAAGCCCATCCCATGCATGACGCTTGGCCTGCGCCACAGGCCCCCCAGCGCTTTGCTGAGCCCAACACCGCAGCCTTGCTGGAAAAAATGCTCAAGGTTCAGCCGCTGCACCAGCCGCCTCACTGAGCAGCCCCGACGATGACGCGCGCGCACAGGTCTGCACCTCGCTGGCTGATGACGGGCTTGACCGTCTTGCTCGGCGGGTCCGCGCTTGCGCAAACGCTGCCAACAGCCCCCCCCACCAGAGCAGCCAGCCGCAGAGCCCGCAAGCAAGGCTTTGGACTTGCGCATGGCTGGGCAACTCGCCACGATGTTTCCTGCGCCCACCGGCCCCGCGTTTGCTCTGCCCGAGACCGCGCCCAATGGACGCCAGAGCACCGCGCCTTTGCGTTTCCCTTTAAGCGCCCAAGGCACAGGCAGCAAAGGCCAGGCACTCAGTGCGCCGCTTGTGCAGGCAGCACCGGTGCGCAATGTGGATTTGTTGCCGCAGACCGCGCCTGCAGCGCCGGCACGTCCCCCTTTTGAGCTGAAAAATTTCACGGCAGCCAACCCCGGGCAAATGCCGGGTCGGCCAGTGGCCACCGGCACAACCCAGCCCAGCCCAGCGCCTGCGCCACAAAGTGCTGCGTTTGACAAACTGTTTCTGGCCGAGTCTTACCGCCAAGCGGGTGACGAGGGCTTGGCCCTGATCGCGCGTGGCGTTGCCCTCACACACGAGCAACGCTGGCGCTTAGGCAGTGCCTTGTCTTGGAGCGGCCGGGGCGAGGCGGCGAGGGCGCAGTTCCAAAGCCTGCTTTTCACGCCTTACGATGCAGCCGCCAGACTGGGCATGGCCAACACCTACCGTTGGGAGGGTCGCCCCGAGTTGGCAGCCCCTGCTTACCAGCAGGTGCTGGCCCAGGCCCCTGACAGCCCTGTGGCCGCGCAAGGTTTGCGCATTGCCTCACGCGCCTTGCGACCTTCAACCACGCTGGGTGTGACACGCGCCACCGACAACCAAGGCCTGGTGTTTGACCAGCTCAATGCCATGCACCGCTGGCGCAACGAGACCGGCCAACGCCTGATGGCTATCGAGGCCCAGGGCATTGCCGCCACCACCGACACCGCGCCCCAGCCGCGCCCGCAGCAGCGCAGCTTGGGCGTGCGCTACGAGGCGCTGGACTTGCGTTTTGCCCCGCGCTTGCAACTCGAGGTACAAACCCAGCCCGACACCCGTCTGTTTGGTGGCGTGCGTTTGCAGCTGGGCAAGCCCGCAACGCATGTGCATGTGGGCCACCTCAACTGGGGTGCGCTCAATTACAGTGCTTTGTCGCTCGCCAACCGCTACACCGCCAACCGCTTGGGGCTGGAACATGTGGCTTCTTTCAAGCTTGGCGACTTGAGTGCGCAAGCCAACTACTACGCCGTCTCTGACAGCAACACGGTGCTGACCTCGCAGCTCAAGTTCACCCCCGCATGGCGACCCTTGGGTCAGGGCTTCAAAACCTTTGTGGTGAGCGACACCCGCAATGCGCGCTTTAACACCAGCGATTACTGGTCGCCAGCAACTGGTTCAGGCTTGGCCTGCGTGGGTGTGTCGCAAGACTGGGAAACCCAAGACTGGAGCTTGCTCGCCTCGGCTCAGGCTGGGCGTGGCGTGTACGGTGACGCTGGTACCGCATGGAGCGCCACTTTGGCGGGCAAGCGCTGGCTCAGCCCAGACTACGCCCTGGGCTTTAACGCGACTTTGATTTCGACGCAACGCGACGAGGCGGCCTACCGCGCTTCGTTTGTCAACGTCAACCTTGAAAAGCTTTGGTGATGGCGGGCTTCAAACGCTACGCCTCGGCCGCCATCGCCTTGTTGTTGGTGATCGCACTGAGCGGCTGGACTTACAGCATGGTGCGAGACAACACGGCCGAGGCCGTGAACTTGTTTTCAGGGCACACATGGATGCAGGCTGTGGGCTTGTATTTGCTGGCCTTCATCGGCGTGCTGTTTGTGCGCTACGGCTTGCTGATCTTGTACTCCTTTCTGGAGCACCTCGAGCACCTCACGGGGCAGCGGCAACACGTTGAGCCCCAAGACGCCACCTTTCCCATGGTCAGCCTGGTGGTGCCAGCCTACAACGAAGGCCCGGTGATTGAAGCGGCCATTGCTTCTTTGCTGGTGCTCGATTACCCCAACTACGAGGTGCTGGTGGTGGACGACGGCTCCACCGACGACACCTACGACAAAGCCCTGGCCGCCGCGCGACGCAGCAGTGTGGTTCCGGTGCGGGTGATCACCAAAAAGAACGGCGGCAAATCGGATGCCTTGAACACCGGCATGATGAACGCGCGCGGCGAATTCATCCTCAACATGGATGGCGACACCAAGCTCTCGCCCAACACCTTGCGTGCTTGCATCCGTCACTTTGACGACCCACGCATGGGCGCTGTGGCGGGCAATGTGAAGGTCTTCAACCGTGAAAATTTATGGACGCGCGTTCAGGCCCTGGAGTATGTGGAAGGCCTGGCCATGGCACGCAAGGCGCAGAGCTATGTGCGTTCGGTCAGCATCATTCCCGGGCCCTTGGGGATGTTTCGAAAATCGGTGTTGCAAGAGGTGGGTGGCTACGACCACGACACCTACGCTGAAGACTGCGACCTGACCTTGAAGCTGCTCATGCGCGGCTGGCACGTGGCCTACGAGCCCACTGCGATTGCCATGGTGGAAACGCCCAGCCGCTTGCTTGATTTGCTCAAACAGCGTTACCGCTGGACACGTGGCATCTTGCAAGCCATCCGCAAGCACCGCTGGGCGTTGTGGCAGCCGCGCCGTGCGGGCATCAATTGCTTCATCCTTTGGTACATGCTGTTTGAGGGCGTGGTCTGGCCCATCTCCACAGTGTTGGGCAGTGTGTTTTTTGTGTACCTGGGCCTGAGTTACGGCCTGGTGTCTTTGTTGTTTTTTTGGTGGCTGCAGCTCACCGTGCTGGACCTGATTTCTGCAGCGTATTGCGTGGTGGTGGAGGAAGAGGAGGCTGGCCTGATTTGGTACTCGCTGGCGTTTCGTACCTTCTACATCACCATCATTGATGTCTCCAAAGTGTTTGCCACTTTGGAAGAGTGGCGCGGCACCACCATGGGGTGGGGCAAATTGCAACGTGAAGGAAAACTCTGATGGAACTCTTGTCTGTTTTGGCCACCATCATTTTGGTGGCAACTTTGGGGACTTTGCTGGTGGCGGTGGCGGCTTACATGGCGTTTCGCTTGCGTGACAAGCGCCGCCCAGGGCTCAAGCAAGCCGGCCCAGCGCCGCGTCAGCCCGCGCATTACGAGCCGATGTTCATCACACGTTACAAGCCTGAGGCCAGCGCCCGCCAGTCAGCGGTGTGAGCCCGGCTCGCTGGCGTATCAACGCCGTGGTGTTTGCGCCATGAGCCGACGCACCGTGATGCCGTGGTCGTAGCCCAGCGCAAAAAACGCCAAGCCCAGCAAGCCCTGTGAGCGTGCCCAGGTGGCTTTGAGCAAGAGGCTGTCGTCACCCTCGTACCAGCCCACAGTACACCCACCTTGCTCGTTTTTAAACATGTAGCTCATCGAGCCGCTCTCCATGTCCATGCGGCTGCCGTGGCTGGCCACGCGGCTTTGCACATCCACCGCAAATTCAGGCAGCTTGGCAGGGTCGACTGGGCGCAAGGCGGTGTAGCGGCTCTCGCCTTGGTGCGCCCCAAAGCGCGTGCAAGAGGGCACATCCCATTCATAGCCGTACAGCGGAAAGCTCATCACCAACTTATGGCGCGGCACCTGAAGTGCATCGCTCATGGCCAGGAGCTTTTCCCAATTGGTGAAGTAGTTGCCGCGCAAGGGGGCCACCGGGCCAGCGTTAGGGCCGCCCTTGTAATGCACGTCATAGCCTTGCAGCACGACTTTGTCGACGTGGCTCAGGGTAGGCGCGTCGTAGATGAGCGCGTAATCGCCGGCAGGTAAAAAAACCGAGAGCTGACGCGGCTTGCTGCCCTGGTGCATGTGCGAGGCCAAGGCGATGAGCCAGGCTTTGAAGCCAGCAATGGCCTGCGGCGTCACCCCTTCGTTGACATGAACCTCCACGTCGATGTGCACACCCGCCACAGCCGGGTGGGCCAGGAGTTCTTGGGTCTGTGCCATGAGGCGATCGATGGCAGCTTGGTTTTCAAACAAACGGTTGAAGGTGGGCAGGTCGAGCAGCGACAAGCCCAGGTCCAGGGGCAAGCCATGTTGGCGGCTTTGCGCAATGAGCTCACCCCAGCCTTCAGGCCAGCCGTGACGCTTGTCGAGGCGGCCCTGTTCGTCGATTTCAATTTGAAAAAAAACCAGCCGATCGAGTTGCTGCAAGGGCACGCTTTGCCAGCCCTGCGGCAACCACCAGGCGGCGTAGCCCCAGAGCTGAGATGCACCGCTGGCGCCCCCTATTTGTGGGCTTAAGACCAAGGCCCACAGCAGGAAAATCTTGGCGATGCCGCGAGGCCAGAAGGTCCCACAACGGCCTGCACGCGGAGCCGTTTGCTTGAGGTTTGATCGATGAATCTGTGTCATGTTGTTCAAGGTGTGCGCCTGTGGGCGTTGCCTGTGCTGCTTGCGTGCAGCGCCTTGGGTTTGCCGATCTACGCGCAGCACACCCATTCTCAAACGGGAGCGCCTCGGGCGTTGGTCCGAAATGAGCTGGCTTCGGTCACGTACAAAATTGATCTGCTTTGGCAGTACCAGCGCGAACACCATTTTTTGCTGGCGGCCCACGCGTCCAGGCCCAAAGATCAGCGTCTCAAAACCTTGGCGGGTTTTGTGGATCTCTTGCACAAGTTGGAGTCGCACCGCTTGGCCGTGGACATGGCGGCTTTTGGCTTTAGCAGCCAGATCGAGCCGATGAACCTGTTCTTTAAGCATCTTGAAACGGTGTTTGCGCAAGACCCGCAAAGCATGGCGTTTTACCGGGTGCTTGAGGAGCTCTACATCCAAAAAGAGCTCAGTGGTTACAACCTGCAAGACAGGTTGGTGGCTGCGCGCCGTCAGTCACAAACCGCAGTGGCTTTGCTGCAGGCGCGCCCCGAACTCATCACCGGGCGAAATGCCATGGACGCTGCACGTTTCAAAGACTTGCACTTGCCCGAGGTGGTGCAGCGTTGGGAGCGGGCGATGACGCATTTCGACAAAGACCCGCGCAACCGCGAGATGCGCCACATGCTCGCCGGTGTGGAGGTGGTTTTGCCGCCTAAAACCGTGGTCTTGACCTTTGATGATGGACCGCACCCGCAGCACACGCCCGCCATCCTCGACACCTTGCGCGACAAGGGTGTCAAAGCCATGTTCTTTCAACTGGGCTCGATTCTGGATGGCAACTTCATTGGCCAAGAAAATGTCAAAACCAGCTTGGCCATTGAGCAGCGGCTCTTGCGCGAAGGCCATCTGGTGGCCAACCACACCTACTCACACCCGCGCTTATCGACCTTGTCGTTTGAGGCCGCCACACGGCAAATTCGTGAAGCAGCAGACTTCATTGATGCGGCTGCGCGTCAGTTGCCCGGGCGCACGTTTTTCTTTCGACCACCTTATGGCGATGTGGACTACAAAACACTCTTGGCCGTGGAAGACGCCATGCTCTACCCGCTGTTTTGGAACGTGGACCCGCAAGACTGGCAGCCACAAACGCCCGACAACCTGATCAACGTGACCCTCAAGGGCGTGGAGGCTGTGGGCAGCGGGGTGGTGCTGCTGCACGACATCCATGGCCACACCGCACAGGCCTTGCCCGGCTTGATCGACCGACTGCGCGCCCGTGGCTACGGCTTTGGCGTCTGGAACGGCAAGACCTTTGAGCGGCAGCCCTAAATGCGGGGCAATTCTCACGTTTTTCATGCCCCCGGGCGTTTTTGAGACTTCTAAACTGACTGCCATGACCTTGATTCCGACCATCCTCAGTGGCGACCCTGAATTTCGTTTGTGGTCTCGCGCGGGCGACCACCAGCCCAAAGCTTTCATCCGTTTGAGCGACGGGCAAAGCCTGTTGCAAAAGGCTTTTGCGCGCGCGCAGCAGCTCCCTGGCGTTCAAGAGGTGCTCACGGTCACCAACCGCGAGCTTTTTTTCAGCTCGGAAGATGAGTACCGCGAGATCAAGCGCGAGGGCATGGGCACATCTTTTGTGCTCGAGCCTGTGAGCCGCGGCACTGCGGCGGCTTTGTGTGCTGCTGCCTTGCAAGTGGCGCAGGTGCATGGCGAGCAAGCCATGATGCTGGTGCTGCCTGCCGACCATTTGATTGAGCAGCAAGCGGTTTTTGAGGCGGCTGTTGCGCAGGCTTTGTCTTTGGCAGCTCAAGGAAAAATTGCCGCCTTGGGAGCGCCCCCCACCAGTGCCCAAACACGCTATGGCTACATTGAAATCAAAGACCAACGGGTGGCTGGTTTCATTGAAAAGCCCGGCTTCGAGCAAGCCCATGCCTTGATTGCCAGCGGGCGCTACGTGTGGAACACAGGCATTTACGCCTTCAGCGCTGGTGCGTTTTTGCGCGAGCTCCAAGCCCATGCGCCGGGCTTGTTGCTTGATGTGCAGGCTTGTTTGCGAACCTCACGGACTTTTACAGAGCAGGGTTTTTCTCAGGTGCAGCTCGATGTGCAGGCTTTCCAGCATGTACCGGGCTTGTCCATTGAAAAAGCCTTGATGGAGACAACCCGCCAGATGGCGCTGGTGACGTGTGACATGGGGTGGTCTGACATCGACCAGTGGGCCACCTTGGGTGACCTCACGCCACCCGACGCGCAAGGCAACCGGACCCAAGGCGCCGTGCTGGTGCAGGGCAGCACCAACTGCATCATTCAAAGCCAAGGTCGTTTGATTGGCGCGGTGGGCTTGAACAACCTGCTGGTGGTGGACACCCCCCAGGCCATTTTGGTGGCCGACAAGTCGCAAGCGAAAGATTTGCAAGGTTTGCTGGCCCAAGTGCAGGCCCAAGGCTTGGCCTACCAAGCGGCTCAGGTGCAGGTCACCCCATGGGGCAAGGAGCAGCTGATCCATGAAAGCCCCGGCTTCAAAATCAAGCGCTTGGAGATTGCCCCTGGCGCGAGCATGAGCCTGCAGCTGCACCAGCACCGCAGCGAGCATTGGGTGGTGGTCAGCGGCATGACCCACATTGCCACGGGCGACCAAGACATTGTGATGAGCCCCAACAGAAGTGCTTATATCTCGGCCGGGCAGAAGCACCGGCTTTACAACCCGGGTAAAACGCCCTGTGTGTTGATTGAAATCCAGTCGGGCAACTACCTGGGCGAAGACGACATCGTGCGGTTTGAGGAAAAACTCATGGCCTGATGACGCGTTCCGACACAGACCCCTCAGTTACAATGGCGGGTTATTTGTTAGGAGTGCATCTGTCATGGCCGTTACCGTAGAAACCCTGGAAAAGCTCGAGCGCAAGATCACCTTGGCTTTGCCTCTCAATACCATCCAGTCTGAAGTCGATTCCCGCCTCAAGCGCTTGGCCCGTACCGTGAAGATGGACGGTTTTCGTCCCGGTAAAGTGCCCATGAACGTGGTGGCCCAGCGTTATGGCTACTCCGTCCATTACGAAGTGCTCAACGACAAGGTGGGCGAGGCGTTTGCTGTGGCCGCCAACGAAGCGCAGCTGCGCGTGGCTGGCCAACCCAAAATCACCGAAAAAGAAGGCGCCCCAGAGGGCCAAGTGACCTTCGATGCGGTGTTTGAGGTGTTCCCCGAAGTCAAAATTGGCGACCTCGCCACCGCTGAAGTTGAAAAAGTCAGCACCGAGGTGAGCGAATCGGCCATCGACAAGACCCTTGACATCCTGCGCAAGCAGCGCCGCACCTTCGCCCAGCGCCCTGCGGCTGAAGCCGCTGCCGATGGCGACCGTGTGACGGTTGACTTCGAAGGCAAGATTGATGGCGAGCCGTTTGAAGGTGGCAAAGCCGAAGGCTTCCAGTTCTTGGTGGGCGAAGGCCAGATGCTCAAAGAGTTTGAAGACGCTGTGCGCGGCATGAAAACTGGCGAAAGCACCACCTTCCCGCTGGCTTTCCCTGCCGATTACCACGGCAAAGACGTGGCGGGCAAAACGGCTGACTTCTTGGTCACGGTTCACAAGATTGAAGTTGCCAACCTGCCCGATGTCAATGCAGACCTGGCCAAGTCGTTGGGCATCACCGAAGGCACCGTGGAAGCCCTGCGCGCCGACATCAAGAAAAACCTCGAGCGCGAGGTCTCTGCCCGTGTGCTGGGTCGCAACAAGCAAGCCGTGATGGACGCGCTCGTGGCCAAGGCCGAGCTCGACCTGCCCAAGGCCACCGTGCAAGCCGAACTCGACCGCATGGCCGAAGGCGCCCGCGCTGACCTCAAGGCACGCGGCATCAAAGATGCTGACAAGGCCCCGATCCCTGAAGAGCTGTTCCGCCCTCAAGCCGAGCGCCGTGTGCGTTTGGGTCTGGTGGTGGCAGAGTTGGTCAAGGCCAACAACCTGCAGGCCACAGCCGACCAAATCAAGGCGCACATCGACGAGCTGGCTGCCAGCTACGAGAAGCCCGCTGATGTGGTGCGTTGGTACAACAGCGACAACCGCCGTTTGGCTGAGGTTGAGGCTGTGGTGATAGAAAACAACGTCACCAACTTTGTGCTGGCTCAGGCCAAAGTCACTGAAAAAGCGCTGTCTTTCGACGAGTTGATGGGCCAATCGGCCTAAACTCAAGGCTTGATCAAGCAGGGGCTTGTGCCAGACTTGATGTCTTGGCAACAAGCCCCAATTGCTTTTGGAGGCCCGCTGGTGAAAAGGGCCTCCCGAATTCGCTAAAGTAGCGAGATACCCCTTAGGAGTTTTCATGAATTTCCGCAACAGCGCCCCCTATAACGCCGGCATGAGCGCCCACAGCCCCCTCGACACCCAGGCCTTGGGCATGGTTCCCATGGTCATTGAGCAGTCCGGCCGCGGTGAGCGTTCGTACGACATCTACTCGCGCCTGCTCAAAGAGCGTGTGATTTTTCTGGTGGGCCCCGTCAACGACCAAACCGCCAACTTGGTGGTGGCGCAGTTGCTGTTTCTCGAGAGCGAGAACCCCGACAAAGACATTTCTTTCTACATCAACTCACCCGGCGGCTCGGTGAGCGCGGGCATGGCGATTTATGACACCATGAACTTCATCAAGCCCGATGTGTCCACCCTGTGCACTGGCATGGCTGCCAGCATGGGCGCGTTTTTGCTGGCTGCTGGTGCCAAGGGCAAGCGTTTTTCGCTGCCCAACTCCAAGGTCATGATTCACCAGCCTTTGGGCGGCACCCAGGGCCAGGCCACCGAAATTGAGATTCACGCCCGCGAAATTCTCAAAACCCGTGAGCAGCTCAACAAAATCTTGGCTGAGCGCACTGGCCAGCCCCTGGAGAAAATCGAACGTGACACCGAGCGTGACTACTACCTCTCGGCCGACGAGGCCAAAGAGTACGGTTTGGTCGATCAAGTCATTGCCAAGCGTCCGTGAAGGCCGCACACAAAGGCTGCATAAAGTGGGGCGCCAGCTGCCCCGCTTGGTTGTAATATTGCGATAACACTGTCAAAGGCACACCCTCCATGGCCGAGAAAAAAGGCTCTTCGAGCGAAAAAACCCTGTACTGCTCTTTCTGCGGCAAGAGTCAGCACGAGGTGAAGAAACTCATCGCGGGCCCCTCAGTCTTTGTGTGCGACGAGTGCATTGAGCTGTGCAACGAAATCATCCGCGATGAGTTGCCCGCCACCACAGAGACCGATGCCAAAGACATCAAGGGCGATTTGCCCACGCCGGCCGACATCAAAGCCAACCTGGACAACTACGTGATTGGCCAGGAAGCGGCCAAACGCTCATTGGCGGTCGCGGTCTACAACCATTACAAGCGCCTGGCCCACAAAGAAAAAGCCAAGAAAGACGACGTGGAGCTGGCCAAGAGCAACATCTTGCTCATTGGCCCCACCGGCTCTGGTAAAACGCTGCTGGCCCAAACCCTGGCGCGCCAACTCAATGTGCCTTTTGTGATGGCTGATGCCACCACCCTGACCGAAGCCGGTTATGTGGGTGAGGACGTTGAGAACATCATTCAAAAGCTGCTTCAAAGCTGCAACTACGAAGTCGACAAGGCCCAGCGCGGCATTGTGTACATCGACGAGATCGACAAAATCTCGCGCAAATCTGACAACCCTTCCATCACCCGCGATGTGTCGGGTGAGGGCGTGCAGCAGGCTTTGCTCAAGCTCATTGAAGGCACGCAAGCCAGCGTGCCCCCGCAAGGCGGGCGCAAGCACCCCAACCAAGATTTCATCCAGATCGACACCACCAACATTCTCTTTATTTGCGGTGGCGCCTTTGCTGGCCTTGAAAAAGTGGTGAACAACCGCACCGAGTCTTCGGGCATTGGTTTTGGTGCGGCGGTCAAGAGCAAGAAAGAGCGCTCGCTCAGCGAGGTGTTCAAAGAGATCGAGCCTGAAGACCTCATCAAGTTTGGTTTGATTCCCGAACTCGTTGGCCGCATGCCCGTGGTGGCGACCTTGGCCGAGCTCAGCGAAGATGCGATGGTGCAAATTCTGACCGAGCCCAAGAACGCGCTGGTCAAGCAATACGGCAAGCTCTTGGGCATGGAAGGTGTGGAGCTTGAGATTCGCCCCGGCGCCCTCAAAGCCATTGCCCGCAAGGCGCTGGCGCGCAAAACTGGCGCACGTGGCTTGCGTTCGATTTTGGAGCACGCACTCATCGACACCATGTTTGAGCTGCCCAACAGCCGCAACGTTGAGCGCGTGGTGATCGAAGAGTCCACCATCGACGAAAACAAACCACCTTTGATGGTGTACCGCGAGGCGGCCAAAAAAGCTTGATACCACTGCCTGCGGTCATATTCTGCTTTGATGACCATCAAAGCGGGCAGATTTTGCCTCTTACAGGATTGAAAATCCTGTGATGCTCTCCATATTTAACGGGTAACCAGAAGGCCAACCATGTCCGGACATCCCACCCTGCCTGCCACCCCCCTTGAACTCCCATTGCTGCCTTTGCGCGATGTGGTGATCTTTCCCCATATGGTGATCCCACTGTTTGTGGGCCGACCCAAAAGCATCAAGGCCTTGGAGGCCGCGATGGAGGCCGAGCGCCGCATCATGCTGGTGGCGCAAAAAGCCGCTGCCAAAGACGAGCCGCAAGTCTCCGACATGTTCGATGTGGGCTGCGTTTCCACCATTTTGCAAATGCTGAAATTGCCCGACGGCACTGTGAAGGTGCTGGTTGAAGGCCAACAGCGCGCCAACGTCAACAAAATTGAAGAGGGCGAGCAACACTTCACCGCCAACGTGACGCCGCTGGTGCCCACCGAGGAAGAGGTTGCCAGCGACGCGGCCAGTGAGGTCGAGGCCTTGCGCCGCGCGGTCATGCAGCAGTTTGACCAGTACGTCAAACTCAACAAAAAAATCCCGCCCGAGATCTTGACCTCGATTGCCAGCATTGATGACGCCGGCCGTTTGGCTGACACCATTGCTGCCCACCTGCCGCTCAAACTCGAGAACAAGCAAATGGTGCTGGCCATCTCCGGCGTCAAAGAGCGCCTGGAAAACCTGTACGAGCAGATCGAGCGCGAGGTCGACATCCTCAACGTTGACAAACGCATCCGTGGCCGCGTCAAGCGCCAGATGGAAAAGAACCAGCGCGACTTTTATTTGAACGAGCAGGTCAAGGCCATCCAAAAAGAGCTGGGCGAGGGCGAAGAGGGCGCGGACATCGAAGAGATCGAGAAAAAGATCAAAGCCGCCAAGATGCCCAAAGAGGCTTTGAAAAAGGCCGAGGGCGAGCTCAAAAAGCTCAAGCTGATGTCGCCCATGTCGGCCGAGGCCACGGTGGTGCGCAACTACATCGACGCCTTGATTGCCCTGCCTTGGGCCAACAAAACCAAGATCAAACACAACCTGGCCAACGCTGAGCAGGTGCTCAACGAAGACCACTTTGGCCTGGACAAGGTCAAAGACCGCATCTTGGAATACCTTGCTGTGCAACAGCGCGTGGACAAACTCAAGGCCCCCATCCTTTGTTTAGTGGGCCCACCTGGTGTGGGTAAAACCTCGTTGGGGCAATCCATTGCCAAAGCCACGGGGCGCAAGTATGTGCGCATGGCCTTGGGTGGCATGCGTGATGAGGCCGAAATCCGCGGGCACCGCCGCACCTACATTGGTGCCATGCCTGGCAAGGTGCTGCAGTCGCTCTCCAAAGTGGGCACGCGCAACCCTCTGTTCTTGCTCGATGAAATCGACAAGCTTGGCACGGACTTCCGTGGTGACCCGTCCAGCGCGCTGCTGGAGGTGCTCGACCCTGAGCAAAACAACAAGTTTGCCGACCACTACGTGGAGGTTGACTTTGACCTCAGCGACGTGATGTTTGTGGCCACCTCCAACTCCATGAACATCCCTCCGGCCTTGCTTGATCGCATGGAAGTGATTCGCCTCTCGGGCTACACCGAGGACGAAAAGGTCAACATTGCGCAGCGTTATTTGCTGCCCAAGCAGATCAAGAACAACGGCCTCAAAGAGGGCGAATTGCTGGTGACTGAGCCCGCCGTGCGCGACGTGGTGCGTTACTACACCCGCGAAGCTGGTGTGCGTTCTCTAGAGCGCGAGCTCTCCAAAATCTGCCGCAAGGTGGTCAAAGGTTTGCAACTGGGCACCATGAAGCCCACGGTGGAAGTGCAGCCCGACAACCTCAACGACTACCTGGGCGTGCGCAAATTCAGCTACGGACGCGCCGAGCAACAAAACCAGATTGGTCAAGTGGTTGGTTTGGCCTGGACCGAGGTGGGGGGCGATTTGCTCACCATCGAGGCTGCGCTCATGCCCGGCAAAGGCGTCATCACCCGCACGGGTTCGCTGGGCGATGTGATGAAAGAGTCGGTGGAAGCCGCACGCACGGTGGTGCGCAGCCGCTCACGCATGCTGGGTATTCCTGACCACTATTTCGAGAAGAAAGACGTGCACATCCACGTGCCCGACGGCGCCACCCCCAAAGACGGCCCAAGTGCTGGCGCGGCCATGACCACGGCGTTTGTGTCGGCGCTCACGGGCATTCCGGTGCGTGGCGATGTGGCCATGACGGGAGAGATCACCCTGCGCGGTGAGGTCACGGCGATTGGCGGCTTGAAAGAAAAGCTTTTGGCCGCTTTGCGTGGTGGCATCAAAACAGTGCTGATCCCTGAAGAAAATGCCAAAGACCTGCAAGACATCCCCGACAACGTCAAAAGCGGTTTGGAGATTGTCCCCGTGCGTTGGATCGACAAAGTCTTGGAAATTGCGCTCGAGCGCAAGCCCACGCCTTTGACCGATGAAGAGGTGGCTGCTGCAGCTGTGTCAGCGCCCGCTTCACAGGTGGCAGTGGCTGGCGACATCAAACACTGAAATTTTTTACAAGCCAGCCTCAAATTGGCGAATTTTCGTTATATAATTTGAGGCTTGAAACGCGGGAATAGCTCAGTTGGTAGAGCGCAACCTTGCCAAGGTTGAGGTCGAGAGTTCGAGACTCTTTTCCCGCTCCAGTTTTAAAAAAGGGAAGCTCATGCTTCCCTTTTTTCACGGCGCGGTAGCAAAGCGGTTATGCACCGGATTGCAAATCCGTGTAGGTCGGTTCGACTCCGGCCCGCGCCTCCAAATTAAAAAAGCACCCAGAAATCTGGGTGCTTTTTTTTGCTCGGTGAGCTCGTGGCTCACGGTTGCGTCACTTGACGGGGTTGTTGAAAACGAAGTTGCTGTAGGTGTGTTCAGCAAACCGGTGCCACACCAAAATGTCCGAGCGGAACTTGCGCCAGGGCTCGTAAATTTTGCGGAAGGCCGGGTTCTTTTCAGACTCTTCAGCGTAGAACTCAAAGGCTGCCGTTTGTGCGGCCTTCATGATGTCGGTGCTGTAGGCGTGCAGCTTCACACCATTGCCCACCAAGCGCTTCAAGGCCGTGGGGTTTTTGAAGTCGTACTCGGCCATCATGTCGATGTTGGCTTCAGCCGCCGCTGCGGCGAATGCAGCTTGGTACTCTTTAGGCAACGCTTCCCAAGCTTTGGCGTTCACATAGAACGAGTACATGGAGTTGCTCTCCCACCAGCCAGGGTAGTAGTAGTGGCTGGCCACTTTGTACAGGCCCAGTTTTTCATCGTCATACGGGCCGACCCACTCTGCGCCGTCGATGGTGCCTTTTTCAAGCGCTTGGTAAATTTCGCCACCGGGAATCTGTTGAGGCACCGCGCCCAGCTTGGACATGATCTCGCCGCCAATGCCTGGGATGCGCATTTTCATGCCCTTTAGGTCGGCCAGGGTTTTGATCTCTTTTTTGAACCAACCGCCCATTTGCACGCCGGTGTTGCCGCCCGGGAAGTTGACGATGTTGTAGTCACGCAGGAAATCGCGCACCAGCTGCATGCCGCCGCCGTAATACATCCAGGCGTTTTGTTGGCGCTGGTTCAGGCCAAAGGGCAAGGTGGTTTCAAAACCGAAGGCTCGGTTTTTGCCCACAAAGTAGTAAGACGCGGTGTGCGCACATTCAACGGAGCCTGTTTGCAAGGCGTCCACCACACCAAAGGCGGGCATCAGTTCACCAGCAGCGTGCACGCTGATTTGAAACTTGCCACCCGTGATTTCGCTCAAGCGCTTGGCCAACACCTCGGCGCCCCCGTAAATGGTGTCCAAGCTCTTGGGAAAGCTCGATGCCAAGCGCCAACGAACATTTGGCGCGACTTGAGAAAACGCAGGCTTGGCAACGGCTGCTGCCGTGGCGCCCAACACGCCCAATTTGAGCAACTGGCGTCGTGCGGATGCGGGCTTGTCTGAGCTAACAGATGTGTCTTGGCCAATCAGTGGCTTAGTCATGTCTTCAACCTTTCAAAATGAGGGAATCGAAACAAGTTACGTACCAATGGCGTATCAGCAAACTTCGTGCCAATGCTGTGTGTGTAGAAGCTGTACCAGCTTGCCACCTCGTATGTTGCTCACCGTGCAACCAACTGTGCGATCTGGCCATGCGTGCCGCACAAAGTGCAGCCATGTGCACCAAAGTGGGGGTAGCTGCGCCACCCAAAAGGTGCACCTGGAGTCTCAATGTTTGTGCATGGGGTGCTCATCACGCTTGAGGGCAGGCATCGCTTGGGTGGCCTTGCGTTTTATGATGAATCTATTTTTCTTGGAAGGCCCCCATGCGCTTTCTCAACGCTGCTGCCATTGCCCAGGCTTTGCCCTTTGACGCCCTCATTGCCGCCTTGCGCGAGCGTTTTGCGCTGGGCTGCGAGGTGCCTGCCCGTCAAATCCTGCCCATTGCCACACCGGGTGGTGAGGTGTTGACCACCATGCTCATGCCGGCTTGGGTGGTGGGGGGCTTGTATGGCGTCAAGGTCATCAACATGACGCCAGCCAATGCCGCGCGGGGTTTGCCCGGTTTGCACGCCACTTACCTGTTGCAAGACGCGGTCACAGGCGTGCCTTTGTGCGTGATGGATGGTGACGAATTGACGCTCAGGCGCACAGCAGCCGCATCGGCGTTGGCAGCCTCTTACTTGGCCCGCGCAGATGCACGCCACCTTTTGGTGGTGGGCGCTGGGCGCGTGGCCGCGTATGTGCCGCAGGCCTATGGCGCTGTGCGCGATCTGCAGCAAGTTTCGGTGTGGGCGCGCCGGGCGGATGAGGCGCAAGCTTTGGCCAAGCTCTGGCAGGCGCAGGACTTCCACGCGCAGGCTGTCACAGACCTCCCAGCTGCCGTGCAGGCGGCTGACATGGTGAGTTGCGCCACGCTTGCCACGGCGCCCCTGGTGCAAGGTGCGTGGTTGCAGCCAGGCGCGCACCTGGATTTGATTGGCAGTTTTACCCCGGCCATGCGCGAGGCCGATGACGCTTGTTTTGCTGGCGCGTCTGTGTTTGTCGATACACCCGAGGCCCTCAAGAAAAGTGGCGATTTGCTCGGGCCCCTGGCCAGTGGCGTGATCACCGCGCAAGATGTCAGGGCTGATTTGGCCGCCCTGTGTCGTGGCCAACACCCGGGCCGTGCGCATGCCCAAGAGCGCACGGTGTTCAAGTCGGTGGGCACCGCGTTGGAGGACCTGGCCGCAGCCATGCTGGTGCAAACGGCGTTCGCCGCGGACTTATAAGCCTCGTTATGCACGCTTCCCATGCAGATGAGCATGGGTTTACCCTCTGACTTGGGGTGGCTAAACGACTTAGATTGTTGTCATCGAAAGGTGACAACATGCACGCAAATCAGGTTCAAAACATCCTTGTGTTGACGTTGATCGTGGGCTTTGCCCTCATGGAGTTCATCAGTCGGCGGTACTAAAAAACCGTACATGCCACGGCCAACGACACCAAGCTCGAGCTCTTGATGTTCTTGAGTCTTTTGGCCATCACCCAGCCTTTGGCGATTCTGGTGACGAGCAAGCTGGGCAACTGGTTGGCACCCGCTTACAAGGGGGTGCTGTCAGACTGGCCTTGGTGGGCCATGGTGGGTGTGTTGATTTTGGCGGACGACCTCACGCAGTACTGGTGGCACCGCCTCTCGCACACGCCCTTGCTGTGGCCGCTCCATCGCGCGCATCACTCGGCGCAATACATGAGCATCCGAGTGACCTTCCGCAACAATTTCTTTTACTACCTGATGATGCCTGGCTTGTGGTTCGCCGGTTGTTTGTTGTACTTGGGTGTGGGGGGCTATGTGTATGCCTTGTATGTGGTGTGCAAGCTTGCCGTCATCATTGGCGCCCACTGCGCCTGGCGCTGGGACGAACCGCTTTACCGTATTCCCTCTCTGCGGCCTGTCATGTGGGTGCTGGAACGCACGATTTCCACCCCCGCCACGCATTGGGCGCACCACGCTATCACCAACGCCGATGGGGTGGGGCATTACAAGGGCAACTTCAGTAATTTGTTGTTCATCTGGGATCTGATCTTTGGCAGTGCCCACATCACGCGGCGTTACCCAGAGCGGGTGGGTCTGATTGACGACAAGCTCTTTGGTGCTGAGCGTTGGTACCACCAGATGTTCTTTCCACTGTTCCAGTCATCACGTGAACACACTGCTCTGAAGTTCGGGGGAACTGTGTACGTTGACCCGGCAGAAGAATCTGCAAAACCTCGTTGAGTGTCAAGGTCAATATCGCCTTAGGATAAAGTGCCATGAATGGCCTATTTGCTCAAATCCTCCCTGAATTTAAAGCGCTTTAGCAAAGAGGGTTGGTCGTGCCTGGTACGGCTGCTTGTTGGCCTGTCGTGTCTGTTGTGTATGGCATGGGCGCATGCCTACAACTCGCAAGGCACAGACAGCGGTTTTGTTGTCAAAGAATATTTGCGCGATCCCACGCGTGCCTTGGGCCTTGAGGACGTGCAAAAGTCCCAGGGCTGGCAGCGGTTTCGAGGCAATCTTGCGATGGGATTCACTGACGATGCCGTTTGGGTCAGGGCCGTGCCTCTCAACATGAGTGGTGTGCCAGAGGCTGTGGCAGTTCGGATTGGCTCTCCTTATCTTGATGATGTGCAGCTCTATCGACCAGACGATCAAGGTCAGTACACGCGTAAACGGGTAGGGGATAAGCAAGCTTTTTCAGAGCGAGAAATTGCTGCGAACAATTTCGTATTCCTTTGGTTGTTGAGCAGCACCACCCAACAACAATGGCCCATCTACGCCAGGATCAGCAGCACAAGCTCCATGCTCATCACCTTTGAGCTGCTTGATAAGCATGACTTCTCTCGCATGTGGGAGGCTGAACTCTTGTTGTTTGGTTTTGTGTCGGGCTCTATTTTGTTACTGGCTATCCTGGCACTGATCCATGGTCTGATCTTCAAAGACCATGTGTCATTGGTGTTTGCTCTTTACCAGTTGTCTTCGTTTGGTATGACCATTGGCATCACAGGTATTGCCAGTATTTTTATATTTACAAGCAGTAACCAAGCCCACATCTTCACCAGCTATGCTGTTTTCTTGAATGTGTTGGTTGGTCTTTGGTTCTACCGTTTGCTACTACAAGAAATGTATGTGGGCCGTTGGTCCAACCCTTTCACCATGGCTGGTGGATGTTTTTGTCTTATCGCTGGTTCGTTATTTTTTAGCGGCTATGAGCGCTTGGGTCTGCAGCTCAACATTCACCTGGTTATCTTAATTTTGTTGACCATGATTCCCTCATTTTTATGGGGCTTGCAGCAGAGCTTTAGCCGTCTGACCTGGCCGTTGCTGCTCATTTATGGTTTGTGCCCCGGCGGCCACCCAAAGT